>CADAFC010000100.1 GCA_902787095.1 uncultured Bacteroidia bacterium
AAAGGCTACACCAGCTGGCGCCGTCGCCAAGTTCGCCGCTTCAGGTAAGAAAGTACGTAAGAAAGACCTCGGCATGATCGCCAAGAGCTACGGCTACGTCTACGTGGCACAGGTGGCCATGGGTTCATCACAGGCACAGTACTTCAAAGCCATCAAGGAAGCTGAAGCATATCCGGGACCATCACTCATCATCTGCTACGCTCCATGTATCAACCACGGCATTAAGATTGGCATGGGCCACTCACAGATGGAAGAGAAGCTCGCCGTCGACTGCGGTTACTGGCACCTCTGGCGCTTCAACCCAGCTGAGGAAGAAGCAGGTCAGAACGGCTTCCACCTCGACTCGAAAGAGCCAGACTGGAGCAAGTTCCAGAACTTCATCATGGGTGAAGTCCGTTACAACTCACTGCTGAAGACCTTCCCAGAAGAGGCAAAAGAGCTGTTCGCCAAGACCGAGCAGTTTGCTAAACTGAGATACGAAGGATACAAGAAACTCAGTGAAGAGAAATAAACAATCTCAATAAAAAAAGCCCGCCTAACGGCGGGCTTTTTTATTAGAACTTTTTCTTATATTCCTCCACTTTCTTCCCCGCCTTCTCCATCTCATCCATGTAGTCTGTCAAGACAAATACATGGTTGAAAACACCCACTGTCAATGGGTATGTCTTGCCGTCGTAGGTGATTCGTCCGACATTGCACACGAAATAATCTTTCACCTCCATCTGGCCTACTGCCAACTTTATCAACGCCGCAACATCCAGGTTCTGGCCTTCAGCCATCTCCTTCCAGCCATCAAGACTCGACATCTTCTGTCCCACTAATGATGTGAGTTTCTGCTGCGCCACCTGATAATGCTTTTCCTCGTTAGGTACCGTCATTTTCGCCGCCACCACCACGATGGCAACAATGATTAGTATAATTAATGTCTTTTTCATAGCCTTAATATTTTGTATTTAAAAAAGTAGAGACGCACCATAGCACGTCTCTACTAAATCTAATGTCTAAAGACTAACGTCTAAAAACTTACTTCACAACAACCTTGGTTGTCTTGCTGTAACCGTTAGCATTGACTGTGCAGAAGTAAACACCGCTTTCGAGGTCGATGCTGACGCTGTTCTGACCGACTGTGAGGCTTCTGTTGATAGTCTTCACTGTCTGACCAGCGAGGTTGACAAATGTGATTGTTGCTTCTGCTGCTGCGTCTGCGCTGATGCAGATGAAGTCTGTTGCAGGGTTAGGATAGATGTTGTAAACAACGTCTTTTGTCTCTGTCACATCATCAAGATCTGCTGCAATTCTCACAGCCCAAATATCATTGTCTGTTGTGTGTGTCTGGTCTTCATCCAAGAACAAACCGAATTCTGGGTCTTCTGAATAACCGAACCAGTAGTTACCATCAACAGCTTTGTCAAGAGCAAATGTTGGGTAAACCTCATTGATCATGTGCATAACATCTTCTGAAAGGTTCCACTCTGTGTTAGGAGCGAGCCATTCGCCGTTGATGCGCTGGTGCAAGAAGGCATTTCTCATGTAGAAGATACCGTCTGTACCGTTTGCTGTACGGTCATCTGAAAGCTGTGAGTAGATAACTGCTACATTATTGCCAGAAACTGCGATACCAGGCATTGAAGACATGCCGTATGTTCTGTACCAGCCCCAGCTGTTGCCATAGTATTCGTTCCAGTCTGCTGGTGAGCCAGGATTTGCTGATGATGCCCAACCGAAGACGTTGAGGTCTGGGTTGATTTGGAGATCACCTGTTGACTCATCCCATGCCATTTCAATCAAACGGTCATATCTTAAAGTGCCGCTCTTGCCACCTTCACCGTTGTTTGCCCATTCTGGGTGAGCAGCATCGCCTGACCACTGACCGAAGTTAGGAATGTTGTGACCACCCTGTTCGTTGGTGTAGTTTGAGTTCCAGTAAACGATGTCTGTGTTACGGAAGTTCCAGATTGAAATGTAACCTTCCTGGTCGCTTGATGGTGCCCATGCCATCATACCCCATACAGCGTGAACTGTACCGTCGTCGGCGATAGCGATTGAGTGTGAGTTATCACTCCAGTCGATAGTATCGGTGAGGTTAGAAATGATTGGGTTACCACCATTCCAGTTCACTTCATCGTCATAATCCGGATAAGGGAATTCTGCGATGACCTGCTTTGTCCATGTAAGACCAGCATCTTCTGAAATGACATAGAAAATATCATACAGATGTGATGAGAACATGATAGCGACTCTGTTGCCGTTTGTTGCCATGACATAGTCATCAGCACCGATACCATTATGATATTCTGTCTCAAGGTCTGCAATGTATGGGTTCTCTACCCATGTTGTACCACCGTCTGTTGATCTGTAGTACCAAATGTAGTTGAGCTTGGTGTTGTTAGCATCCTGGTCAGCGCAGATGAGGTGGAGTGTACCATCTGATGTGCAGCTAACTCTTGGCCATGTCTGACCTTCGAGTGATGCGAGCTGTGTCCAATCACCAGTGCCTTTTGTAGCTCTGTAATAAATCTGGACGTTGCCACCACCGTGTGAAGCGAGGATTTCACCGTTGCCGTATGCGCAGATTGACGGCCAGCCTGAATAAAGGCTACCTTCAACGCGATCTTCCGGCTCATCGCCCCAGTACTCACCGTCGAAGTAGTTGTAACCTGTACCACGGTTTGAAGGTGATGTTGTTGTACCAATACCCCATGTAGCTGTGATAGCTGCTGAACCATCAGCCCATGCTGCTATACGGTTACCAAGTGCTGAGTTTGACTGGAGGTCGTAGTTTGTTGACATTGTCATTTCCTCGAACATCTCCTGATCGTCTCTGACGATTCTGTTGTTCTTGATTGAAGGAAGGACTGTGTTACCTGGATTGAAGCTCATAGCAGGTGCCATCTCTGAACCCACTGTTGACTTAATCTGTGTGGTCTTCATCTGATCTCTCATTTCCTTTGAGATCTGAGCCTTCTCTTGAGAAGCTCTTGTCTGTGCAAATGCACTGACGCCCATGATAAGGCCGAGTGAAAGTAAAAGTACTTTTTTCATTTTAAGTAATTTTAGTTAATAATTTAGTTAATTTTCTATTTCTTAATGAATCCTTTCAATTCATAATACGTTGCAAAGATATAACTTTTTTATGAATGGTGTAACTTTTTTTTCAAAAAAAATGAATTTTTTTCTAAAGCTATTGAAAATTATGGTAATTTTGAACTCAGAAAAAATTAACAGTTCCATGAAAAAGACACCTATATTAATTATTGCAGCATTTTTGCTCTTTTCTTGCACTAAAAAACAAGAACCTGCCACCTATGTCGACACATTTATCGGTACAGGAGGCCACGGACACACTTATCCGGGTGCCACAGCACCTTTCGGAATGGTACAGCTCAGCCCCGACACCCGCATGGACGACTGGGACGGATGCTCAGGCTACCACATCTCCGACAATCACATACTCGGCTTCAGCCATACCCACCTCAGCGGAACGGGATGCAACGACTACGGCGACTTCCGCTTCATGCCAATAACAGGCGAAAAACATTACAAATCAGACGATTACCGCTCATCATTCCGTCATGAGACCGAAATAGCACGTCCGGGATTCTACAGCGTGGTCCTCGACGACTATAATATAAAGGTGGAACTTGCCTCAGGCGTACGCGCAGCAATGCACCGCTACACCTTCCCTGAGAACACCAACGCCACCGTCATCCTCGACCTTAAGGAATCGACACTGTCGGCCGAGAAGATCTATGAGGCTTGGGCTAAAGTCGAAAACGACAATGCCATCAGCGGTTTCCGCCGCTCAGGCTACTGGGCCCGCGACCAATACCTATACTTCTACGCCGAGTTCTCAAAGCCTATCGTATCTTACGAAAACAACGAGGAAGGTCTTGTATATGCCTTTGATTTTCAAAATGACGGCTCTCCTCTCGTGATGCGTATCGGCATCTCCGCCGTCGACGTGGAAGGCGCGAAGAAAAACCTCGAATCTGAAATCACCGACTTCGACATCGAGGCTCTTGCAGCAAAGACATACGACACATGGGACAAAGAACTGGGCCGTATCATGGTCGACAGCAAGCTCGAACGCGATAAAAAGATATTCTATTCCGCTCTGTATCACTCGTTTATAGTCCCGAACATCTATTCCGACGTCGATGGACGCTACCGTGGCCACGACCTCAAGATACATCAGGCCGACCGCCCACGCTACACCGTGTTCTCACAATGGGACACCTTCCGCACCGAGAACCCGCTCCTCGACATGATTCAGACCGAACGCGCAGTCGACATAATCAACACATTTATAGACAATTACGAGACTGGCGGACTGCTACCGACATGGGAACTGGCTGCCAACGAGACACATTGCATGATTGGATACCACTCCATCCCTGTGATGGCCGACGCCTATATCAACGGCATCACCGGCTTCGACGCCGAGAAAGCCCTCGATGCAATGGTGACAAGAGCTAACGAGGATATGTGGGGACTCGAGTTTTACAAGAAATACGGCTACATCCCTGCCGACATGGCCGGCGAGTCGGTGTCCACCACACTCGAATATGCCTACGACGACTGGTGCATAGCACGCATGGCCGAGAAGATGGGCAAACAAGACATCGCCGACGAGTTCTACCGTCGCGCCCAATACTACAAGAACCTCTACGACCCGGAGACGAAGTTCTTCCGCGGCCGCAAAAACGGCGGCTTCGTGTCGCCATTCGACCCGCGTCAGGTCAACTTCATGCTTACAGAAGCCAACACTTGGCAATACAATTTCTTTGTACCTCAAGATGTTAACGGCCACATCGCCATGATGGGCGGCAAAGAAGCCTACGAAAACATGCTCGACCGCCTCTTCAACACCTCGTCAGACCTCACCGGCCGCGAACAGGTCGACATCACAGGCCTCATCGGTCAGTATGCACACGGTAACGAGCCGTCACACCACATGGCATATCTCTATAATTTCCTTGGAAAGCCAGTAAAGACTCAGCGTTACGTAAGCCAGATTATGAACGAGCTCTACACCGACCAGCCCGACGGCCTCTGCGGCAACGAGGACTGCGGACAGATGTCGGCATGGTATGTCATGAGCGCCATGGGATTCTTCCCAGTGACACCAGCAAGCGGATATTTCGTCATCGGAACACCTCACTTCGAGAAGATGACACTCAACTTCGAGAACGGCAAGCATCTCACCATCATCGCAAAGAACCTCTCACACGAGAACAAATATATCGAGTCGGTGAAACTCAATGGTAAGCCATTGACACGCAGTTACTTATATTACGATGAGGTGATTAACGGCGGCAAACTTGAGTTTACAATGACAAGCAACCGCAACACCACCTGGGCCACTGCCGAAGAGGATTGTCCTAAGGCATATATCGCTGACAATCAGATTGTTACGGTGCCTATCATCAATGTTGAGAGATATGTCTTCTACGACGACCTCGTCGTCAGCATCAGCCATCCGAACAAAGACGCCAAGATTTATTATTCGTTGAACGACGGCGATTTTGTTGAATATATCGCTCCTTTCACCATCGATAAAACCACTGATATCAAGGCATACGCAAAGGTCGGCGACGAAAAATCGAATGTTGTGGAAGGCTCTTTCAAGAAGATTGCGGCAGGCCGTAAAATAGCCATCAAGAACGCCTACAGCAACCAATATGATGCCGGAGGCGACATCGCACTCATTGATTTACAGCGCGGTAACGACAATTTCCGCGTAGGCATGTGGCAAGGCTATCATGGCGTGGATGTCGACGTCACCATCGACCTTGGCGAGCAGACCAGCATCACACGTCTGGCCGGCAGCTTCCTGCAAGACCAGGATTCATGGATTTTCATGCCTGAAAAAGTGGAGTTCTTCATCTCTGACGACGGCAAGAGCTTCAAGTCCGTAGGAGTGGTCGAAAACGAGGTCGCACAAGATGCCGAAGACGCTGTGATTCAGGAGCTTGAGATCCGCAAACGCCTTAACGCCCGCTATGTCCGCATGGTTGCAACAAGCATCGGCACCTGCCCCGACTGGCATGTCGGGGCCGGCGATAAAGCCTGGATTTTCTGCGATGAGGTCGTAATAGATTGATGTGAAACAGATTCTCGTCATATTGGCAATGGTTTCGGTGTTGCTTCTCTCTTGCACAGAGAAGCAGCCCGAGCCTGTCATTGCCGAGCCAGAGCCATTACCGTTTGAATTTGACGAAAACCTGCAAAACATCGACACATTACTGCAACACGATGCAGCGCGCATATCCTACAGTGTGTCAGCGCAGCCGTAAGATAAAACGCATTTTCAACACCAAGGAATCGCTTCAGTCAGCCATCGCTGCCATGGCATTTCAGGCGCAGTGCAACGCATAATCCATTGATTATCATTTATTTTACCCCGATACATAACTTTACATAACCTTTTTTTCTTGATATTTTTTCATGATTTGTATAGTTTTGTGCCGAAATTCAAAACATAACGCCATGAAAAAAACATTACTTACAATCGTTACAGCGTTGCTGGTGTTATCACTCAACGCCCAGATTTCAGTTTGGGACGGCACTGCCGAGCCTTGGACACATGGCGCAGGCACACAAAGTGACCCTTATCTTATTGAAAACGCCCGACAATTA
>CADAFC010000101.1 GCA_902787095.1 uncultured Bacteroidia bacterium
ATTAACTCGCCGATATGAGGTAATTCGTTCATGATTTTGCCTGTTAAGAACTTGGCTCTTAAAAGCAAAAGAAAAGGCGTTCACCATTTTGCTTATTAAATTCTGTTGGCTCTGGTAAACCATGCGGTAATAAGCACAAAACAGTTCACGCCTAAATACGCGAACTTTTCGCTAACTCATTCTCCCGCTAATAAAATTTACCAGATTTTACAGAATTGAGAACAAGAGCGCAAAGCTCAAATTATAAATCTATTTTCTTCTTTTTCTAATTCTTTAGATACTCATTTAATTAACACGGTACAAAGTTACAAATTTTTTGCAATTGTTGAAAACTTTTTAGTTAAAAGTATGATTTTTGTCAAATTTTTGGTAATTTTGCACTTTGAGTCTGATAATAATATGCTTGAACGTAATAAAATAGAGTATTTGGTCATCTTTATTGGTGAGTTTGCCAGACATTTCAATCTTGGCATCCAACAGACGTATATTATTGCAAAAGACACGGAGGAAATTTGGCATGATATTGTTTCACGGCACATATTTGGACTTTGATAGAATAGACCTTTCAAAATCAAACAAAGGAAAAGATTTTGGAAAAGGATTCTATTTGTCAGAAAATAAAGAACAAGCAGAGAAGATGGCTGTTTTCAAATCATTGCAATATGGTAGTAAGCCTATCATTTTGAAATATGATTTTGACGAAAACTTTTTAAAAAGAGAATTGTCATTTCTTAAGTTTACAAAATATTCTAAGGAGTGGGCTGATTTCATTTTGAGAAACAGAATGAATGAAAATGATGCTAACATCCATCAATATGATGTGGTTTATGGACCGATAGCCAACGACAAAATCGGAGTTCAAATCCGAAACCTCATTGAACAAAATATTGATATGGATGTGTTTTTGGAAAGATTGAAATACGTTCAAGGCATTACGTTTCAATACTTTTTTGGAACAGAAAGAGCAATATCAAAACTTGTTAGGATATGAGTGAAATTGATTATATGAACGAGTGTACGGCGCGTGATGTCATAACCATGCTTGTGGAAAAGCGCGATATGACGATTGCCGATGCTATGAATGTGTTTTATAATTCAAAAACCTTTGAAAACCTTAATAATCCAGCAACTGGACTATATTTTCAAAGCCCTTTGTATATCTTTGATGTTTTGGAAAAAGAGTTAGAAACTAAAAACAAATAGTTATTTCCACCTCGTCTTTGCAAACATCCCCGCAAACGCGGTAAACACCACGTAAAACGGATAGATAAACTCAAGCGGCAATGTCCAGAACTTGAGTTTTTTCTGTTTCATGAAAGCCGAGATTCGCCTGATGATAGGATAGTCGATGAGGGTCTTCAAGATGATGTAAAGCACGTAGAAACACCAGAAAACTGGCATGAAAAAGCCAGCCACGAAGAAGAAGACAATGCTCAGATTGAACAGAAACACTGTCGATGCCGTGGCGATGATTTTCCAGTTGGTGTAAGCTCTCGTCTTCGACGTCCAGCGGGTGCGCTGACGGAAAAACGCCCTGAGATTCGGCATGGTAGCCGTTTTCACAATAACCTCACGGTTAAGGAAAAAGCCGATGGCGCGACTGCCATAACGCGCGATAAACTGCTCCATCAGAAACATGTCGTCGCCCGAGGCGAGTTCCATGTCGGTGCGGTCTTCCTCCACATCTAAAGCCGATTTGCGGTCGTACATCATGTTGGCACCGTTGCACATCACAGGCATCCCGATGGCGGCGGAACCGGCAGTACTCGCAATGAGACTCATGTGCTCAAGCACCTGGAGCTTCTCAAACAAAGTGTCGGCAGGCGACAAAAGCACCGGACCAAGCGCCATTTTCAGGTCTTTCATGATGTAAAAAGCAAGCATCTTCTCAATCCATTTCTCAGGCAGCTCGCAGTCGGCATCAGTGACCATGACAATCTCATTGTCAGCGGCATGCAAGGCTTGGGAGACGGCTTGTTTTTTGCCGTAACCTGTAGCTTTTAACAGTTTCAGGATCATTTCGGGATGAGAGACTTTGAAATTCTCCGAAATCTCAAAGGTGTCGTCATCTGAATGGTCATCGACTATAATCAACTCGAAATTTTCTTTCGCAAACGTCTGATTATAAAGCGATTGCAACAATTTCCCGATGTTTTTGCCTTCATTGCGGGCAGCTATCAACACTGAGACTTTTTTTACCTGTCTTAATATCGCGTCTCTGTTGTAATTGCGCGACAAAATCGTCAAACCATAAGTGAACGCACCTATGCAAATCAGGTAAAATGCAGCGAATATCATAATGATATTCAATAAGATGTGTATTGTTTCAAGACTCATAACTGCTTCTTATAAACTTTAATTTTCTGATGAAAAACAGTCCGATTATCGCCGGAATTGCGAGGTTATATAGCCAAAGCATAGTGCTTGCTGAAAACACCATCATCGAAAACGCCGCACTGACGCCAAGTCGCGTCAGCCAGGCCTCAAAAACATAAATGCACACAGATCCGCGCACCGCAATCTCTGTTATTGTGATAAACGGAATCACGGTCATCAAAAGGTAAGTCAGCATGATAGGAACCATTGCCTCGAGATAGTTCAAAGGCACGTCAAAAGCCCAAATCAGCAGGACAAACTGGAACGAATAAACGATGTATTTCCCCAAAGCGATAAGTAAAATAACCGCAAGGTCTTTTTTCGAATAACTTCCGAAAATCTCCATGTATTTCTCGGCTCGTGGGCGCCATCTCTTCGGTATCAAATGCTGGAGATGTTTCAAAATATGGATGTTGAAATATATCAGATATCCTAAAATAATGATTATCAACGATAAAATGAGGACATACCAATAGTATTTTGAGGATGTGAAGAAAACCCATGCGATACATCCGAGGCTCACCGTGACGAGCATCTGAGCTATGTTTCCCACAAAAGTGAGCATCGCCGCCTTGAGTCTATTGCCTTTTTCGAGTATGAAAATGCGTCCGAGGAAGTCGCCGGTGCGGTTCGGAAACATCATCCCTGCAGTGATTCCTGTGAAGATGGCGGTATATGCCTTCCAAAACGGCACTCGTTCAACAGGTTGTATCGATTTCTGCCACTTCCGAGTCTCCAAAGCCATATTGAGCGGCATCAGGATGAACGCTAACGCCATCAGAAGCACGTTTCTGGTGGATGAGAATGACGTTTTTACCGACTCCCACATCTCTGTAAGATCTTGATTCTTAATGATTTTTACATAAAGGACCCAGCATCCTGCAAGGACAATAAGAATTTTTATCACCATTTCAGCGAATTTTCTTATTTTTGCGTTATGGGAAGTCGTGTTCATTTCGACTGCAAAGATAATAAATTTTGAAAAGTGAACGAATAATATTAGGTATCGACCCTGGAACGATGGTGATGGGTTACGGTCTTATCCTCCAGAAAGGCCGTGAGCTGAGCATGCTCCGAATGGGCGTTTTAAAGCTTGCAAAGCTTGACAATCAAGCACTTAAGCTGAAACGCATCTTCGAACGCGTGCTTGAAATCATCGATGAGTATCATCCTGATGAACTTGCAATTGAGGCTCCATTTTTCGGAAAAAACGTTCAGTCAATGCTGAAGCTCGGTCGCGCCCAAGGTGTCGCTATGGCGGCGGCACTCTATCGTGATATCCCGATTTTTGAGTATTCGCCACGTAAAATCAAACAGTCGATAACAGGAAACGGAGCCGCTTCAAAAGAACAGGTCGCGGCTATGGTGCAGAAACTCTGCAACTTCACCGAGCATCCCGACTATCTCGACGCCACCGACGCCATGGCGGCAGCCGTCTGCCATAGCTTCCAAAACCAACTCAATGTAGTTGGCGGCACTGACGATCCGAAACTGCCAAAAATCCCGAAAGGAAAGAAAAAATTCAACAGCTGGGAGGTGTTTTTGCAACAAAATCCCGATAAAAGAGCTAAGAGTTAACTCTCAATTCTTATCTTCCTCTTCTTGTCTACGCTTCTTCAGCTCATCAAGGTATCCTGCCGTGATAACACCTGTCGGCAATGCTATTATAGCAACACCTAAAATGGATGAGATTATGGTCACAATTTTTCCGGCATCGGAAACGGGGTAGATGTCGCCATATCCGATAGTGGTCAAAGTTGTTGTAGCCCAATACAAAGCGTCTAAAAACGAGTTGAAGACCAAGCTTCCGTCAGGCAGTTGACGATACATCTCGACGTTGAACATTATCAACGCTGTCGCGAAGATGTAAAACAGCGCAATTCCCAGTACCGTCAGCAAAACAACACGTTCTTTCTTTAAAACATAAAGAAGTGTCCAAATGCGTTTTGAATAACGTACCAGACGTATTATCCTGATGAGCATGAACACTCTGGCAGCTCGCAAAGCCTTCAGTGACTTGTGCAAGAGTCCCAAAGCCGGCAAAATCGAAAGCAAATCGATGATGGCCATCGTGGTTAACGGATAGGTGACGAAAGCCACCCATTTCTTCCTTTCCGGAAACTTGATGTCGGCCGTTATCCAACGTAAAAAATAATCCAAGATGAAGGCTGTGACAGAGATTTTCTCAAACAGGTAAAACAGAAGAGAAGCACTTCTGAACATCAGCGGTATGAAGCTGATGACTATCATCAAAAACATGAAAATGTCGTACAGCTTGCCTGAAAAAGAGGTGTTTTTTTCGTAGCTGGGCTCGATGATTTCGAAAAGTTTCTGTCTGGTCATAATCTTACATCAATTTTTGATAAAACTGCCACCAGCGGTCGGGCAATTCGTTGCGCATCGCCATGTCGTAATCGTTTTTCGCGCATGGGATGAAATGCTCCGCAATCTCCATCCACCATTTCCCGGATGTCTTATGGCAAAGGAAAATGAGGTCGTCGTAGTTCTCAAGATGCACGATATATCGCGTGAAATCGTCGCGGTTTTCAGTGGTTGGGTAATCGTTCTGACGAAGCGAGAAACCTTCCAGAAAGTACCAAACCATCTCAGCTAAGTTGTTGGCACCCTGATAGTTGATGTCGTATTGCGGGTTGTAGTTGAAGAACCCTATCGACGTCAGCTTCTGGTTCATGCCGGCGTAACGAGTCATCTTGCAGCCGTCTTCGCCACTCAGTCCGTTGGGTGAGCCGTGTTTAATCCCTGGCACATCCGAGGCACAGAAAGCCGCCGCATCTATGGTGATGATGTCGGCATTTCTCAACAGAGGCTCAGTGAGTTCTGGCCTGTTTTTAATCGTACCCAGCCGATAAATGTCGAACAAAAGCTGTTTCATCAGGCTAATATTCTCATTATCAATGTAATACGTCTGATAGCCGATGTTCGTGTAGTTGAACAGATAATTTGGCTGGTGCAAGATGATATGGCTCAGATACGACTCTGAATTGAGGCTTTCGCCTTCTTCGCCTATGTCGAAACGCGGGTCTATAGCGGTGATATTCACCAACTTACCAGTGTTTTCGTACACCTTGTAGATAGGATACGTCAAGTCCTGGCTTCCGCCAATGATAATTGGCACGATGTGGTATTTCAGCAGCGTCAGAAACACCTCGCCAAGGGCGTAATAGGTGTCCTCGACCCTCAGTCCCGACTTCACATTGCCGAGGTCGACTATTTTCAGGTCGGGCCAATGGTTAAACAAAGGATATAAGGCATGGCGGATAGCATCCGGAGCGGCCTTACATCCTTCATTATCAACGGCATAGCGTTCTTCTTCCACCCCGAGAAGCGCCACCTGGCATCCTTCCAAATCGGGAAAGTCTTCCTCGTTTTTGAAGATGGTGATGGTGTTGCCAATCTGTTTCTTATGTGTCAGATGGCTGTTTTCGATGACTTCTTCCTTGATGGGATTGAGAAAAGCGCTGATATTCATGCCGTAATTTATTTCTTTGGAGAAATCTTCTTTCTGATAATCTCGTGCAGCTGGTCGGCGTTGACACGGATCTGCTCCATGGTGTCGCGGTCACGCACAGTCACGGTGTTGTCTTCAAGTGTCTGATTGTCAACGGTTACGCACAATGGAGTACCGATGGCATCCTGTCTTCTGTAACGTTTTCCGATGGAGTCTTTCTCCTCGTACTGGCACATGAAGTCGTACTGCAGGTTGTCCATGATTTCGCGAGCTTTCTCCGGAAGTCCGTCTTTCTTCACCAATGGCAGGATAGCCACTTTGTAAGGTGCCAAAATCGGAGGCAGCTTCATCACGACACGCTCGCTGCCGTCTTCAAGTTTCTCCTCTGTGTAGGCGTAGCTGAACATAGCAAGGAACATACGGTCCAAGCCGATAGATGTCTCGATGACGTATGGAGTGTAGCTCTCGTTGGTTTCCGGGTCGAAATATTGCAGCTTCTTACCCGAGAACTCTGCATGACGGCTGAGGTCGTAGTCGGTGCGGCTGTGCACGCCTTCCAGTTCCTTGAAGCCGAACGGGAAGTTGAACTCGATGTCGGTCGCGGCGTTCGCGTAGTGTGCGAGCTTCTCATGATCGTGGAAACGGTAGTTTTCAGCTGGGATTCCCAGTGAGAGGTGCCATTTCAAACGTTCTTCCTTCCATTTCTTGAACCATTCGATCTCGGTGCCAGGACGTACGAAGAACTGCATCTCCATCTGCTCGAATTCACGCATTCTGAAGATGAACTGACGTGCAACGATCTCATTTCTGAAGGCTTTACCTGTCTGGGCGATGCCAAACGGAATCTTCATACGACCGGTCTTCTGCACGTTGAGGTAGTTGACGAAGATACCCTGTGCTGTCTCAGGACGCAGATACACTGTGTTGGCTCCTTCTGCCAGCGAGCCTATCTGTGTGGCGAACATCAGGTTGAACTGACGGACGTCGGTCCAGTTGCGTGTTCCGCTGATTGGGCACACGATGCCGAGGGCCGAGGTCTTCGATGAGTTTCTTGATGTCGGCGAGGTCGTTTTTCTCCATGTCGCCATAAAGACGGTGGCTGATGGTCTCGATTTCCTTCTTCCACTCAAGGACGCGGGCGTTTGTGGTGACAAACTGCTCCTCGTTGAAGGCGTCACCGAAGCGTTTCTTGGCTTTCTCAACTTCCTTGTTGATTTTTTCCTCTATCTTCGCCATGTAATCCTCGACGAGGACATCAGCGCGGTAACGTTTCTTGCTGTCTTTGTTGTCGATCATCGGGTCGTTGAAAGCGTCAACGTGGCCTGATGCCTTCCACACTGTAGGATGCATGAAGATGGCAGCGTCGAGACCGACGATGTTTTCGTGCATCTGCACCATGGCTTTCCACCAGTATTCTCTGATGTTTTTCTTCAGTTCGACACCATTCTGGCCGTAATCATCCGTATTCTTTCGCGTGAGCTGTTATTTTTTTGAAAAATTCTTCCTGATTCATAGTTTTTTAGAGAAGCCAGAAGACAGGAGGCAGGAGTCAGAATCTGGACTACCACACCTTTTTCCTCTACGCTTCGTTTTTTTTAATTTATTATCAAATATTTATTCTAAATTTCTAATATTCTAAACTGCCATACTGTCTTCTGACTTCTGACTTCTGACTTCTTAAAGAATGAGCATTGCGTCGCCGTAGGTGAAGAAATTATATTTCTCTGCGACGGCTTCTTTATAAGCTTTCATTAAGAAATCATAGCCAGCGAATGCTGCCACTTCCATCATCATCGGTGACTTCGGGAGGTGGAAGTTGGTGATGAGCGCGTTGGCGGTGTGGAAATCGTAAGGCGGGAAGATGAACTTGTTGGTCCAGCCAGTCATCGGCTTCAGCTTGCCTGTGATGCTCACCACGGTCTCCATGACCTTCAAAGTGGTGGTTCCGACGGCAAACACCCTGTGACCTTGTTCCTTAGTATTATTAATAAGGTCACAAGTCTCCTGTGAGATGCTCATCTCTTCTGAGTCGGTCTTGTGTTTTGTCAAGTCCTCGACCTCGATGTCGCGGAAGTTGCCCATGCCGGTGTGCAGCGTCACTTCAGCGAAATTCACGTCTTCAAGCTCCATGCGTTTCATCAGGATTTTGCTGAAATGCATGCCAGCTGTCGGGGCAGCCACCGAGCCTTCCTGTGTGGCGTAAACGGTCTGATAGTTGAACTCGTCGTCAGGCTCCACCGGACGCTGAATCACTTTCGGGAGCGGCGTCTCGCCAAGTCCCATGATGACTTTCTTGAACTCGTCATGCGGACCGTCGAACAGGAAACGCAGTGTTCTTCCACGTGATGTGGTGTTGTCGATGACCTCGGCCACAAGCTCGTCGTTCGGACCGAAATACAGCTTGTTGCCGATACGTATCTTACGTGCGGGGTCCACGAGGACATCCCACAGACGGCTTTCCTCGTCAAGCTCGCGCAGCAACATCACCTCGATGGTGGCGCCGGTCTTTTCCTTCGTGCCATACAGACGTGCAGGAAACACTCTCGTGTTGTTGATTACGAACAAATCGCCAGGCTGGCAATAGCTGATGATGTCGCGGAATGTCTTGTGCTCAATGGTCTGAGTGTCACGGTGCAAGACCATCATCCTTGCGTCCTCGCGTTCTTTCGGCGGATACATCGCAATGAGGTCATGCGGTAAGTTGTACTTAAACTGAGATAATTTCATTTCCCAATATTTTTATTTGTATCTATTTTTCGAAAAAGGAACGCAAATATACAACAAAATGAAAATTTTGTCAAGAAAAAAATTATAAATAATTGATTTATAAGCTATTATCTATCGGTTATTAGCCATCAGCTTACTATGAAGCATCAAAAAAACTAATGGCTAATGGCTGATTACTAATGGCTACTGTTCCAGCTTCAAATCTCCGTCTTTAATCCAGCCAAACTTTCTGAAAATGAATCCGAAAAGCCATGTCAACACAGCTGGGAGCACGAAGCAAATCAGCAGGATACCCCACCACATCTGGGAGCCTCCGTCGGGCATCGCCGAGATGACGCCAAGAGGTCCCACCAAGCCGCAGGTGCCCATACCAGAGCCGATAGGCACGTTCTCGAGATGAAACACGCACGTCGCCAACGGTCCGGTGATTGCTGCTGTTAATGTAGGTGGTATCCATGTCAGTCCGGCGATGCCCGAGAGTCCTATCATCAAACAGATTGCGGCACTCGAGATTGGCAACGTCAGCGCCATGCCGATGGTCACCGACACTATTATTCCCATCGCAAACGGATGTAAATTGGTCGTATACATGATGAAGTCACCGAAAGCTGTCATAAACGAGTTGATGCCCGGTCCGACA
>CADAFC010000102.1 GCA_902787095.1 uncultured Bacteroidia bacterium
GATTTGAGGTTAGGGCTGATGATGAGCTTGGCCTCTGTAGCGGCCTGCACCTGCTCGACGGTGAATTCAGGATGGATCTCTGTGAGGACGATACCTTCTTTTGTGATTTCCATCACGCCCATCTCGGTGATTATCATGTTGACCTGACCTGCTGCAGTGAGAGGCAGTGTGCATTCCTTCAAGATCTTAGGAGCACCTTTCTGAGTGTGTTCCATGGTGAGGATAACGCGTTTTGCACCGACCACGAGGTCCATTGCGCCGCCCATGCCAGGAGCCATCTTGCCCGGGATGATCCAGTTGGCGAGGTTACCCTTCTCGTCGACCTGCAATGCGCCGAGGAACGACACGTTGACGTGACCGCCGCGGATGATTGCGAATGATGTTGCTGAGTCGAATGTGCAAGCGCCTGGTGTCAAGGTGATGAAACCGCCGCCAGCGTTGATGAGGTTTTTGTCTTCCTTGCCTTCCTCTGGTGTTGGGCCCATGCCCATAGCGCCGTTTTCGGTCTGCAGTGTCACTGACACGCCTTCCGGAAGATAGTTAGGAATCATTGTCGGAAGACCGATACCCAAATTCACAACATCGCCGTCATGCAACTCTTTAGCAGCACGTCTTGCGATAACTTCTCTGATTTCGTTTTTTTCCATATAGCAAAATATTTAATTGTTAATTTGTATTTTCTCTTTTAAACAGCTAATGGCTAATGACTAATGACTATTTCATCCCGCGTTTAACCATTTCCTGTACGATGAATGATGCCACGTCATCGGCGTAGGTGTTCATTCCGAAGCCTGCGTCAAAACCGAGTTCCTTTGCAAGCTCGTGTGAGATACGTGCGCCACCGCAGCAGCAGATCATCTTGTCGCGCAAACCTTCAGCCTCCATCAGCTCGATGAATTCTGTCATATTCTTGATGTGAACGTCTTTCTGTGTGACTGTCTGTGAAACTAGCAACGCATCGGCATGAAGCTCAACGCCTTTTGCAATGAATTCCTCATTAGGGACTTGTGAACCTAGGTTGTAAGCATCAATCATCTCATAACGCTCAAGTCCGTAGTGGCCGGCATAGCCTTTCATGTTCATGATGGCGTCGATACCCACGGTGTGGGCGTCGGTGCCTGTACTAGCGCCAACAACCACAATCTTACGGCCGATGTTTTCCTTGATATACTGGTCGGTCTCGTACATGTCCATAGTGTTCGATTCGACCTTCGGGACGTAAATTGTGCTATAATTTACAGTATGTGTACAGCTTCCGTAGCAGTTAAAGAATGTGAATCCTGGTGTCAACTCTTTGTAATACACAACAATAGGATTCTCGAAACCCATAGTTTTGAGGAGTTGTTTCGCTGCCTCGACAGCTTCTGCGCCGCATGGAACAGGTAAGGTGAAACTCAGCTGGGTTTTGCCATCGTTCATAGTGTCGCCATACGGCTTGATTTTCGTTAAGTCTAAGGTTTTGTCAAAATCCTTAGCTTCCATTGAATATAATCCTTCGCTCATATATAATATAATTTACTCTATTTCAATTAGTTACAAAACGAGATATGATAAAAGCCATTACACCTTTATCATGTCTGCAAATATAATATATTTTTTTAAATAAAAAACAAAAATTTCATTGATTTTTTATTGGGGATTATAGGTGCCATTTTCGAATTGCTCTCAGTACCCTGTGGTAAGTCGCCATTCTGCAAATGGCACCTATAATTCCGACACAAACCTTCTCTTCGTCATTTCGACTGGAGCGAAGCGAAATGGAGAAATCACCGCCAATGAAGATTTCAGAATTATTCGAAAGGCGGTGATTTCTTGACAAGCTCGAAATGACACTATTGCTTGTGCTTTTTAAACAACTTTTTCCTGAAAAGGAATAAATTGAAAATCACAAAAACAGCAATCAGAATTCCCAAAGTAATCATGGTGGCATCAAAACCTTGAGGCGCATAGCTGACCAAAAGCAGCACGGGGAATCCGAGGGCTACAGCAGGAAGTGATTGAAGCACAAGGTTGTTTGCCGCCGGGGTCTCAAATTTAGGGTCGATTTCGCGAAGCAATATCATACCATTGGATGCCGTGCCTGTCAACATGCCGAACATGCTGAAAAAGCCTTCATATACGTAGTTCGGATAGAGATGTTTGCACACTTTCAAGACAAACCAGAATGTCGCAATGGCTCCGAGGGTGCAAACGAGTATGTAAGGTAGCGCAAAACCCTTGAATTCACTGAAGTTGATGGCTGCCGTGCCTGCCACAATCATGATATCGAAGAAAAATCCGCTAATACGGTTCAAAAGGTAGTTGTTGATATACTCGCGTTTCATGATTTTGGCTCTTTGCAGACTCTTCATGATGCCTTTTATCATTATGCCAAACAGCGTTCCGAGCAAGAAGTTGAAGCCCCACATCAACGGCATCAGAGTTTTCTCGCCGAATTCGCCGAGGTCGAAACTCTGCAAGGCATGGTTGAAGAGATATACCAGCAAGTATGTGAAAAGCACCAGACCAAACTGTATTGAGAGCTTGTCGACTGATTCGGTGTCAGGGATTTCGTTCTCGCTTTCGTAGTCGCTGAGTTTGTTTCTCTGCTTCTCCTGAATATCAGAAATCTTGATTTCGCCTTTCTTTTTCAAAATATTAAGATAAATCACTCCAACCACGCAGCCGATGATGAAGCCCATAGCAGCTATTGACAATCCGAAGTCTTTTCCTGGAAAATCCATGCCCTGTTCAGCGGCCCTGTCCATATAAATGGTGCCGAAATTCAGTGCCTGTCCTGGTCCTTGACCGTAGCCCATCGGAAGAAGCAATCCTGCGGCATAGAATATCTGTTTTCCAAAATAGAACATTGGTATCGTAACTAACAGACCGACAATGCCTTGAATGATATATGTGCTTGCTGTCAAAGTGCCGGTTTCAATCACCTTCATAGTGCTTGATTTCGACTCAACTTTGTTGTTTTTCAATGCCAAAGCGACAAAACCGAGACCAAGAGCGTGATATGTGATGATTTCCATTGAGCTTTTGTCGATTAAATCCTCCCATCCAAGCAAGTCAGAATATATCGCCTTGAAAACCAATATTAAAGCGCCTCCAATCAGTGCTGAGGGAATCAGACTTTTCTGCATAAATGGCACTTTTGTTCGCACAATGTTGCCTGTCAATAGTCCAACTGCGATGATACCAAATTGTATCATTGCGTTCCAAACCGCATCGGTTGCAAAAAATGGCATTGTTAAAACATTCATATTCAATCGATTTTATTTAATTTCTCTTCCAAAGCGACGATGATGTCGCGGTATTTTGCGGCATTCATGAAGTCGAGTTCCTTGACCGATTTCTCCATATCTTTCTTGGCTTCCTGAATGGCTTTTTTGATGTCTTTTGCCGAACGGTAAACGGCTGTTTTCTCTTCGGCTACCGACCTCACATGTTCCTCTGTCATCTCATAATCAACGAGTTTATGGCTGCTGACGGTATCAACCCAAGCTGTGTCGAGTGGTTTGATGATGGTCTTCGGCACTATGTCGTGCTCGATGTTGTATGCCATCTGTTTCTCGCGCCGCCGCTGTGTCTCGTCAATGGTTTTTTGCATCGACTCGGTGATTTTGTCAGCGTACATTATCACTTTGCTGTCGGCATTGCGGGCGGCGCGTCCTGCCGTCTGTGTCAGCGAGCGTTCCGAACGGAGGAATCCCTCTTTGTCAGCATCCAATATCGCGACAAGCTGAACCTCAGGCAGATCCAAGCCCTCACGAAGCAGGTTGACACCCACCAAAACGTCGAAGTCTCCCCTTCTCAACCCCATCATTATCTCTACACGGTCCAGAGTGTCGACGTCGGAATGTATATATCTTGTTGCGATATTCAAGTTATTAAGGTAGTTTGTGAGCTCCTCCGCCATTCGTTTCGTCAAAGTGGTGACCAGGACACGCTGTTTGCGCGCTATCACTCGAATGATCTCGTCGACGAGGTCGTCGACCTGGTTGGTGCACGGTCTCACCTCTATTTTAGGGTCCAACAAGCCTGTCGGGCGTATGAGCTGCTCCACGTAAACGCCTTGTGTCTGCTGCATCTCATAGTCGCCAGGTGTCGCGCTGACATATATGGTCTGACCCGTAAGTGCTTCAAACTCATCGAATTTCAATGGTCTGTTATCGAGCGCCGACGGCAGTCGGAAGCCGTACTCGACCAGAGTCTGTTTGCGTGAACGGTCGCCACCGTACATGCCACGTATCTGCGACACGGTGACGTGACTCTCATCAATGATGGTGATGTAATCGTCTGGGAAAAAGTCAAGCAGACAGAACGGGCGCGTGCCGGCGGCGCGGCCATCGAAATACCTCGAATAGTTCTCGATGCCTGAGCAGTAACCGAGCTCACGTATCATCTCCACATCATGATTCACGCGGTCTTCCAGACGTTTGGCGTCTTCATATTTGCCAATCTCACGGAAATATTCCGCCTGTTTGAACATGTCGAGGAGAATCTCCTCCGTCGCCTGTTTTATCTTGTCTTTCGAGGTGACAAAAATATTCGCGGGAAACAGCGTCACATTTTGCAAATCCTCTATTCTCGTGCCGTTTATGTAGTCGAACGACTCGAGTTCTTCAATCTCATCGTCCCAAAAAATGATTCTGAACGGTGTCTCACCGTATGCGGGAAAAACATCCACGGTGTCGCCTTTCACACGAAAACGGCCACGTGTAAACTCAATATCATTTCGATTATACAGCGCATTAGTCAGCTGGAAAAGCAGGTCATCACGACGTATTTTCTGTCCGACCTCGAGATTTATCACGTTCTTGCTGAAATCTTCAGGGTTTCCGATGCCGTAAATACATGATACTGAAGACACTATGATAACATCACGTCGCCCCGACATCAGTGCTGACGTGGCGCTCAAACGCAGACGGTCAATCTCGTCGTTTATCGACAAATCTTTTTCAATATAGGTGTTCGTCTGCGGAATAAAAGCCTCAGGCTGGTAGTAATCATAATACGAGACGAAATATTCGACCCTGTTTTCCGGGAAAAACTGCTTGAATTCGCTGTAAAGCTGTGCCGCAAGGGTCTTGTTATGGCTCAGAATCAGTGCCGGACGGTTCAATTCCGCCAGCATGTTGGCTATGGTGAAGGTCTTTCCCGAGCCCGTCACACCCATCAACGTCTGGTACCTCTCGCCTGCCAAAATTCCGTTTTTCAGTTGTTCGATGGCCTGCGGCTGGTCGCCAGTCGGCTTGAAGTCCGATATTAGTTTGAAATTCATAATCAATGCGTTACGTTGAAAGTCATAATAATCGGATAATGGTCTGACAATTTTTTCTTCAGCCGTGTGAAGGTCATCGGGATGATATTCTCACTGTGCCAGAAATAGTCGATTCTAAGCAACGGAAGCTCCCCGCAATACGTCTTGCCAAATCCGTGGCCGACTTGCAGAAAAGCGTCACTCATGCCTGCTTTACGCATCTGATGGTAGGTGTACGACATCGGAGTGTCGTTGAAGTCACCACAAACTATTATTGGAAGCCCGTTTTCAGGCATGTTTTCCATTATGAATTTGGTATCTTCCGTCCTTTCTTTAAATCCATATTTCAGCTTGGAAATCAATGACTTGCCTTTTGTATCGGAATCATCTATATAATGTTTTGCGTCATGGATGTACTCTATCTCGTCATTTGTCAAACAATACGATTTCAAATGCACACATTCCACGTAAAATTTTCCAAGTCCTCCGGCATCGACAAGCTTAACCGTCCCGAAGGTGCAAGCGTCATTGAATTTTTCTGTAAACGCATCATCCTCAAGGGGATACTTCGATAAAATAAGAATTCCCGAAAGTTCATTTACATAATATTTGCAATTGATTTTATCCGAAAAACTTGCCAAAGCTTTTTTACTAAAACCTCCACATTCCTGAAAACAAACAACATCCGGATTTAAACCATTGATAATCTCGATAACATCAGCTTTAACACTATTGGAATTTCGTTGTTTATCAGTAATATCATTGAAATGAGCCGTGTTGTACGACATTATTTTGATGTTTCCATCTTCAATCAACTCTTTTTTGACAGAAAACGACTTTAAAAATCCGGGTACTGCAATGACTAACGCCATTATCGTATACAGCCATGTCTTTTTTGATTTTAAAAGAATTAAAACCAACAATATCAATAAGTTAAAGAAAAGAATCGGCCAATAAGCGAGTCCGAAGAATGAGGTCCAGACGAAATAATCCGGTGAGATATAGGGATTTATTGCACACAAAAACATACTCAGCAGTCCGATAACTGCGAAAATGCTGACTAAAAATATCAGCACACGTCTGCCGAAAGACTGTTTCTGCTCGTTTTGTCCCATCAGCTTTTCTTGCTTTGTTTAAACAAAAACTCCTTCTCTTCCTCTGTCAGGCTGCTGTAACCGCCTTTGCCGATCT
>CADAFC010000103.1:0-5067 GCA_902787095.1 uncultured Bacteroidia bacterium
ATCATATTCGATTCGGAGATGTAAAACTCAAGTCCACGTCCGTCGTTTTTCACGTCGAGTGGCTCAACAGCCTCAAAATACCTGTCGACGATGTGAACATGAGGTAACTTATTGATTTTGAAGGTGGTTAGCAACATCTTCTCAAAATCGAGTTTATGGAATGAATGATGTTCACATCCCAACGCCCAGCACACCCGTCTCGAGAGGTTATTCTTCTGTAAATCAACGACATAGTCGAATTCTTCCTTCTTCAATTCCTTGATAACCTCGCGCAAAGAGTTGCCATATTCGTGAGTCTTGTCGATATACGGGTTGTTGTATGACAGACTCTCGAATTTGTCTTTTGTAAGCATGTGAAGCTCAACGTCATCGTCCATCTGCCGTTTGATGCAGCGTATCACCGGTGTGGTGAGTACGATGTCGCCTATTGAGCTAAAACGTATTAATAAAATTTTCATTTTTATTATTTCTTTGTAACAGTATACCGGCTAATTCCTTTATAATCAACAGATTGATGGTCTTTCAGATATAATATCTCACCGTCATTGGCGGTAAATTCAGTCTCTTCGATGCTGATGCTGCGATCTTTAGCCCATTTTGCCATGTAGCTGTTTAAAGCGACCGTATAAACTCCTTCAGGATCAATAGGTTCACCGTTTTCAAGATAAACTTTCGCATTATTAAAACTCATCTGACCTTTGTCAGATTTAATCATATCAATAGTGTAAGTGATGCCAGAAACGTGCGTGCAATCGCCGTCAGCTGTCGAGGCTACATCAAGATAATCTTCAATCTGTTTGCCAGTCATTTTAGCTATAACCAATTCATTATCAAAAGGATCGAGTGCAAAAATATCAGCTTTGTCAATATTGCCGCCATGCAAGCTGTCGAGACGTACGCCACCAGGATTCTGCATTCCGATATCGGCTTTTGTTATATAACGCACTGCATCAGCCATAAAAGCTCCGAGGGCATCCCATCCGTCAAATTGAGTCTTGGCAGTGCCTAAAACAACATGAAAATCCGGATTGGCATAATAGCCGTCAACTTCTTTTTGAATTTTATCATCCACTTTCGTAACTTTGCTTAAATCAATAGGTTGCGCTTCGACAGAAACGATATTTCCGTCTTTAAACCCGATTTTGCTGACAGTGGCATAGGTTATATACGATTTCGATTGGGTGTATAGCACGCCATCGTCGAACTGATGTGTGTACAAATCGTGCGAATGACCTCCAATTATCATGTCAAACTCAGGAAATTCCATGGCAAATTTAGTCTCTTCATCCTTACCGCAATGAGAAAGGAGAACGAAAACGTCGCAGCTGTCTTGGAGATGAAGATAGTCGCCAATAACTGATTCGGCAGGTTTGAAATCGACATTTTTCATATTTTTTTCATGAGAACTTGGCTTGCCGTCATTTTCTGTCTCTATCATACCAAGAAAGATTGTTTTTACGTCCTTGCCGTCAATTCTTCTGGTAATTGTCACATAATCAGGGAGTTTCAAATCAGGATAACCTGTAAAATATGTGTTTGCGCAAATCACCGGGAATTTGGTTGTGTTGACAAAATAGCGTATTCCGTCGATATTGCCGTCAAATTCATGATTGCCGAGGGCTGACACGTCGAAGCCTATCTCATTCATAATGTTGATCATAGGAAAATTAGGATGTCCCGGGAATTTGTCGTTGTATGGGTTTCCTGTACGGTTATCGCCGGCACTAACGATTATCAGCTCAGGATAAATGCTGCGCAAACTATCAGCCACAAACGCGAATCGAGGCATGTTTTCTATTTTACCGTGCATGTCGTTAATCGAAAGTATCACCAGTTCTTTCTGACTGTAGGTTGATTTTGGCTGTTTAACAGCGCATGATGCCAATAACAGGCTGATAATCAAAATGTTAAATATTCGTTTCATGGTATTAAATTATTATCATTAAAAATTGTTTCCACTGCTGTTTCGTATTCATCCAAATGATTGACTTTCTTGACTTTACGCCACACATTCTGCGGGTTGTCGAAGATGTTCATCATATATTTCCACAGTTCTTTCATGCTACCGATGATTTTCGGGCTTCCGCCAGCATGCCGCAGACGCTCCACATACAAATCCACCACGAAATTATGCAGACGACGCTTTTTATCGTGTTGATTTTCAATACATTGAATCTGTTCGGCAAGAAACGGGTTAGTTAGCAGGCCGCGGCCGAGCATTATTGTGGGCGTTGATTGCAAGGAGATGCGATGAATAGCATCTTTACAGGCATTCTGAACATAAACATAGTTGGATACAGTGAAAATATCACCGTTGTACACTAAGGGTTTGTTAACCAATGGTATCAAAGCTTTGAATTTGTCGATTGATGCCTCGCCAGTGTACATCTGTTTGCCGATGCGCGGATGAATTATTATCTCACTGAAATTCAATGTGTTAAAGGTGTCGATGAAAGCAAGAATCTCTTCATCGTTGTAATATCCGAGGCGGCATTTTATGCTGAATTTTATGCCGTCTATCTGGTCGAAACGGCCATGAGGCCGCATCCGCGTGTTTTGTTGGCGACACGAGGAAACGGGCATCCCATATTGAGGTTAAACTCGGCATATCCCATTGATTTACATTGGTTTGCAAATCGGATTATCTCCTCAGCTGTGTTACTCAGAATCTGTGGTACGATGGTCTTCACGTCGTTGTAATCGGGGCTTATCTCCTCTCCTCGCAGGCTTTTCGAGTTGTCTTTCTGTATTCCGGTGAAAAACGGGGTATAAAACTTGCCGATACCGTCAAAATGTTTCTTAAAAACATTGCGGTAGACCACATCGGTGATTCCTTGAAATGGTGCAAGACTCAGTGTTTCCATTGTTTTCCTAAGATTAGTTTCACAAAAGTCATTGCGACGAGCAGGATTGTCAGGAAGACCGCGATTTTATAGATATAGTCGCCATAGCGAACGTAAAAAGTCAGTTTGTTGTTTGTTTTCAGCGTGTTACGCAAAGCTGTCTGTTCCCAGTACTTACTTTGTTGGATGATGTCGCCACGTTGGTTGATGAAGCCCGAAATGCCAGTATTTGCTGAGCGTGCCACGCTGCGGCGTGTCTCTATGGCGCGTAGTTTCGAGAACTCGAGATGCTGTTTATGTCCTGGCGAGTTGCCCCACCAGCCGTCGTTGGTGATGACGAACAGCATGTCGGCTCCTTTTTTCACAAAATCTGTGACATATTCGCCGAATGCTGACTCGTAGCATATCAAGGTGCCAACTTTATGATTATCAAACGATAATGTGCGTGCCATGCTATCTTTTTTGAGTGTCCCGACTGTGCCGCCGAGGTCGAGTGCGCTGTCTTTGAGCATTCTCATGAACCACCATGACGGCATAGCTTCTGCGCCAGGTGTCAGGCGGGATTTGTGATACAGCTGTATCGAGTCGTTGGTGATGAGTGCGGCGGTGTTATAAGCATAGAAATACTTGTCGACGTTGGTGAATTTCCGTGCCGCGAAGTCGCTTTCAGCGCCTTCGGGCACCTCTCCCATGGTGCTGATGCCTATGACGTAACATGTCTGAGGATGGCGACCTAAAAAGTTACGCAACTCTCTGATTGAGTAATACTTATCTATTCGTTCAAGCCAGATGTCCTCTTGTATCGCCGACTCCGGACTCACCACAAAGCGGGTGTTTTCGGTCACCAGTGGCTCAGCGACGGAGAGGTTACGCTCCATGATTTGGCGGGCGTTCAAGGCAAACTCTTCGGTGTAAGGATCCAGATTCGGTTGGACGACGACGATTTCGACATCGGAGCCTGTATCTTTGTATGAACAGTATTGTATTTTGCTGATTATCAAAGGAATAAAGAGAATACATATGATAGATACAATATAAATTGTTTGAGGTTTCTCCACTCCGCTACGCTGCGGTCGAAATGACAGGAGGTACTTGTAAATCAATATGTTAGCGGCCAGCACCCACAATGTGCCACCTGCGGTGCCAGTGATTGAGTACCATTGCACCCAGGTGTGACAGTGTGAGAACACGTTGCCGAGGGTGAGCCACGGCCAGTTGAGTTGCCAGTGCAGATGCAGGTATTCGAAGGCTAACACAAAGATTATCAATATGTAATAGCCTTTTTTATTGTCGTAAAGACGTGTCTTCACGAAGTGATAAGCCCAGAATACCGTGGTCATGAAGAGGCTGTTGAGGACAATCATGCCGATGGTGCCGATGGCTGTGGTTTTCCACACCCACCAGGTCGTGAGGCTGTTCCAGATCAGGAAAGCAATGAAAGACAGCCAGAAAACACTGCCTTTTTCAGGATTTTCTCTGTCTCCGATCCTATCTTGTAAATATAATAAAGGTATAAACGCCACAAAAGCGAGCGGAGCAAGACCTCTCACAGGCCATGCGGCGGCTATCAGAAGACCGCTGAGCACAGCCAGACCCACTTTTGCAATCGTCCTCATCACTTGATTCTCAATAGTTTAGACATCTTACAGCTATCATCCATGAAGACGATAGATGCGTTGGCGTTACGCTCGATCTGGTTTATGCTTTCCTCAAACAGTTCGCATATCTGTGCCACATTTCTGGCATGGACAAAAGGCGCAAAGTTTTTGGTGAAGTTTTTCTCATCTGTCGGTAGCATCACGTCGTCCTGCATATTATTGTTGAATAACAACGAGTTATGGAAGATATTCAGTCCATATTCGAGAAATTCTTTTTGTTTCTCGCGGCCGAGTGGTTTTATGTCGTTAGCCACGAAGTCGATGAGTTCGGGCAGTACGCCTTTGAAGCAGTAACGCATCCATTTCTGGAAGGTGTTGGCATACAGTTTCTCGTCGTCATGGTCTTGGGCGTAGTGCCGTGCCATGATCCAGTTGCCGTCAGCCAATGCCGCAGCATCGTAAGCCTCTTCTTCGGTGCATCCAAACTGTTGAATAATGGCGTTTTTCGTCTCTTGGAGACTCAGTTTAGGCACTTTCACCATCATGCAACGCGAGCGTATAGTGGTGAGCAGTTCCTCCTGATGCTCCGCGATGAGTATAAACAGTGTTTTCTCTGGCGGTTCCTC
>CADAFC010000103.1:5072-11445 GCA_902787095.1 uncultured Bacteroidia bacterium
TGTTTGTTCTCGATATCCAGTTTGTTGAACCAATCCGACAGATCTGTATATCCTTGACATTCAGAGAGATACTCTCGCCAATCGTTTAAAAACAAATCTGATTCAGGGTCTTTTTTGACATCTTTGTTGGTGGCTGTCGGGAAGACGAAATGGAGGTCGGGATGGGTGAGCGACATAAACTTCTTGCACGATGGGCACACGCCACAACTATCTGATTCTGAACGGTTTGTGCAGTTGATATATTGTGCGTATGCCAATGCAAGAGGCATCTTGCCGCTCCCTTCCGGACCCAAAAACAGCTGAGCATGAGACACACGACTCTCTTTAACGCTTTGTATGAGGCGTTTTTTCAGATCATCATGGCCTATGACATCAGCAAAAAGCATTTATCTCTTTATCAATTTTGTTGTAGTGACATTGCCTTTGCCATCGAATGTCCTGACAAAGTAAACTCCGTCAGCATACTGAGCGATATCTATTGAGTCGGTGTCGGTCACATTCTTTGCGAGCACTCTCATGCCGACAGCATTGTAAATCTCGACATATTGAATATCAGAGCCTTTCAGATAAACGACATCATTAGCAGGATTTGGATAGACCATCATCTCTTCTGTTGAAACTAATTCTTCAACTTCATCCAAAACGACAGTGTTTCCTGGGAAAGTAATATCGTCGATCCAGCAGACGTTATCTGCCACGTTGTTGCTATTACCAGTATAGTAGCACCATCCGATTGTATGGTGTCCTGCTCTAATATCCAATGAATACAATGTCCAATCGTGATCTCCGTCAATCAAATCAACAGCTTCACCGTCGAAATAGATAATGAGGGCGGCTTTACTGTGTTTGATATTGGTTTTGTAATAGAATGTCATTTCTCCGTCGGTAGTGTTTTCTATTTCAACAGAGAATACTGCCGATTGTTTTTTAGAAAGCTCAGGAGACTGTGCACTGAAGGTGCCGCTATGTGACACGGCGTCGGTCACGAGCCAGTCGGCATCGCCTTCATGTTGCCAATCGAGATGTGTGAAATCGCCAGTCTCAAAGCTTTCCATCACTGTTCCGACAGTCAGAGTGATACTTTTATTATCCGAATATGAACCTGTTAATGCGTTGACATTGACAGTAAACATGGTGCCATTAGGAGTGTTTTCGGATATTTGCAATTCGACATATTCCTCGAAGTCATCGCCGGCATTGACGTTATCGAAATAAACGTCGTTGTTGGTTATTGTCATGTATTCAGAATTAACTGCCGATTGGATATGAGGGTTGACGGCGACATATTGTCCTTTGTTTTTACCATTAACGACGATTTTTATCGTCTCACCCGGATCGATGAAGCCGTTCATGTTTCCTGAGGTCTCGATATAGCTCAACGCATTGATTTTCATGACAGGAGCGACCACCTGGAAGAAAATGTCGCGTGTCCATACATTGGTGCCGTCGGTGCATGTCATCACAAAGTCGACATAGGTGCCATCGGCAACGCCATCTGCCACTTCCATGTCGAACGCGTCGGCCAAAGAGACGGTCTCGCCTGCGCCGATGGTTCCGACATTGACTGTTGATTTTGTCAAGGTGACGACATTTGAATCTGTTGATAATGTAGCAGTTACGTTGTTAGCTTCCACTGTTCCGACATTTTTGAAATCGATATCCATTGAGATAGCTGTTCCGAACACGAATTCACCGTGAATATCAATATCTTGTGGGTAAACGTATGCTGTATTTGCGCTTAATCCGACGATATTGATTGTCTGTGGCCATGCATTTGGTCCAGTGATGATAAGTTGAAGGGTGTCAGCGACATCGAGTGCGTCGGCGAAGTCCACGTCAGCATTGCCGTTCTCATCGGTCATGCCGAAAGCGAGCAGTTCGCCGTTATGGAAGATGCTGCAGCGGAAGTTGCTTTGTGGCGTGCCTCTGTGAGTCACTGTTACAGGTGTTGATGTCGTTCCCTGTGCCAATGCTGAAGCATAGCCCACTTCCGGACGGAATGGTTCGTCGAGCCATGGGCAGACTGCCACGTCGCCTAAGATATTGATATCGTATATGTTCCAGCGCATTGCGCCGTCATCGCCCCAAGGTGTTGATACGTATGGGGCTGTCATTATCTTCATTTCCACGAAGGCTGTTCCGATGTAAGGCAGGCGGTCGTTGTAGTATGCGTCGACGAACTCACGATGAAGGTGGGCTGCCATGCCGTCGCCCCACGGCACATACCAGCCATAACGCGAGTTGCCTGTCACAGAGACGAATCCAGTGGAGATATTCACCAGACGTTCAAGGATGCAGGTGCTGGTAAAGTCACCGCAGATACAGCCATGTGAGTGGAAGAAATTGTAGTTATGCTCCACTCCGTTGAGGTGTTCGAAGGAGGCATCGTTAGTATATTGCACTTCCCATCCGGCGACCACGCCTGTGTTGGCATGTCCGACATGATGCACATATTGTCCGCCATTCTGGTTAATGGTCTTTCTGAAGAGACCTCCGCCCCAGCCTGTCGGGCCGTTGGCATAAATCTTAATAAAGTCGTACTCTTCAGGAATACCCACTGTGGTATAGTCAAAGTCGCTTGAGCCGCCGATGAGACGGTCAAGGTCGTCGCTGCCGTAGTAGCCGTCACCGAGGTGCTCTGCACCGAGGATGACGGTGTTAAACTCACCGAGAACTGGGTTAGCCTGATATTCTAACGTCTTGTGCATCATATTGTTAAGCTGGACCTCATTGTTGAAAGGCATACGGCCGATAGCGAGTTCCGGGAGAAGGTCTGATTCCTCTATCTCGCCCCAGATGCCGTTATTGTTGTCGTCCCAAGTGCCGTCGAGGCAAACGAAATACATATCGGCAGGCAGGAAATCCTGTTCTGAGCCTGAGTCGCAATAGAGTGCACGCCATGGCACCACGTTGGAGTCACCGCCAAGAAGGACCATCATGATACCTTCATTTTCATACTCTTGCGAGATATAGTCACGCATCGACTCAGCGTCATCGCGACCCTGACCGTTGGCAATGATGTCTTCCAGAGCAACGACATGGGTACGGAGGCCGCGAGCCTCGTAAAACTCCACATATTCATCGAAATAAGGGGCCCATTCCTGTGGGGTGATGACGAGAAGCTCGTATCCGCCTATCGTCCTCGCGCGGTTTTTGTATGCTGTCACTGCCTCCGGGTTCTGTGCCAGACGCTCAACACGAGCCTGCACCTCAGGAGTCATCCACACCTTGTTGCTTCTGTCGGCTCTCGATGCGGTCAGCTCGATGGTGACAGTGGCTGACTTCGCATACGACACCTTGCCTGTGGCTGGCACGTATCTCACTGGGGTGAACTGTGCGAAAGCGAACGAGCATCCGTTGAGATACTGTGTGTTAGCCTTTGAATAAGTAATCTCGGGATACACGTTTTCCGAGCGGTAAAACTCCTCGTTTTTTGAAAACACCAGCGGCTCTGTCGACGACATAGTCCTTGGAGCCTGCTGGGGAAGGATGTTGTATGTTCCCTCAAGCTCCACAAAGTCGTGATATTCAACTGTAATCGACTGAGCGTCAGTGTTTTGTGGAAGCAATAACGACACTTTCTGGTAAGGCAATGCTGCCTCGCCAACAACACCGTTAATGTACATGTCAGCAAAACGGATGACGTCGTAGCCATTCACTTCGCTGACCATCGGGGTACCGAAGTAATAAGTTTTTTGCACTGTCTGAGCGAATGAGAGAGTGCTCAAGATAGCGGCAAACAATAGGGTTAAGAATGTTTTTTTCATTTTTTTTATTTTATGGTTTGATGGACACACGCGGTGTGTCCTTACTTTATCCGTTTATCCATTTTTCGACTTCCTCAAGCTGTAAAGCCGGAACGTCGAGTTTGTTTTTCTTTCTGATTCCGTTGAGTTTCTCGCGCAGTGCTGAAGGCTTTTCCGACTGCATCTGTTCGACGGTTGTATAGTTTTGTTTCACAAGCACTTCTGCCCATACCTCAGGCACTCCGACTGCCATGAAGTCTTCTTTTGTGGCGACTTTCTTATGCACTTCGGGGCGCATTGTCGGGAAAAGGAGCACTTCCTGAATCTGAGTCTGGCCTGTGAGCAGCATCACGAAGCGGTCGATGCCGATGCCCATGCCTGATGTTGGAGGCATACCATATTCGAGGGCGCGGAGGAAGTCCTGGTCGATCACCATAGCCTCGTCGTCGCCGCGGCCGGCGAGCTTCATCTGTTCTTCGAAGCGTGCGCGCTGGTCGATAGGGTCGTTGAGTTCGGTGTAGGCGTTGGCGACCTCTTTGCCGTTGATCATCAGCTCGAAGCGCTCGGTGAGTTCTGGGTTGTCACGGTGGCGTTTGCAGAGAGGCGACATCTCGACGGGATAGTCGGTGATGAACGTCGGCTGGATGTAGTTACCTTCGCATTTAGCGCCGAAGATCTCATCGATGAGTTTGCCTTTACCCATTGACTCGTCGACTTCGACCTCGAGTTTCTTGCACACCTCACGGAGCTGGGCTTCGTCCATGCCGTTGATGTCGATGCCAGTGTTTTCTTTGATGGAGTCGATCATCGAGATGCGTTTGAACGGGCGTTTCAGGCTTATCTCATGGTCGCCCACATGCAAAGTGTCTGTGCCGAGCACCTCGTGAGCGCAGCGGCATATCATCTCCTCGGTGAAGTCCATCATCCAGAGGTAGTCTTTGTATGCCACATATATCTCCATCGCAGTGAACTCAGGGTTATGCGAGCGGTCCATGCCTTCGTTACGGAAGTTGCGCGAGAACTCATACACGCCGTCGAAGCCGCCCACGATGAGACGTTTCAGGTAAAGCTCATCGGCGATACGCAGGTACATCGGGATGTCGAGGGCGTTGTGATGAGTGATGAACGGACGTGCCGAGGCGCCTCCCGGTATAGGCTGAAGGACAGGAGTCTCCACCTCAAGATAGCCTCTCTCATTGAAGAAATTACGCATGCTGTTGATGATTCGCGTCCTCTTTTCGAAGATGTCTTTGACTTTATCGTTGACAACCAGGTCGACATAACGCATACGGTAACGCAGCTCTGGGTCGTTGAACTCATCGTATTTCACTCCGTCTTTCTCCTTCACGATTGGCAATGGGCGCAATGACTTGCTCAACACCGTCATCTCTTTGACATGAATCGAAATCTCGCCCATCTGGGTACGGAACACAAAGCCTTTCACCCCGATGAAGTCGCCTATGTCGAGCAGGCGTTTGAACACCACGTTGTACATCGTCTTATCCTCGCCCGGACATATCTCGTCGCGATTGAGATAAAGCTGGATACGTCCGTGGGCATCCTGCAACTCGCAGAATGAAGCCGCACCCATGATACGACGGCTCATGATACGTCCGCCGATGCTGACGTTTTCGAATTTTGTGAGGTCGTTGTCGTCAAACTGTTCCTTAATCTGTGAAGTCGTCACGTTGACGTCGAACGCCGCCTGCGGATATGGGTTAATGCCTAATTTGTAAAGCTCTTGAAGGGAGTTCCTTCTAATCTGTTCTTGTTCGTTTAACATATATTATTTTATTTTATTTTCCAAATATGTATTTGGGTGCAAAGATACATATTTTTTCTTAAACGACAGGATATTTCTTTATTTTTCGACTTAATTAAATATATCTGGCTATTGAATAGATATAGTTTTCTGTCTTTTTGGTCTCAAAGACAATGTTTTCGGCGTTAGTGAGCACTGATTTCATGTCGTTACGTATGCCTTCGCCTGTGAGTTTGAGCGCTGCCTCTTTCTTTGTCCAGAGAGCGAGGAAAGCCGGCAGGCTTTCCGGCGCCGACGCTATCTCGGCCTGCTCTGCTTCGTTCATGGTATATGCTATCAGGGAGGGCGTGATCTTGCGTGTTGTCTCCACGTCGGCGCCCACCGGCTGGCTGTCGATGGCGCATAACGCCACGTTACCAGAGTGGCTGAAGTTGAAATATATCTCGGGATGGCCTTTGATGACGGGCTTGCCGCCTTCCAGAAAGTCGAACATCGGTGGCTCGGTGATGCCGTATTCTTTGTTAAGGCCTTCCATGAGGAGCAGATACACTGCCAGCGACAGCCGCCGGCCGCTCTCGTGTGCGAACTTCAGCGCATGTTCACGACGTTGCCGCGACACCATCGCCAACGCAGCCTCAATATCAAGCAATTCCGTATGTTCGTTGAGATAAATCATGATGCAAAGTTACAAAAAAATTAAAAATGCATATATTGAATGATTGAATTTATCACTATCTTTGCAAAAATAATTCTGATGGTTGACCTTCTGCAGACGAAAATAGAATACCTCAAGGGTGTCGGGCCGAAACGGGCGGAGCTTCTGAACAAGGAGCTGGGCATCTTCACGTTTCAGGACCTGCTCGAC
>CADAFC010000104.1 GCA_902787095.1 uncultured Bacteroidia bacterium
GACCTCATGCCGAAGTCGAAAGCGACATTCACTTTGAAGGCCAACGCCACCTACGAAGGCAAATACATGATACCGGCAGTGCGTTGCGAGGACATGTACAACGCTGCCATCTACTATCAGATGCCAGCCAAGGCTTGTGTCGTGAAATAAGATTTGTTTTAACGATGAAATGGCTCGCAAGACATAAGAGACTCAAGATCACGCTTCTGGCTCTTGCGGGCCTTTTCATTGCCTTTTTGTGTATCCCGGTCCCGAGATTCGACAAGCCCTACTCCACCGTCTTGACGGCTCGTGACGGCACCTTGCTTGGCGCAAAGATTGCTGACGACGGACAGTGGCGGTTTCCGGCGACAGACAAATACTCGCAAAAATACGCTGACTGCCTCTTGGAATACGAAGACCGCTGGTTTTACTACCATCCGGGCTTCAACCCCATCTCGTTTTTCAAGGCGTTGATTGCCAACATCAAAGCTGGCGAGGTGGTTCGTGGCGGAAGCACTATCTCGATGCAGGTGGTGAGGATGTCGCGCGACAACCCTCCCCGCACCTACAGCGAGAAGCTATGGGAAGTCATACTGGCCATGCGACTTGAGATGCATTACTCCAAGCAAAGCATCCTCGACATGTATGCCGCCAACGCGCCTTTCGGAGGCAACGTGGTAGGCATCGACGCAGCGGCCTGGCGTTACTTCCACACCACGCCCGACGAGCTGTCGTGGGCAGAAGCCGCCACCTTGGCGGTGCTGCCAAACTCGCCATCGCTGATACACCCCGGGCGTTCTCGAGAGCGGCTGAGACAGAAACGTGACGAGCTGCTTAACCGGGTCTTAACCGGCGACGACCTGGAGCTGGCTATGATGGAAGACATCCCAGACAAGCCATTCGAGATCCCGATGCTGGCTTATCATTACCTTGCCGAACAAGACAAACGGCATCATGGCGAGCATATCAACTCAACATTAGACGCATCGCTCCAGCAGTCGGTGACGTACATCATGCGTCGGCATCATGAGCTGAACATCCAGAACAGCATCGACAATGCAGCGGTGTATGTCGTTGATTATCTTAACGATGAGATTATAGCATATATAGGCAACAACTGGGATGCCGACGATGCCCGCATGGTCGATATGATTCAGGCACAACGCTCCACGGGTAGTATCCTGAAGCCGTTCCTGTTTGCCGCGATGCTCGATGAAGGCACGCTGCTGCCCGAGATGGTGCTGCCCGACATCCCGATGAGCCTCTCGGGCTTCACACCGAAGAACTACAGCGGCGAATACTGGGGTGCGGTGACAGCCGACAAGGCGTTACAGAACTCACTCAACGCGCCGTTTGTTTACCTTTTGAAAGAATACGGGCAGCCCCGTTTTCACTCCCTGCTGAGACAGCTGCCGTTGCGAGGCATCGTTTACGATGCCGAGCATTACGGCCTCTCGCTCATCGTGGGCGGTGCCGAAGCGTCACTGTACGACATCACCAACGCCTACGCCAAGATGGGACGCAAACTGGCATCATATGTAAATGAGAATTACCATGTTAACATCGACGACAATATCGTTCCTTTTTCGGCGGAAGCCATCGCAGAGACCTATCATGTGATGCTTGGCTTGACACGTCCGGTGAGCCAGGTGGGATGGGGAGGCTTCGCCTCGTCACGACAGCTGGCATGGAAGACAGGCACCAGCTATGGCTTCAAAGACGCCTGGGCGGTGGGAGTCACCGACAGATATGTGGTGGGCGTCTGGGTGGGCAACGCCGATGGGGAAGGTCGTCCCGGACTGACGGGTGTGGGGGCGGCGGCACCTATCCTATTCGATGTCGTAGGGAAACTCAACGACAGCTACACTTACCCAGCAAACACTAACGAAAGCATAGAGATAGAGGTGTGCGCCGAGTCGGGCTATCCCAAGTCGGAATATTGTTTGCATACAAAAAAAACACGTGCCGTGGATGTCGAAAACCACACTGGCGTGTGCCCCTACCATAAAAAAGTGTTTCTCGATGCCTCAAGACAGTTTCGCGTACAGGCGGATTGTTATCCTGTCGACCAAAAACAATACGAGGTTTTCTATGTGTTGCCTCCTGTCATGGAGTGGTTTTACAAGAAACACTCGCCTTTGTACCGACCGTTGCCGGCGTTCTATCCGGGGTGTTGCGCGATGCACCCCGACGACGTGATGTCGTTCGTCTACCCTAAAGACGACGCCAAAGTCACCATACCTATCGGAATACGTGGCGACCGCCAGCAAGTGGTGTTCGAGATAGCACACCGTAACCCGCAAAAGACCATTTTCTGGAGCCTGAACGACACGTTTCTTGGCAAGACACGCCTCAACCACCAGATGCCTATCGACGTGGAACGTGGCACCTACGACCTCCGATGTGTCGATGAAGACGGCATAGAACTGCGCCGCCGCATCATCGTACAATAATTTTTTACAATTTTACATATTTTTATATAAAAATTAAAAATAAATCGTTATATTTGCAGTTTATTTCGGAGTATCTTGAAAAAGCTGAACATATATATCATAAGACAGTACATTGGCACGTTCATTTTCACGTTTTTCGTTGCCATCTTCATCCTTTTGATGCAGTTTTTGTGGACTTGGGTCGACGAGTTCATCGGAAAAGGCGTGGAGTTTGCGGTGATGTTCAAGCTTTTATTCTACACCTCCGTGACATTTGTCCCGATGGCGTTGCCCCTGGCGATTCTGCTCTCCTCGTTGATGTGCTTCGGCAACCTCGGCGAATATTATGAACTCGTCGCAATGAAGGCAAGCGGCATATCCACATGGAAAGTGATGCGTCCGCTTCTCTATTTCTCATTGACAATGAGTGTGTTAGGCTTTTTCTTTTCAAACAACGTGATGCCTTACGCCAACCTGAAGATGCAGTCGACACTTTACGATGTGAGTCATAAAAAGATGACGTTGGAGATTCCGGAAGGCGTGTTTTACCGCGGTCTTGACCAGTTTGTCATCAAGGTGGCAAACAAAAGCAAGGACGGTAACTCGATGTACGACATCATGATTTACGACCATACCGACGGCAAAGGTAACGTGAAGGTCATCGTGGCCGACTCAGGTTATATGGCGATGACACCGAGCCAGCGCGAGATGATTTTCACCCTGTACGACGGCTACAACTACTCCGAAATGATAGACGACAGAGACTATCGCGACAACCGTCCGTTCCAAAAGATGAAGTTCAAACGTCAGTATGTGGCGTTCGACATGTCACAGTTCGACATGGGACATGTCAACGAGGATGCCTTCAAGACACACGAGACGATGATGAACATCAATCAGTTAAGCGTAGCCATCGACTCATTAAGCATAGCTTACGACAAGAAGCAGCAGGCCAACGACGAGGCGCTCCTCAAACGGTTCCAGTATCTCAACCTCAGTGAGGCTGAGTACCAGCGTGCCGATGCCAGGACGATGAAAAAACGCGGCGACGCTGTCAGCAACGACACCATCAGCACGTTCATCTGGCCTTTGATCGAGAACCTTCCGGAGAAAGAGCGTCAGTCAGTGATAGGCATAGCTTTCGCCAACACCACCAACATGAAAGAGAGCCTGACCGTCAACGCCAAAGACATGCAACGCGACCGTATCAACCTGCGCAAACACGAGCAGGTGCTCAACCAGAAGTTCACTCTAAGCATCGCATGCCTGCTCTTCTTCTTCATCGGAGCGCCGCTGGGTGCCATCATCCGCAAGGGCGGACTGGGTATGCCGGTGGTCGTCAGCGTGACGTTCTTCGTGATATACTACGTCATCACCATCATAGGCGAACGTGTGGCTGTCAACGGTGACATGTCGGTGTTCCTCGGCGCATGGATATCATCGATAGTGCTGTTCCCGGTAGGGTTCTTCCTGACGTTCAAGGCCACCACCGACTCCGCATTACTCGACGCCGAGTCGTGGAAGAAATTTTTCACAAAACGTAAAAAAGACGAGACGATATGAATATTTTACTGTTATGCAACAAATCGCCGTTCCCGCCAAGCGAAGGCGGCCCGATGGCCATGAACAGCGTCGTGATGGGGCTGCTCGAGGCAGGCCACACAGTCAAAGTGCTGGCATTCAACAGCAATAAATATCATGTCGACATAGAAAATATCCCGCAAGTTTATCGTGAAAAGACCAGAATCGAATTTATCGACGTGAATCTTGGAATAAACCCGAAAGAGGCGTTCAAAAACCTCTTCAGCGACGAGTCATATCACGTCAAACGATTCATCTCCAAAGAGTTCAGAAAGAGACTCGTTGAGATTTTGAAAGAAGAGAAGTTCGACATCGTGCAGCTGGAGATGATTTATATGGCTCCGTACATCGAGACCATACGAGAGCACTCCGAGGCGAAGATAGTGTTACGCGCGCATAACGTCGAACATAAGATATGGGAACGTATTGCCAAGAAGACGTTTTTCTTTGCCAAACGCTGGTATATCAACCACTTGGTGCGCACCTTGCGTAAATACGAGATGGGCATCCTCGACAAGGTCGACGGCATAGCAGCCATCACCTACACAGACGCGGCGTTCTTCCGCAGAGTGACAGCGACACCGGTCGTCGACATACCGTTTGGCGTTGACATTGACAAATTTGACCCCGTCTTCGAAGTCGGCGACTCGCCAACGTTCTATCACATCGGCTCGATGAACTGGATGCCTAACGAGGAAGGCATAAAATGGTTCCTGAAAAACGTGTGGGACGAGGTACTGGAACGCGAGCCAGAGGCAAAACTCTATCTCGCAGGACGCAACATGCCGAAATGGCTGCTCAAGACCAAGAAAAAGAACGTCTTTGTGGTGGGCGAAGTGCCTGACGCTCATGAGTTTGTGAATCAACACAACATCGCCATCGTGCCATTGTTCTCTGGCAGCGGCATGAGAATAAAAATCATCGAGTCGATGGCATTGGGCAAGAGCGTCATCACCACCATGATAGGCGCGGAAGGCATACAATACACTGAGTTTGAAGACCTCATCCTCGCCGACAACAAGCACAAGATGATAGAAAACATCTGCAGGCTCTACAAACATCCCGAAGAGGCCGAAGCAATAGGTCTGAACGCCAGACGACTGATAGAGGAGTTATACGATAACAAGAAGATTATCAACAGGTTAGTGATTTTCTACAACGAATTGACATCGAAAAGAAAAATAACAGTTTTGAATTAATGAAGATATTTGTATTATTACCCAGGATTCCGTGGCCGCTCGAGAAAGGCGACAAGCTGAGGGCTTACAACCAGATCAAACAGCTGGCAAAGAACAACGAGATCATTCTCTGCGCCCTCAATGACGACAAGAAAGTCGACAAACAGGCGGCTTTCCAAGCCATGCAGCCTTACTGCGCCTCTGTCAACTTCATCGACCTCCCGAAAATGGGCATTCTGTTTAATGTCTTCAGGTCGTATCTCATCGGATTACCTATACAATGCGGGTATTTTTACAGTTCTAAGGCCAAACACAAGATACATCAGCTCATAGAGCACCATAAGCCCGACATGCTGTTCGGACAGCTTTTGCGTGTGGCACCATATCTTCATAAGGTAAAACTGCCTAAAACCATTGACTATCAAGATGTGTTCTCGATGGGTATGAAACGTCGCGCTGAGATAGCAGGTGTCTTCACCAAGCCGTTTTACGAGATGGAATACAACCGTCTTCGTCGTTACGAACGCCATGTCTTCGATGAATTCGATGTAAAAACCATCATCAGCGAGCCCGACAGGGCCAATATCGACCATCCGGAAAGGAAAAAGATTCTCATCGTGCCAAACGGCGTCGACCATGAGTACTACAAACCTCAGGACAGAGAAAAGATATACGACATAGTGTTCACAGGCAACATGGGATATGCGCCAAACGTCAACGCGGTGGAGTTTCTGGCATACGAAATAATGCCGAAAGTGTGGGAAAAGCTGCCTAACGCCAAACTTTACATCGCTGGCGCGCAACCCGACCCGAAGGTCAAGAAGGTGGCTTGCGACAACATCATTGTGAGTGGCTGGATCGACGACATGCGCGACGCCTACGCACAGAGCCGCATCTTCATCGCCCCGATGCGCATCGGAACGGGTCTGCAAAACAAACTGCTGGAAGCAATGTCAATGAAGATCCCGTGCATCACCACGGCATTGGCAAACGGCTCG
>CADAFC010000105.1 GCA_902787095.1 uncultured Bacteroidia bacterium
GAGGAACAACGCCACGTTGGCGACGTCTTCAGGTGTACCGCCTCTTCTCAACGGAATCTTTGATGCCCATTCTTTTCTTACTTCTTCAGGAAGAGCCTTTGTCATGTCGCTCTCGATGTATCCTGGAGCGATGCAGTTGGCGCGGATGCCACGGCTGCCCATCTCCTTGGCGATTGACTTGGCGAGACCAATCAAACCGGCTTTTGATGCTGAGTAGTTGGCCTGACCTGCGTTGCCGCTCACGCCGACGACGCTAGCCATATTGATGATGCTTCCACCCTTCTGACGTGCCATGATCGGCAACACAGCATGGATGTAGTTGAACGCTGACTTCAGGTTCACTGTAAGAACCGCATCCCACTGAGCCTCTGTCATACGAAGCATCAAGCCGTCTTTGGTGATACCTGCGTTGTTGACGAGGATGTCGATGCGACCGAAATCTGCCATGATCTGGTTGACAGTCTTCTCAACGTCAGCGAAATCAGCTGCGTTCGACACGTAACCTTTCACTGTCGTGCCGAGCTCACTGAGTTCAGCCACTGTGGCCTTGATATTGTCTTCATTGATATCTGTGATAGCGATGTTACAGCCTTCCATAGCATAACGCTTGGCGATGGCCTTGCCGATACCTCTTGCGGCACCGGTGATTATAGCTGTTCTATTCTTTAACATATTCGTATGATTTTGCAATTTCTCCTTTACCTAATTTGATGATGTCTTCGCATGATTTTCTGAAATCAGCGCAACGTGTCGCATCCTGAAGCATCAGATAACCCATGATGATATAACCGACAGCTTCCACTAAACGTCTGTGGTGGGTCTCTTTATTGCCCGAAAGGTCAAAAATCTCTTTATATTTTTCTGTCATGGCACGAAGTTTGTCGCGTAATGGCAGTAATTCCTCAGAATATTCGAAGTTATCGAGGTCAGCGATATATTTCAGATATGCGCCGTTTCCCAAGAAACGTGCTGCTGCCACGACTTGGAGCTGTGAGGTGCCTTCGTAGATTGTCAAGATACGTGCGTCACGATAGAGGCGTTCGCATTTATACTCTTTCATGAAGCCTGAGCCGCCGTGGATCTGGATGTCGTCGTATGCAATCTGGTTGGCCCATTCGCTGGCGAACATCTTCAGCACTGGTGTCAGCATGTCGGCAATCTTCTTGTTCGTCTCGACGTAACGTGCTGTCTCATAAAGCAATGAGCGTGCTGCATCGGTCTTGGCGCGCATTAGGTCGAGGATGTCCTGAACAGCGACAAACTCTTTGATTTTCTTGCCGAACTGTTCACGCTGGTCAGCGTATTCCTCTGCGTCGCGCACTGCTGCCTCGGCGAGTCCCACTGACTGAGCGCCAACGCCCAAACGAGCGCCGTTCATCAGCGACATGACGTATTTGATAAGACCCATCTTGCGGTCGCCGACGAGTTTTGCAGGGGCGTTGTTAAACACCAGCTCTGCTGTCGGTGATCCGTGGATACCCATCTTGTTCTCGATACGACGCACTGTCACCGCTTTCTCTTTTCTGTCATAGACAAAGAGTGAAAGGCCACGGCCGTCGGTGCTGCCCTCTTCCGAGCGTGCGAGCACTAACTTGATGTCAGCGTCACCATTGGTGATGAAACGTTTCACGCCATTGAGTCTCCAGCAGTTAGCCTTCTCGTCGAAAGTGGCTTTCAGCTGCACTGACTGAAGGTCTGAACCTGCGTCAGGCTCTGTGAGGTCCATTGAGCAAGTGTCGCCTTTGTAGATACGTGGCAAATACTCGTCTTTGATGGCGTCGTCAGCGAATTTGAGGATTGTCTCGGCGCAGTCCTGCAAGCCCCAGATGTTGGCGAAGCCTGCGTCAGCACGTGACACCATCTCGGCTGCCATCACGTAAGGCACGTATGAGAAGTTAAGTCCGTTGTATTTGCGTGGGAGTGCCATGCCATAAAGACCGGCGTCACGCATAGCCTCGTGGTTCTGCTGCGTTCCCTTTGCGTAAACGATAGCGTTGTCAACGATTTTCGGGCCTTCAATATCGACTGCCTCGGCGTTCACGTCCAACACGTCGCCGCAGAGCTCACCCACGATGTCCAACACCTTGTCGTAGTTGTCGATAGCGTCTTCCACGTTCTTAGGTGCCAGCTCGTCGTTCTCAGCGTCCACGAAGTCGTTTTCCTTCATGCGGACGATCTCAGCCATCTTAGGATGGTTCAGATAGAAAGCGAGGCTTTTATTATCTTGATAAAAGTTCATTATTTCTTACTATTTGATTTACAATATTTTATCATCTTCGACACTACATCGGCTGCGTCACCGGTGATGACGTAGTCAGCGATAGAGTTGATTGGAGCGTGCGGGTCGGTGTTGATGGAGATTATCAACGCTGACTGTTCCATGCCCGAGCGGTGCTGCACTGCGCCAGAGATACCGCAAGCGATATACACTTTCGGACGCACTGTCACACCTGTCTGACCTACCTGGCGTTCTGGCTCAGCAAAGCCGGCGTCGACGGCGGCACGTGTGGCACCGACCTCTCCACCGAGGAGGTCTGCGAGCTCATGCAAGAGCTTGAAGTTCTCTTTGCAGCCCATGCCGTAACCACCTGACACGATGATTGGAGCGCCTTTGATGTCGATTTTCTTCTCTTCAAGCTTACGCTCGATGATTTTCACCACGAAGTCGGCTTCATTCAAAAACTCTGATGCGTTGAGTTTCACAACAGATGTATTCTTCTGTTTCTCAAACACTTCCTGTTTCATGACGCCTTCACGCACTGTCGCCATCTGCGGACGCACGTCCGGGCAGATGATGGTGGCGATGATGTTGCCGCCGAAAGCCGGACGGATCTGCATCAGGTTACCGTTCTCGTCGATGTCGAGAGCTGTGCAGTCGGCGGTGAGACCGCAACGGAGATATGACGCCACTCTCGGACCGAGGTCACGACCGACAGGAGTGGCTCCGAAGAGCACTGAATACGGCTTCTCGCGTTCGATGAGCTTGGTCATCACACTGAAATGTGGCAACGTCTGATAGAACGACAGACGTGAGTCCTCAAGGCAGAACACAGTGTTCACACCATGTGTAAACAGCTCATTCTCAAGACCTTTGAGGTTGTTGCCAATGACAGCGGCATCAACGTTGACGTTGAGTCGGTCGGCCAGATGACGAGCCTTCGAGCAGAGCTCCAAGCTCACATCGGCGATCTTGCCGTCGTCTTTTACTTCACAATATACAATAATGTTATTCATTATTTTGCCTTGATTTCTTCAACAACTTTGATTGCGTCGCCCACTGTGACGATCTTTTCTGTCATGTTATCCGGAATGGTGATTTCGAACTCGCGCTCGATGTCCATTATCAACTCAACGATGTCGAGTGAATCGGCACCCAATGTGGTGACGAAGCCGGCGTCTTCTGTAACCTGTGCTGGATCGCAATTCAGTTTGTTAACGATGATTTCAGTGATTTTTTCTTTTGTTGTCATAGCTATATTCTTTTTAATTTTATTCTTAAATTTTTAATCTTTATATCTTAGAAAATGTGTGATGCTGTAAGGTCTTCAATCAATCCTCTGATACCCTCGTCATCACTGTTGATTGTGATACTCTCTTTCTTTGTGAGAACGACGTTCTCGATGTTTTTCACCTTTGTAGGAGAGCCTTTACCGCCCAAACGGTCGAAGTCAGGGTTGATGTCATCGGCTGTCCACATTGGGATTTCGGTGTTTTTCTTCTTGATAACAAGATGAGCGTGGCGTGAGCGGCAGTCCTTGGCGTTGCCGTGGACTGTGACGAGAGCCGGGAGCTTGGTCTCGACCACCTCGATGCCGTGCTGGAGCACTCTCTTGAGACGTATGTTCTCAGGGTTCACAGCGATGAGCTCGTCGGCGTATGTTATCTGTGGCACTTCGAGCTTCTCAGCTGTCTGAGGTCCCACCTGTGCGGTGTCGCCATCGATAGCCTGACGGCCTGTGAAGACCACGTCATAATGACCTAACTTCCTGATAGCCATCGACAAAGCGTATGATGTCGCCAATGTGTCTGACGCTGCGAAACGTTTGTCGCTGACAACAAAGCCGTTATCTGCGCCACGGTACAATGCCTCGCGGATGATCTCGTTGGCGCGTGGAGGTCCCATGGTGATGACGGTCACTTTAACATCGATGTTGTTTTCTGCTTTTATTCTATCACGGCACTCAAGAGCCATCTCGAGAGCTTTCATGTCATCAGGGTTGAAGATGGCAGGAAGCGCAGCGCGGTTGATGGTGCCGTCGGCATTCATGGCGTCTTTACCAACGTTCTTGGTATCAGGCACCTGTTTTGCCAACACAACAATTTGAAATTCTTTCTTCATTTTATATTATACAATTATTTTTCTGGTTTGGGAACGAGGGCAAACGACAAGCTGCCGCTGACACACTGTTTTCCTCTGACACTCAATTTAGCATCGCAGAAATAGATGTTGGCGCGGTGTGCTGTCAAGACTGACTCCACTTCGACGGTGTCACCTGGGAGAACCTGATTCTTGAAACGCACGTTGTTGATGCCGGTGTAGAATGTAAGATTACCTGGAAGGTCATCCTTCATAAGGAGAGCGCAGCTCTGGGCCATAATCTCGCAGAGGATGACGCCCGGCACCACTGGGTTGCCCGGGAAGTGTCCCTGGAGGAAGAACTCATCGCCCTTGACATGATACTTGGCATGACCGATATGCTGGTCGTCGATGTCAATCTCGTCAATGAGCAACATAGGCTCGCGATGAGGTAAATAATTTTTCAATTCTTCTTTTGTCATATTTCTATATACTTTTCAGTTAACTTCCAAAATCTAAAGACTAAAGTCTAAAGTCTAATAGGCCGTAAAGCCACAGCACCGTTATGTCCGCCGAATCCCAATGATTCCGACACTGCTATTGTCAGGTCGGCCTTCACAGCCTTGTTTGGTGTGTAGTTGAGGTCGCAGACCGGGTCTGGCTCGTTGAGGTTGATTGTTGGTGGCACCATGCCGTCGCGCAAGGCGAGCACTGAGGCGATGATTTCCACAGCGCCAGCTGCTCCGAGGAGGTGTCCCATCATTGATTTTGTTGAGCTTATCATAGCTCTGCGTGCCTCTGTCTCACCCAAGGCGAGCTTCAAGGCTTTTGTCTCTGACGAGTCGTTGAGCGATGTGCCGGTACCGTGTGCGTTGACATAAAGCACATCTTTGCCTGCCTGGTATCCAGCCTCGTCCAATGCCATCTTGATCGACTTGGCAGCGTATGTGCCTTCCGGATGCGGTGCTGTCACATGGTGACCGTCGCAGGTGTTGCCGTAGCCGCAAACCTCAGCATAAATGGTTGCTCCGCGTTTCTTGGCGTGTTCATATTCTTCCATCAGCACTATGCCTGCGCCTTCAGCGATGACGAAGCCTGCGCGGCGTGCGTCGAATGGCAGTGATGCTGCGTTAGGGTCTTCCGACTTGGTGAGAGCCTTGGCGTTGGCGAAACCTGCAATCGACAATCTATTAATAGGTGCTTCTGTACCGCCTGCGATGATACCGTCAGCGTAGCCGTCTTTGATAGCTCTGTAAGCCTCACCGATGGCGTTGGTACTCGTGGCACATGCTGTCACCACTGGGATACATACGCCATGGGCGTTAAATCTGATTGCGACGTTGCCTGATGCCATGTTGGCAATCATGGTAGGGATCATCAATGGAGAGACCCAGCGTGGTCCTTCTGCCTCGAGTTTGTGCATCTCGCGCATCATGGTGTCAAATCCGCCGATGCCTGAGCCGATGTACACGCCCAGACGGTCAGGATCCCAGCCTTCCTCGTTGCCTTGCATGGCCTGCACTGCCGCTGCCATAGCGTAGACCGAGAACAGGTCGTTACGACGCACGAAAGGTGTCTCGAGGTTGTATTCCGCAGGGTTGAAGTCTTTCACTTCGCCTGCCACCTTTGACGGAAGGTCGCTGGTGTCAAATTTGGTGATTGGAGCGATGCCACAGACACCGTTCATAATATTTTTATGGAATGTCTCAATATTGTTGCCCACTGGTGAGACAACGCCCATTCCTGTAATAACTACTCTTCTTTTATTCATTTCTGTCATTTTTCAATATTACCATTTCATAATCATAGC
>CADAFC010000106.1 GCA_902787095.1 uncultured Bacteroidia bacterium
TGAATTTGGAGAGGTTTGGGGAGTTACTGAAAATGTAGTTTTTTTTTTATTTAACGCCTATCCTAATCCCGGAAATAATATACTAAACATCCGCACGGTTTTGCAAAACGCACATATCGAAATTTATAATTTGTCAGGAAAACTTGTTTATAGCCAAGAAATCACCGATAACATCACCCCAATCAACACCTCCGATTGGTCCAATGGGACTTATATTTGGAAAGTCATCGTCAATGGAAAAGAAGCCGAATCCGGCAAATGGATAAATAGCCATTAGCTATTAGTCGCTAGTCTTTAGTCTTTAGTCGCTAGTATAGAATTCTAAAGACTAAGGACTAAAGACTAAAGACTATTACCCTCTATCATAATGCGGCATCTCCTCGGGGATAATCATCGATAACTCCACGAGGCCTTTCACTTCGCCGTTTTCATACCATGGCGTCTGGTAAATAAGTTTCTTTTTCCCTTTTTTAGAAATAGTGTAAACATTAGTCGCAGCATGTTCCAGCATGTGACGTATGATCTGCTGCGAACGTTCGTTATGGCAGCCCATCATGTTCTTGCCACGCACGTCGCCGTTGACATCGCACGAGCTATCGTTCTGATATACAACATTTCCATCCTTGTCACTCACTGTGACAGCCACATTAATTCCTTTGAAAAAATCTTCAATCATATTCTTAGTTTTTAAAATTTTTGCAAATTTACACATTTTTATATAAAAATCGAAATTAAATCGTTATATTTGCGAGTTAATTTGAATAAACAAAAATTAAAAATTTTTGATATGAGACGACATTTTAATTTGATTATCAGCATGTTGCTGCTTGTATTTCTGTCGGGATGCGGTAGCAAGAACGACAGCACAACCGGCACCACCATTGTGGAACAGATCAAGCCGGTCGGCGAGGCTTTGTTACAGCTGGTCGACAGCTACACCTCTGGCGTCATCACCGAGGGTGAGCCTATTGTGGTGAAATTCAAAAACCCTGAGACGTTGAAAATCAAACAAGGTGAGGCGTTACCTGCCAAGCTGTTCAGCTTCACACCCGAGCTGAAAGGCCAGGCTGTATGGCTCGACGAGAACACCATAGCCTTCAAATATGACAAAATCGACAACAAGAAACCGTATATATGCAGCTTCAAAGCATCCAAGATTCTGAATGTAGCGGAATCGGAGACTCTGGATTTCAGCTTCGGAGTGCGCCGACAGTCGTTCAACGTGACCAGCGTGTTTCCCGTCTGCGAAAGCGCGGAAGAGATGGACTATCAGATTTATGTGACATTCGGAGCACCAGTAAATGCTGACGATGCCGTCAAGATTATCGACGAGGCTGTCAGAAAGAAATATCAGGTGGAGACGAAAGGCGTCAACGACAACACATACATGTTCACGATACGCGCGATTCAGCGTTCGGGCAGCGATTTTGATATTCCTGTGGCATTAAATGGCAAAGCCATAGACTCGGACTCGAAAGCCAGCCTCACTTTGACAGTTTTTGCCAAAGGCAAGTTCGCGCCAGTGTTGTTCGACGTGGAGAAGGCATCGGGACAAGCCACGCTGTTCTTCTCGCAGCCATTGAAACAAGACCAGAACCTCAACGGACTCATATATTTCAGTCAAAAAAAGCTGGCTGCGAAGTATGACATCCAAGAAAACAAAATCATTCTATATTTTGACAAATCGCAGCTTTACCGCTCTCAGCTGGAAAACATCACCATGACGGTGAGCGGAATACGCAGCGCCGCCAATGACATCATGCAGGAGGATGCCGAGTTCAATTTCTCACTCAACGACTGCGAGCCGAAGGTGCGCTGGACCAACGACGGTGTGATTCTCCCCGACATCAAAGAGACGACAGTGTATTTTGACGCTGTCTGCCTGAATTCTGTAACTTTAAGAATAATAAGGATTTACGATGACAACATCCTTTCTTTCCTTCAGGAAAACGACTTAAACAACACCTACAACGTGCGCCGTGCAGGTCGTCTGGAGAAAAAAGTGCGTCTGCAACTCGACAATCCTAACCTCACGCAATGGAAGACCTACCCTATCGTCCTTTCCGACTACGTGACGGTGGAGCCTGGAGCGATGTATCAGCTGAGCCTCAATTTCGGTCCGGCCGATTATGTTTTCGCCTCCGACGAGATGAAAAAAGCCGTGACAGACAACATGCGTATCGAGGCTGATTACTGGAACGGTGAAGATGTCTACGACTACAAGGAATATCGCTATGAAGGCAACTGGGGCGATCCTAACGGCTACTATTATTATAATTACGTGGAGCAGAAGACCAACATCGTCGTCAGCGACCTCGCTGTGACCGCCAAGATGGGTCGTAACGACTTGGTTGACGTGTTCGTCTACCAGATTTCAGATGCGAAACCTGCTTCAGGTGCTGAAGTTTTGGCTTATAACTTCCAGAAGCAGCTTATCATGAAAGGTACCACCGACAGCAAGGGACATGTGCAGATGCAGTGCGCCAGCAAACCAGCCTTCATCGTCGTCAGCGACCGTAGAGGCAGCAAGTCGGTAATCAAGCTCAACGACGGTAATGCCTTGTCGTACAGCCGCTTCGACGTGGATGGCGAGCCTGTGGATAAAGGCGTGATCGGATTTGCATACTCCAACAGAGGCGTGTGGCGTCCAGGCGACGAGATGCAACTCAACCTCATGCTTGCCGCCGATGAGCAGATGCTGGAAAACTATCCTGTAGTGCTCGAAGTCACTGATGCTTCGGGACGACTCTACGCCAAGCAGGTGAACTCCAAACCGGTCAACGGCATCTATTGCTTCAACGTGCCTACCAACCCAAGCGACGAGACAGGATCGTGGACAGCTTGGTTTAAAGTCGGCACGACGACCATCACGAAAAGCCTCCGTGTGGAGACAGTGAGACCGAATCGTCTGGAAATCAATTTCGAGTTGCCGGAGGTCATCTGTCTGACACGTCCAGAAAAGGTGACGTTGTCATCTAAATGGCTTAACGGGTTAAAAGCCAATGGATTGAAGGCCAATATAGATGTCACAATACGCCAAGGGAAGACTCAATTCAAAGGATTTGAGAGATATTGTTTCGACAACGATGCTGAGCATTTTGAGGCCACTGAGATGGCACTTTTCAGCGGCTCCTTGAGCAACGAAGGCACCGCCAATGTCAGCTTCGACCCGTTGAAAGAGCTGTACTCACAGCAGATGATGAACGCTGTATTCACTACCAAGGTCTTCGAGCAAGGCGGTGACTTCAGCATAGCATCGTTTAAGTCGGTGTTGTCGCCATTTGCACGTTATGTGGGTGTGGAACTGCCTGAGCCGGTCTCGAAATACGGCAGTTATTACGACACCGACAAAGACTGGACGTTCAACGTGGCGATGGTCAACGACAACGGCAAGATATGCAACGCCACAGTATCACTCGAATATGCGCTTTACAAACTCGACTCATACTGGTGGTGGTCGAGCGAAGACGACTACACCTTAAAACGTTATGCGTCAGGCACTTACAAACGTCCTGTCAAGAACGGCACTATGACATGCACCGGCAACACATCATTGAAGTTCAACATCGCCGACAAAGACTGGGGCAGCTACCTGCTCGTCATCAACGACAAGCAAGGCGGCCATACATTTGCGAAGGTCATCAACTTCGACTGGGGCTACGGACACTCATCTTCAGAAGCGGGAGCGCCAGCCTTGCTCACCCTTAAGGCATCAGCCGAGAGCTACAACGTGGGCGACAAGGTCGTGGTGACGTTCCCAGCCAACGACAAGGCCAAGGCATTAGTCACGATAGAAGCCAACGACAAGGTTTTACAGACGTATTTCCTCGAAAACCTCGATAAGGAAGGCCATGTGGAGTTCACCGCCACAGCAGATATGATTCCGAACGTCTACGTATATGTCGCTCTGATTCAGCCACATGATGCAGGCAACAGCCTGCCGATACGTCTCTACGGCGTGATACCCGTAAAGGTGGAAGACAAGACGCTGCAGCTGAAGCCGACAATAACCGCACCAGATAACTCCAACACCAAGAAAACCGTTGAGGTGAAGGTTGGCGAGACTAACAAACAGTCCATGACATACACTTTGGCGGTTGTTGACGAGGGCATCCTCGGGTTGACCAACTTCAAGACACCGAATCCTTACGGATACTTCAACAGCAAGCAGGCCTTGATGGTGCGCACATGGGACAACTACTCCTCTGTCATCGATGCCTTCAGCGGTGAGTTCGGCTCAGTCTATGCCATCGGCGGCGACGGTGTCATCAACCAGGAGATTACGCTTGACAAGAGATTCAAAGCTTACGCAATAACGTTGGGACCATTCGAGCTGAGAGCCGGGGAGACCAACACTCACGAGTTCGAGGTGCCACAATGTTCCGGCGCTTTGCGATTCATGGTGGTGGCACACGGCAACGGTAAGGCATTCGGCAATGCGGAGAAGAAGATGACCGTCATCGACCCGGTCACACTCTACGCCTCGGCACCGCGCGTGGTATCGCCCGACGACGAGCTGACGCTTAAAATCCAGGTTCTTGCACCAAATCTGAAAGGCAAAAATCTGGAAGTCAAGTTCGAAAACAAGAACCTCAACGCCATCGGAAGCCTGCCGACCTCTGTGAGCATCGACAACAACGGCGAGGGCATGATTGCCATCAAGACGAAAGTCGCCGAAGCCACGGGCAATGCGGTATTGAAGGTCTCGGTGACCGGCGCCGGATATACCGCCGTTTCATCGACAGAGATGCCGATACGTTTGCCTTATTCCGAACGCCACAGCACCATCACCAAAGATATTGAAGGCGGACAGACACTCAGCATCCCATTTGAAATGGCTGGTATCGACGGCACACAGCAAGGCAGAATCACTGTGTCGTCGCTGTTACCTGTCGACCTCTTCAGCCGCCTCGACTACCTGATGTCGTATCCTCACGGATGCCTCGAACAGGTCACCTCGAAGGCGTTCCCGCAGCTTTATCTCAACTATTTCGTTCAGATGAATGACCACGACAAGGCAAATCTGAAGAACAACATCGAGACTGCCATCGACAACCTGCGGGCATATCAGAAATCCGACAACTCGCTGACCAACTGGATTGGAGGCACCTACAGCGACCCGTGGACTGAGATTTATGCGTTGCATTTCCTCGTCGAGGCCCAGAAACAAGGCTATAACGTGCCACAATATTTCCTCAACGGACTCAAGAGCTATCAGGCGAACAAGGCAAAACAATGGCGCAACAATCCCGACTTCCCGCAAGGCGAGACCATACAGGCCTACCGTCTCTTCGTTTTAGCTTTGGCTAATGCGCCGGAGATGGGCGCGATGAACCGTTTCAAGGAACTCGAGATGAAATATCCGTTGTCGAAAGTGCTCGCAGCCGCTGCTTTCGCACAGGTAGGAAAGACCACTATAGCCCAGCAGATGATGCCGATAGTCGGGGAAAACGAACGCATGTCAGACTACTACACCTCGTTCGGCTCCACCACCCGCGACCTCGCATTTTTGACATACGCCCAGATGCTTTGCGACAGCGACGGACAGGTCGTGAAAGACAACATCAACACAATCTGCGGAGTCCTGAACACCGGACGTTGGCTCGACACTCAGACGACAGCCTTCGCGCTCTTCACATTAGGCAAATATGCTGAAAAACAAGGTGTCTCGAGCGAGAATCTCTCTGCTGTGATAAAAGCCAACGGTGAGGAATACACTTTGAACACCAATATTAGTTCGGGCGCATACAGCTTCGTGCCGAAAATTGGCGATAACATGGTGGAAATCAAGAACAACGGCAGTCAGAAGATTGTGGTCAACCTGTTCACCAAGAGCAGCGTCGCCGAATATGCCACGGAAGAAAGCGGTTACTTCATCAATATGAAAGTCGCATACACCGACAAAAACAGCAATCCGTTGAATCTCAACAATTTACGTATAGGCACCGACATCATTGTGGAGATGACTGTGGAAAACCCGAGCGAATACCGCGTCACCGAACTGGCATTAGAGTACTATCTGCCATCGGGATGGGA
>CADAFC010000107.1 GCA_902787095.1 uncultured Bacteroidia bacterium
TTACGGCTTCGCACAGGTCAACTCGGAGCACTGCCGCCACAAAATCTTCAACGGCACCTTCATCATCGATGGCAAAGAGATGCCCGACACGCTCTTCGCGCTCATCAAGAAGACCTCAAAGACCAACACCAACCGCCTGGTCTCGGCTTACAAAGACAACGTCGCCTTCATCCTCGGACCGAAGGTCGAACAGTTCGCGCCAGCCACCCAACACAAGGCCGACTTCTTCAAAATCAAAGATATAGACACAGTAATATCTGTCAAGGCAGAGACACATAACTTCCCGACCACTGTGGAGCCGTTCAACGGCGCTGCTACAGGCACCGGCGGTGAGATCCGTGACCGTCTCGCTGGCGGCAGGGGCTCCATCCCGTTGGCAGGAACAGCAGTTTATATGACACCATATCCTCGCAACAACGAAGAATCAAAATGGGAAGACAACTTCAAGGCGCGTCCGTGGCTCTATCAGACCCCTGAAGAGCTTCTTATCAAGGCCTCAAACGGCGCCTCAGACTTCGGAAACAAGCAACGACTTCGGCTACGACAAGGTCATCATGCTCGCAGGCGGCATCGGCTTCGCCCCTGCTGACGACAGCATGAAGGAAGACCCTGAGCCGGGAGACCTCATCATAGTGCTTGGCGGGGACAACTACCGCATCGGAATGGGCGGCGCAGCAGTGTCGAGCGTTGGAACAGGCCAATATTCCAACGCCATCGAGCTCAACGCCGTGCAGCGTGCCAACCCTGAGATGCAGAAACGTGTCGCTAACGTCATCCGCGCCATGGTGGAGAACGACAGCAACCCAGTGCGTTCAATCCACGACCACGGAGCAGGCGGTCACCTCAACTGCCTCTCGGAGCTAATCGACAAGAGCGGCGGCACAGTGTATGTCGACAACCTCCCAGTCGGCGACCCGACACTTTCTGACAAGGAGATTATCGGAAACGAGTCGCAGGAACGTATGGGACTCCTTGTTAATAAACAAGATACCGAGATTATCCGCCAGACAGCCGAACGCGAGCGCGCACCTTATTATATGGTAGGCGAGTCGACCGACGACCAGCGTCTGCGTTTCGTCCGCAAAAACGGCGTCAACCCGATTGATTTGAGTTTGTCAGACTTCTTCGGAAGCGCTCCAAAGACCGTTTTGACAGACAAGACAAAGGATTATCATTTCCAAGATATTGATTATAAGCAAGATAAGTTTGAGGATTATCTCAAGAGCGTGCTTCAGCTCGAAGGCGTGGCATGTAAAGACTGGCTCACCAACAAGGTGGACCGCTCCGTGACAGGTCGTGTTGCATTGCAGCAATGCGCAGGCGAGGTGCAGCTTCCACTCACCGACCTCGGCATCATGGCTCTTGACTATCAAGGCGTCAGAGGCATAGGGACAGCTCTCGGACATGCACCAGCAGCCGCTTTGATAAGCCCCGAGGCAGGCTCGAGACTGTCGGTGGCTGAGTCGCTTACCAACTTGGTTTGGGCTCCTATAGAAGAGAACCTCAAAGGCGTGTCATTGAGCGCCAACTGGATGTGGCCAGCCAAGAACGAAGGCGAGAACGCACGTCTCTACCGCGCCGTTAAAGCATTGAGCGACTTCGTGTTAGCTCTCGGCATCAACGTTCCGACAGGTAAAGATTCACTGTCGATGACCCAGAAATACAAAAACGGCCAGAAGGTCCTTGCCCCTGGCACCGTCATCGTGACGGCAGCTGGCGAGGTGAAAGACATCAGAAAGGCCGTCAAGCCAGTGATTGTCAACGACAAAGGCTCAGAAATAATCTATATTGACTTCTCGAAAGACGGATTCAACCTCGGTGGCAGCAGCTTCGCACAGATATTGAGCAAGATTGGCCAGAAGACTCCAGATGTCGCTGATACTGAATACTTTAAGAAGTGCTTCAACACCTTGCAGAAGCTCATCGAGCAAGGTCTTGTGATGGCAGGTCACGACGTGTCTGATCACCACCTTGCTTGAGATGACATTCGCCAACAATGAAGGCGGCATGGACATCGACCTCAGCGCATTTGACAAAAACGACCTCATCAGCGTGGCGTTCAGCGAGCAGCCAGGCGTGGTGATTCAAGTCAAAGACAAGAAAGTCAAGGAGTTACTTGACAAAGAAGGTGTCAAATATACCGTTATCGGCAATATTTCTGACAAGAGAGCTATCGCTTTGAAGAAAGGCAACGAGTCTTACAAACTGGATATCAACGTTTTACGTGACCTCTGGTACAAGAGCTCATATCTCCTCGACCGCCGTCAGAGTGGCGAAGAGAAAGCCTGGGAGCGTTATCAAAACTATAAGAATCAGGCACTTAAGTTTGATTTTGGCAACTTCACCGGCAAAGCCAAGGATTTGGGCATCGACATGCACCGTCGCACACCTTCGGGCGTGAAGGCGGCCGTAATCCGTGAGAAAGGATGCCAATGTGACCGCGAGATGGCTTACGCGCTCTACACTGCCGGATTCGATGTCAAGGATGTACACATGACAGACCTCGTAAGCGGACGCGAAGACCTCAGCGACGTGAACATGATAGTGTTTGTTGGCGGCTTCAGCAACTCCGACGTTCTCGGTTCGGCAAAAGGATGGGCGGGAGCGTTCCTCTACAACGAGAAGGCACGCACTGCTCTCGAGAACTTCTACAAACGTCCCGACACCATGAGTCTCGGCGTGTGCAACGGCTGCCAGCTCATGACGGAGCTCGACCTCATCTACCCCGACCACGACAAGCATCCGCGCATGATACACAACGACTCACACAAGTTCGAGTCGGGATTTGTGAACGTGAACATCGAGGACAGCAACAGCATCATGCTTTCGACATTGAAAGGACGCCGTCTCGGTGTGTGGATCGCTCACGGCGAAGGCAAGTTCAACTTCCCTTACGGCAAGGAAAAATACAACATCGCGTTGACATACAGCTACGACGGTTACCCGGCAAATCCTAACGGTTCGCCATGGTCAGTGGCAGGCATCTGCTCCGCCGACGGCCGTCATCTCGCGATGATGCCTCACCTTGAGAGAGCATTCCTCCCATGGCAGTGGGCATACTATCCGCAGAACCGCAAAAACGACGAGGTTGCACCTTGGATCGAGGCGTTTGTGAATGCAAGAGAATGGATTAAGAAAAATAAAAAGTAGTTATATCAGCTTCTTCAAATCCTCCATATCCGGCAAGGCTTCCCGAAGTCTTGCCGGAAGTTCTTTTGATGTACGATAAGTCGCGACACCCATTGGTTTCGAGGTATCTGAAAACGATAGTTGTACAATCTCTTCATTTTTCGATTTACACAAAATTATCCCAATTGACGGATTCTCATCTGGGAGTTTCACATATTTATCCAATGCTGCAAGATAAAAATTGAGTTTCCCAGTATATTCAGGCTTAAACTCACCTCTTTTTAATTCAAAAGCCACCAAGCTTCTAAGCTTACGCGAATAAAAAAGCATTCAAATCGTCGTCGGTAAATTCGTCAGTTGACAACTGACGAATTTCTAACTCTTTGATTGTTATGCGATTAAAATCGCCAGTTGACAACTGGCGATTTTCAAACACATCTTTCCAGCCCTCATAAAAAGTCCTCATCAGCTTAATATTTGACTCTGAATACCCCCTTAATCCCGGCAACTCTTTTTGCAATAACTCAGAAATGATTTTTATTGCATTGCTGCCCCACTTTGCTGTACGGCTGTTAATTGAAATGAACCTGCCGATGGCATAATTCAGATATAGCACTTCCTTATTGACGTGCTGTGCTGCGCGGTAACGGCTTTTGGTTATCGCGTCTTTCAATGCTTTTACCGCCTCCATATAATCTTTTGTAATCATCAAAGATTCCATAAATCTATAATTAAACTGTTAAACAAATAAAACTATGATAACATCCACTTTATCGGAGTTTCATGATGCAAAAATACATAATTTTTCCGACTTTGTCAAGATTTTTTCAAATAATTTCTTCTGTGTTTCAATTTTTTACTATTTTTGCATTGTTGTTTCACAATTAGTTGAGCAACAAGACATATTAAAGAAAGACGTTGAACTGACGTTTTATCTGCGGCGTATCGAATCTCGCAAGTTCAATCCTGCCTCACGATAAAGCAATGACCAACGTCCACATGGTTGTATATACATATTCCTTTGTATATTCTAACAGCGTGGGCTTCGGCGTTGCTTGTTCTAGGCAGGAAGGCAATGCGAGAGCCTGATACGCGGGATGAGCAATAGTTCAGATACCCGCGCTTCTTTTTTCGGTGTGTGCTTTTTCTTTTTGTGTTTTTCAAAAACTGGTTATAAATGATTTGGCGTTTAAGGGAGTGAACGTAAAAGGACAACACCATGAAAACATTTAAACTCATTTTAATTGCTGTTTTGTTAATAACAACTAGCATCACAAAGGCTCAAGATGTAATCGTAAAAAAAGATAATTCAACGATTTTAAGCAAAGTTACAAGAATTAGCGAAGCTGAAATAGAATACAAAAAATGGTCAAATCTTGATGGACCCACTTATGTAATTGGTATTGATGAAGTTGTAAGCATAAATTACCAAAACGGCGAGATTGAACATTTTGCATATGAACAAGAAACTCCAATAACAACTCAAAACAAAACAACAACTAATCAAGAAATCATTACAACCAATCAACTTCCTACTACTGCTAAAGGAAGCATGAAACGTCGAGGCTACACATTGACTCTTGATGGACACTTGTTGTCTGATGAAGAAGTTAAAAATCTTGTTGATGTTGATACTTACCAGACATATCTTAGCGCAAAAAGACAGATAAAAGCTGGAAGAGCTTTTACAACAGTATTCTTCATATCGTTAGGAACTACTTTGATGTTTACCGTAACAGCTGAAGATTCTGGTGATCCAGATTTATTAATGATGGCTTATGGCAGCGGGGTAATTGCTGGTATAAGCCTTCCTTTAATGTGTATATTCAAGGGTATTGGAAAAGGTAGAATGAATCGGATAGCAGATAATTATAACTCAAAATCTAGAGGATATTTTTATTCGTATAATCTATCACCATCATTGATTAAATACAAAACTCCAGAATTACAAGACAATTATGGTTTAGGATTGACGTTTAGCGTTAATTTCTAATATAATCTGGGAGGTGACGCGCGACGCGCGTCACCTCCCAGATTTATTCTATCATATCATTTCGCCCCAGGCGCAGCCTGGGGCTATTGAAAGAGCGTACCTACGGCACGCTTTGAACACAAAGAACGTGCCAAGGCACGTCATCATTCTTTATTATTCAAACTCTAAAAGTCACAATTCATAATCCTACCTCATCAGCTTGTAAATCATCTCCCGATACAAGTCTTTCTGGCTCACGTCGCTGCTGGTGTTGTAACCTTTTGATTTTAAATCAAATTCTCGCAAAACGGCGATATTGTCGACACATTTTTTGATGTTGTAGCGGCGGGCGGCCTCGAAATAGTCTTCGACGAAGAAAGGACTCACGCCGAGGACACTGGCAATGTTGTTTTTCGATTTGTCGGTAGCGTAGTGCAGCTTCAGCAACTTACAGTAATAGGCGTAAAGCATTATCACTGTGGCGATTAGCGGGTTCTCCTTGGTGTTGTCGCCAAAATAATTGATGATTTGCACCGCCTTCGGGAAGTCGCCGTAGCTGATGGCCTTCTGAAGCTCGAAGATGTTAAAATCCTTGGAGATTCCGATGTTATATTCGACATCAAAGTCAGTGATTTCCTTAGTGTTAGGCACCGCAACCATCAGCTTGTCAAGCTCGTTGCGCACCTTTTGCAAGTCGGTTCCAAGGTAATCCGCCAACATTTGGCACGCTTTTTGCTGTATTTTGTATTTGTTATTGCCAAGATAATTGACGATCCACTTCGGTATGTCCCTGTCGTAAAGCTTCTTCGACTCGAACAAGACATAGTCTTTGTCCAGTGTTTTCGCGAACTTCAGACGTTTGTCGAGCTTCTTGTATTTGTAATTCAGGACAAGGATGGTGGTCTCGGGAATCATCTCCAGGAACGGCTCCATCGACTCGATATTTTTCACGTCTTGGGCTTCCTTCACGATGATTACCAAGTAGTTACCCATCATCGGGAAGTTACGTGCCTGCGTCACTATGTCGTGCACGTCGACGTCTTTTCCGTAAAGGATAATCTGGTTGAACGCCTTATCGGCCTCATCCAGCACAGTACTCTCGATGGCATCGCTGATGGAATCGATGAAATACGGTTCTTCGCCCATCAGGAAATACACCGGATGGTAAATCTTGTTCTTAATGTCCGAAAGAATCTGTTCGTAAGTCATCAGAACTTCAAGTGTTTGACAGTTAATCTGTTATCGATAATCTGACGTAGAGCGTCGATGCCTATTTTGATATGCTCGTCGACGAACATGCTACTCACTTTTTTGTCGCTTTCCTCTGTTTTGACGCCTTCCGGTGTCATCGGCTGGTCGGAGATGAGCAGAAGTGCGCCTGTCGGGATCTCGTTGGCGAAGCCCGCGGAGAAGATTGTCGCAGTCTCCATATCCACTGCCATGCAGCGAATCTGGCGGAGATAATCCTTGAATTTGTCGTCATGTTCCCACACACGCCGGTTGGTGGTGTAGACGGTGCCTGTCCAGTAGTCGTGGCCATGGTCACGGATTGTGGTGGATATAGCTTTCTGCAGCGAGAAGGCTGGCAGTGCGGGCACCTCAGGCGGCATGTAGTCGTTCGACGTACCTTCACCGCGGATTGCGGCTATAGGCAACATGAAGTCACCGACCTGGTATTTGGGTCGCAGGCCTCCGCATTTGCCCAAGAACAGCACGGCTTTCGGATGGATGCAGCTCAGCAGGTCCATGACAGTGGCGGCGTTGGCGCTTCCCATCCCGAAGTTGATCATGGTGATGTCGCCCGCCGTGGCGCAAGGCATAGAGCGGTCGCGGCTCACTATCGGGGCATGGCTGAAAAACGAAAACAGCTCCAGATAATGCGAGAAATTGGTCAAAAGGATGTATTTCCCGAACTTGTCGATGCTCTGTCCCGTATAACGCGGCAGCCAGTTTTCCGTGATTTCCTGTTTTGTCTTCATGGTACAATTTTTTGCAAAAATAATAATATTTTTACTACTTTTGCAAAAATTTTTGGAAATGGCATTTTTAACAGAAGATCTGGTTTTCGGACCGATACACAGCAGAAGACTTGGCAACTCACTGGGTGTCAACCTGTTACCAAAGTTTGGAAAGATATGCACTTTCAACTGCGTTTATTGCGAATGCGGCTGGAATCCGGAGAAAAGAGACGAACACGCCAAGCTGCCGACGCCTCGTGAATACGAGCAAACACTGGAAAATGCGTTGAGAGGGCTCGTCGGAACACCCAAAGAACCCGACAGCATCACCTTTTCCGGAAACGGTGAGCCGACATTGCATCCTGATTTCCCGGAAATCATTGATATCACTGTGAGATTGAGGGACAAATACGTGCCGAAAGCCGTCATAAGCGTGCTGACAAACGGGACGAGGATTCACGACGAGAAGGTTTTCAAGGCATTGCAGAAAATCGACAACAACATCTGCAAGCTCGACGGTGGCACAGTTGGCATTATTAATAAGGTGAATCTCCCGAACGTGAAAATAGACCTCGAACAATATGTCAAAGATTTGCAACGCTTTGAGGGTCAGGTGATTATACAGACTTTGTTTGTCCGCGGCGAGCATAACGGCATGATAATCGACAACACCACTGATGAGGAAATCAAGCTTTGGCTGGAGCACCTGAAAAAGATAAAGCCAAGAAAGACAATGATTTACGTTATCGACAGAGAGACTCCGGAAAAGAATCTCGAAAAGCTTTCATCGGACGAGATGTCGAAGATCGCCGAAAAAGTTAAGTCGTTGGGACTCAATGTAGAATATTATTCATAAAATATTTTTAAAATTTTTCGTTCTTATTAAAAAAATTGCTAAATTTGCAACGCAAAAAATGTAAATAAAATCAAACATCATGAATAATAAAAATCTGACAATCATCAACATCGCTTTATCTCTGATAGCTGTGTTGTTAGTTTATTTAATTTACAAGAGCATCAGCGAACCTGTTGTTTTTGAGAACGTGCGTAAAGAAAGAGAAGTTGAAGTAGTTCAAAGCCTGAAAGACATCAGAAAGACTCAGACTCTTTACAAGCAGACCTACAACAGATACACTGCCGATTTCGATTCACTCATCGACTATATCAAGACAGGCAAACTTCCTGTGGTCAACATCGTGGCCGACCCTAACGACACAACATTTACAAAAACCATCAACGATACCGTTGGTTATGTTGCCGTTGTCGACTCGTTGTTCAGCAACAGAGAAAACTTCAAAGTTGAAGACCTCCGCTATGTGCCGTTCTCACAGGACAACAAAGTCCCATTTGAGATGGAAGCCGGCTACATCATGCGCGGTGGTTTGAAAGTGGCTGTGTTTGAGGCAAAGACACCTTACAGCGTGTATCTTTGGGACCTCGACCCACAGAGAGTCAACAACTTGAGAGCCGAACAGGAAGACCTCGACAAATATGCAGGTCTGAAAGTCGGTTCGATGGACGAACCTTCGTTGAACGGTAACTGGGAATAATATGTCCCCGGTTAACGACGAGTTGAACACTAACGAACTAACCATCCGAAATTATGCGGATGGTTTTTCGTATATTGTCATCAACAGCGACAAGCACACATTGGTGCCGGCAGCTCTTTACCTGGAGAGCAAAAAGTCGAAATATCTTGATTTTATTGGGATTAAGGATGACAACAGCGTGGTCTGCGCCGACTATATCGAGCTTGCCGACATATATAATGTTTATTGTGTCTCAAAAAAAGAGCACGCCAAGCTGAAAGACATCGAAAACAGCGAGTTCCGCCACGCCTCCACCCTGCTTTTGGAAGATCTGATAAAGGAAAACCACGAGCGCACCGACGACAGCAGAGTCTATCTGAATGTTAAAAACAACAGCTTCGAGATGGTGGTTTTGAAAGGAGCCAAACTGTTGTTTGACAACGTCTTCCGTTTCAAGACGAAAGAAGACTTCCTGTATTTTGTGCTCTTCTCGATGGAGCAGCTGAACATCGACGTGGAGATAACCCCTGTATATTTCATGGGCATGATAGAGAAAGACTCACAGATTGTGGAACTCGTCACGAGATACATACGCGACGTGCGTTTTAAAACTGAAAAAATATGAGAATCATCAGAGGACGACATCAGAGACGGCAGATTGTGGCGCCCGACAACCTCCCGACGCGCCCCACGACCGACATGGCCAAGGAGAGCCTGTTCAACATCCTTGAAAATCAGATAGATCTGGAGGAGACCACGGCACTCGACCTCTTTGCGGGGACAGGTAACATCTCGTATGAGCTTGTCTCGCGAGGCTGCCCGCATGTGACCGCCGTCGATGAGAACAACAACTGTGTGAGGTTTATCCGTGAGACCGCCAACAAACTGAATATGAACGAGTTATCGGTGGTAAAATCGGATGTCTTCAGGTTCTTGCCGATGCATAAAGCCAAATACGACCTCATCTTCGCCGACCCGCCGTACGACTGCCAGCATTACGACGTGCTCGTGAACCTCATTTTTGAGAATGAGTTGCTCAACGAAGACGGGATTTTTGTCCTTGAACACGACAGAACCGTTGATTTCAGCGGACATCCGCATTATTACGACCATAGAAAATATGGAAAAGTGAACTTCACTTTCTTTTCAGAAAAAATAACAACCGAAAAATAACAACTATGAAAAGACTTAACCTATTGATTGTATTGCTTTTAGCAACAATGACTTTGAGTTTGAACGCTCAAATCAATATCGACGAATACGAATTTGACGGCGCAAACTGCACCAGCATCATGGTGGGCAAGAAAGCCTCTACCGACGGCTCAGTGATGACCTCGCACACCTGCGACAGCTGGTACCGCACCTGGATGCGCTGGGAGCCGGCAGCCGACAACGAAGAAGGTGCCATGATGAAGATTTACAAAGGCACCATGCACACTTTCAGTCCGAGAGAGACCAAGGGCTTGGAGGTGGCTGGAGAGATTCCGATGCCGAGTCACACATACGCATATCTCAACACGGCATATCCTTGTTTCAACGAGAAACAGCTGGCCATTGGCGAGACCACGTTCTCTGGTCCCGACACTCTGGTGAACAATGACGGCGTGTTCCAGATCGAGGAGCTCGAGCGCATCGCTTTGATGAGCTGCGACAACGCCCGTGACGCCATCATGCTCATCGGCGAGCTCGTG
>CADAFC010000108.1 GCA_902787095.1 uncultured Bacteroidia bacterium
AAAGGCAACGACGTCGACCAGATGTTCGCCATGACAGATGTCTTCGTAATGCCTTCAATATCAGAGCCTTTCGGCATCGTCCCGCTTGAGGCTATGCGACTGAAGGTGCCGGTTGTCATCTCGAAGCAGTCGGGAGTGTCGGAAGTGGTCGAGCATGCACTGAAAGTCGACTTCTGGGACATCAACGGACTCGCCGACGCCATTTACGGAATATGTAAATACAAGGCTGTCAACGACATTTTCCGTAAGGAAGGAAAAGAGGAAGTCGACAACCTGAAGTGGGAATACGCCGCCAAGAAAATCAAGGCGGTATACGAACGAGCCATCGGCATGTAGGGACGCATTGAATGCGTCCGATGGGCGCCTCTTGGGCGCCCAATTAATGAAAAAAATAACAACAAAAATGAAAAGAAAAATAGTCATATTAACCCTTCTACTAATCACGATGATGCCTGCGTTTGCGCAGATCGAGGATGAGATACAGCAAACCAAGAAGGTGAAAATCGAGAACGGTAGGGCATATCTTCTCGAGAAATTCCTTGAACGCGACTATGAAAAGGTCAAGGAAATCAAGGATTATTTGAAAGGATTGGAAGATGATCACTATGTTGCACTAAAGCCTGCTGAGTTGGCTCTTATACTGTTTTGGACAAGTGAATTTGATGTGCTGGCGGTGGAGTTGGGTCGGGATTCGACGGATTATCATGCTTTGAATAATAAGGTGTTGCCTGTAAGAGATGATATGATGACACAAATATACAGGCGAAGCGTTGATGAAGGATATGTGTTGCGTTCCAATATTCAAAATGCCCAGCTATCGGACGAAGACGATGAGTTTTTTAACATATTTTTGGATTGGTTGTTGGATGAAAATTATTCAAAAAATATAGAAAAGCATAATGAACGAGTTGATATGTTCTTGACCAATTATCCTAATAGTCGTTATGATTGGTTAGCAAGACATATTATCCGAGTAAAATTTGTTGAGCATAATTGGGGCTTTGGTTTAGGCTTTAATTTGTGTTCAGAAATATCATCTGGATTTTTGCCTAATAGTGGATTCGGCGTTGGATTTAGTTTGGATGTATTATATAAGAAGTTTGATTTTACATTAGGCATCAATATGATGACGTTGCAAACCACGCATGATCAGATATATAGTTATCATGGTACGCCCAATTTAATATGTGCCAAGGGCGAAAAGTGCAATTGGTCAATGCCATACGTCAATTTAGGTTATTTTATAATAGATAATAAATGGATTGCTCTTGGACCATTTGTTGGTTTAGCATATGTCTATGAAAAATACCCATTTACAAAAGACAGAGATATCCATGAGGATGAATTTGATGATTTGAACAAGACATTCATGATGTATAGAGTTGGAGTTAATTGTGATATTAAATTGTTCGGATCGCTACCATCAATCAAAGCATTAGATAGAAGTGCGGTGAAATTGAAATATGAGTTTTGTTTGACAGATTCTTATGACGGACAATTATCGACAGCTCACATAATTACGATAGGGTTTTCATGGATTGGAAGAGGTTGGGAACGAGTTTATTGATTTGAATAATAAACACTTATAGATATGAGAAATATTTGTTTTTACTTCCAGGTGCATCAGCCGTACAGGCTCCGCACGTATCGTTTCTTCGATATCGGAAAACGTCATTTCTACTATGACGACTATAACAACCGCATCACGATGCAGCGTGTTGCTGAGAGATGCTATATCCCGATGAACAACCTCGGAACTAGGGAACAAGATGAAGTTCGCGATTTCGTTCTCGGGAGTCGGCATCGAACAGATGGAGGTGTACGCGCCATATGCCTTGGAAAGCTTCAAAAAGCTTGTGGCGACAGGCAATGTGGAGGTGCTGGCAGAGACATATTCGCACTCGTTGGCGTCGCTGATGAATAAGGACGCTTTTAAGATGGAAGTTGCTGAGCATAAACGACTTATGAAAGAGGTGTTCAACCTACGCCCGAAGACATTCCATAACACCGAGCTCATTTATTCCAACGAGATTGGTGCCGACGTGGCCGAGATGGGTTTCGACCTCATCTTGACAGAAGGAGCTAAGCACGTGCTCGGCTGGAAGAGTCCTAACTATCTGTATGTCAACGCGATAAACCCGAAACTTAAAGTGATGCTTCGCAACTGGAAGATGAGCGACGAGATAACTTTGAAGTTCGCGCATGAGAACTTCACCGTCGATGACTTCGTCAACTGGCTCAACTCGTTGCCGAAAGAGGAGGAGTTGGTCAACATCTTCATTGATTATGAGACATTTGGCGAGGCTCTGGATGCTTCTACAGGTATCTTCGAGTTTATGCGACAACTGCCTGACGCTGTCTTGAAACGTACTGATTTCCAGTTTGTTACGCCACATCAGATTGTCGACAAGATGCAGCCGATGAGTGTGTTCGACGCACCAATGCCACTCTCATGCCGCGATGAGGAACGTGACCTGTCCAACTGGATGGGCAACGACATGCAGGACGACGCCCTCGCCACCTTGTACGGATGCTTCAAGAAAGTGAAAGCATCTCAGGATGAGGAACTGAAACGTGACTGGCGCGCATTGCAGGCCGCCGAGAACTTCTCCTCGATGTGTACCAAACACCAAGGCGGCACACCATACGACTATTACATCAATTACATGAATATTTTAACAGATTTTATTAACAGAATGAAATAACAGTTTGAGGGCTGAGGTTTGGTGTGATTTTAACTCCAAACTTCAAACTCAAGCTTCAAACTTGTAGGAATGAAAAAGCCAGATTATCTATTTGAAACAAGCTGGGAGGTTTGTAACATGGTGGGCGGTATCTACACCGTCATCTCAACCAAAGCGGAAGAAATAAAGCAACTTCTTGACGATCATTATATTACGATAGGTCCTGACATCGTGAAAGAGGCGCATGAGACCATGTATTTCATCGAAGATCCTGCACTTTTCCCCGAATGGCGCGAGAAAGTTGCTGAGACTCTTGGCGTGAAGGTGCGTATTGGCCGCTGGAAGATTTCAGCGAAGCCGATAGCCATCCTCATCGACTATACCTCGATGTATTCCATTAAGAATGAGATACTTGCACATCTCTGGGAGAAGTATCAGCTCGACTCTATCCAAGGCCAGTGGGACTATATCGAGCCGGTGGTGTTCGGCTATGCTGCCGGTAAGGTCATCGAGAGCTTCGTGGAATGGAACGTGGGTCCGGACGATAATGTAGTGGCACAGTTCCATGAGTGGATGACAGGCGCGGGAGTGCTGTACATAAAAGAACATTGCCCATATATCTCAACGGTCTTCACCACACACGCGACATATCTCGGACGCGCCATCAGTGGCAACGGACTGCCGCTATACAGCCAACTCGACTCTTACGACTGGCAAAACATGGCAAGCCGATTCAACATTGTGTCACAACAGTCGATGGAGATGAAATCTGCCCAAAACGCTGACGTTTTCACCACTGTGAGCGACATCACCGCACAGGAATGTGAGCAGTTTTTGCAAAGAAAACCTGATTTCATCACAATAAACGGTATAAATTCCGATTTTAACAATGGAAGAGACGCACGGCAGTGCGTCTCAACGAGCAGAGCGAAGATTTTTGAAATCATCGATGCCCTTTGCGGAAAAGAGGTCTCGCGCGACTCTATGCTGATTATCAACAGCGGAAGATATGAGTTCCATAACAAAGGTACCGACCTGTATATCAAGATGTTAGCAAAGCTGAACCACGACGAGAATCTGAAACGTGACATCGTGGCGGTGATAGCTGTGCCTGGCAATATAGCAGGACCATCGAAAGATCTGCAGCATCGTCTCAATAAAGAAGTTGAAATCAATGGTCATACTGAATATCCTTGTACACATTATATCCATGATTATCAATGGGATATGATTCTTAACGCTTTGCGCGACAACGGCTTGCAAAACAACGAGGGCGACCGCGTGAAGGTGATGTTTGTGCCAGCTTACCTCAACGGCAACGACGGCATTTTCAACATGAAATACAACGAATTTCTGTATGCTTTCGACCTCTCGGCCTTCCCGTCATATTATGAGCCATGGGGCTACACTCCGCTCGAAAGCATCGCCCACGGTATCCCGACAATCACCATGGATATTTGCGGCTTCGGACGATATATACTGAGCCAAAATATTGACAGTGAAGCTGTTACAGTGATTCATCGTGAGGAAGATAACGGCGATACAGTAGTCAATCAGATGGTCGCGGTAGTGGAAAAGATGAATGCCCATTCTGAAAAAGAAAACAATAAAATTTCAGACCAAGCGGTGGCGGTGGCATCGAAATTTGTCTGGAAGGAATTGATTGTCAACTATTTGAATGCTTACGACCTCGCCGTAAGGAAAGCGGGAGTTAAGGATTATATGAAACAGAGCCGGAAATATTCGGAAGTGTTGAGGGTTTTCGACTATAAGAAACAGGACTCACCGACCTGGAAGAAGATTTTGATTGATCCTGTGTATTCGGAGCAGATGAAGAAACTGCAGGAGCTCTCCAACAACCTGTGGTGGTGCTGGAACATGGACGCCATCGAGCTGTTCGAAAGCATTGACCCTGTCGCGTTTGAACGCCTCGAACAGAACCCGATAGCACTCATGAAGAGCCTGACCAGATCGCAGATTGAGGACCTGGAACAAGACGAGAGATTCGTCAACAGACTGAATGCTGTTTATGACAGGTTTAAGAAATATATGTCGGTTAAGCCTGCCGATAACAACAAAATCGCTTATTTCTCAATGGAATACGGTCTGCAGAAGTCGTTGAAGATATACTCCGGTGGCCTCGGCATCCTGGCAGGCGACTACCTCAAGCAGGCATCCGACTCGAATGCTAACTTATTGGCTATCGGACTGTTATATCGTTACGGCTACTTCAATCAGGACCTTTCGGTGTCAGGCGAGCAGCTCTCGCAGTACCTGCCACAGAAGTTCTCGGAACTCCCGATAGAGCCAGTCCGCGACCAAGACGGTAACTGGGTGACCATCAGCATCGCATTCCCGGGCAGAAGCGTTTACGCAAAAGCTTGGAAAGTCAGCGTGGGTAGGATAAGCCTCTACCTTCTTGACACCGATATCGAGCAGAACTCGCCTGAAGACAGAGCCATCACAGGACAGCTCTACGGCGGCGACAGCGAGATGCGTATCAAACAGGAGGTGTTCCTCGGCATCGGCGGCATCAGGATGCTTAACGCATTGAATATCAAGCCTACGATATACCACTGCAATGAAGGACATGCCGCATTCTGCGGACTCGAGAGACTGAGCAACTACGTCACAAAACATAACCTCGACTTCGATGTGGCAAAAGAGCTTGTCAGAACTTCGACCTTGTTCACGACACATACTCCTGTCCCTGCAGGCCACGACGCCTTTGAGGAGAATCTGATGAGGACATATCTGTCGCATTTCCCGGGCAGAGTCAACATCTCGTGGGAAGAATTCATGAACATGGGACGCATACGCCGCGACGACCCGAACGAGAAGTTCTCGATGAGCGTACTGGCGGTGAACCTCAGCCAGGAAGTCAACGGAGTGAGTAAGATTCACGGCCGCGTGAGCCGCGAGATGTTCCAGAAGATGTGGCCGGGCTATTTCGCCGAAGAGAACCACATCGGTTACGTCACCAACGGCGTGCATCTCCCGACATGGGCCGACAAACATTGGCAATGCCTGTATAATGACGTGCTCGGCAAGGATTATCTTGACAACCAGTCGGATCCGACAGTCTGGAAGAAGATACAGGATGTCCCTGCCAAAGACTTTTGGGCAATACGTAAAGAGCTGAAACACAACCTGATAGAGTTTATCAAGGTGAGACTCGCCGATGATATGCGCCGTCGCTCAGAGAGCCCGAAACTCATCATTGAGACGATGGAGAAACTCAATGAAAACGCTGTGATTATAGGTTTTGCAAGACGTTTCGCGACATACAAACGCGCGCATCTGCTGTTCAGCAACATTGAGAGATTGGCTGAGATCGTCAACGACCCTAAGCGTCCGGTGATTTTCCTGTTTGCAGGTAAGGCACACCCCAACGACAAAGCAGGTCAGGATCTGATTAAAAATATCATCGAAGTCAGCAGAAGAAAGGAATTTATCGGTAAGGTGGTGTTTATCAACAACTACGACATGGAGATCGGCAAGCTTCTGACTTCAAGTGTCGATGTCTGGATGAACACGCCGACACGTCCGTTGGAGGCTTCCGGAACATCGGGAGAGAAGGCGGCGATGAACGGGACACTCAATTTGTCGGTGCTCGACGGATGGTGGGCTGAAGGCTATCGTCCGAAGGCAGGCTGGGCAATAAAAGAGGAGCGTACCTACGATGACCAGCGTTATCAGGATGAGCTCGATGCCGAGATAATTTACGACATCATTGAAAATGAGATTGTTCAGCTGTATTTCAACAGGGACAAGGACGGCGTGCCATGCGAATGGATTCAGTATATGAAGAACGACATGATGCAGATTGCACCGTTCTACACCATGAAACGCATGCTCGACGACTATTTCAGCCAGTATTACACCAAGCTTATCGAGCGTACCAACTGGATGAAAGCCAACAGATACGCCAAGGCATTCGAAATCGTCGAATGGAAACGCAACATCCAGGCTAACTGGGACAAGATTGAGGTGGAGTCCATCAAGGTGCCTGATCCTGACGTGCGTCCGCTGAACTATGGCGATGTCATGATTGCTGAAATCACGCTGAAGACGCCGGGACTGCAAAAAGGCGATGTGGGCATTGAGCTTGTTGTAGCGACGAAGACCAACGACGTGATTGACAAGCTCGTGCGTGTCGACCCGTTGCAGCTTGTCGACGCCGGCGATGGCTGGGCCCGTTATTACATCGGCGTGCCTATCAACAGGGCAGGGGTGTTCAACTACACGTTCAGAATCTTCCCGACCATCGCGATGCTGCCACACAGACAGGATCTGCCGCTGGTGAAGTGGATATAACATTCCTTCCCCTCGTCATTTCGACCGGAGCGAAGCGGAGTGGAGAAATCCTTATTTTACGGAATCATTTGAAAATTAAAAATGAGCAAGAAAAAGATAATTTACATTCATGGTTTCGGAGGCTCGCCGTTCACGCAGACGGTGGGCTTCCTGAACCTATATTATCCTGATTATGAATGGTGTGCGCTTGAGGTGGACCATCATGCAGGAGCTTCGATAAAGAAAATCAACGATTTCGCGAAGGAGAACGAGGTCTTTGCGATGATGGGCACGTCGTTGGGCGGTTTTTATGTGCTTTGCAGCGATTTCACTGGTCCTAAGCTGGTGATAAACCCTGTAATAGAGCCTATGAAGTCGTTGAAGAATAGCGTGGGCACGGTGCAGTATCATGCCCGACGCAGCGACGGCGCCACCTCGTTTAAGTTCACGATGCAGGATTTG
>CADAFC010000109.1 GCA_902787095.1 uncultured Bacteroidia bacterium
AAGGCTCTTCCTGAAGAAGTAAGAAAAGAATGGGCATCAAAGATTCCGTTGAGAAGAGGCGGTACACCTGAAGACGTCGCCAACGTGGCGTTGTTCCTCGCATCAGACCTCTCCAGCTATGTCACCGGTCAGGTGATTAACTGCTGCGGCGGTATGCAGTGCTAATAGTTAACAATTTGAATGTTAATAGTTAACAGTTAATATTTGTTGCATTTGTTGGTAGAGACGATTCCCACATCGTCTCTATTTTTTATTTGGTGGGATACCATATCTTGCCAGAACATGAGTCTGATTCGGCACCTGTCACTGATTTCAACACGTTGATTTCGTTACGGTTGCGTAGTAATCCGAGGAAAGCGAAGACGAGGGCTTCTTTGTAGTCGATGATGTCATCAGCTGGAATGAAGACCTGGTGTTTTGTATTCGCCTGAATACGCTCCACAAGATATTTGTTTTTCGCGCCGCCACCGGTTATCAACATGGGTAGAGACGATGGGCGCATCGTCTCTACTGATGCACCAATTTGAATGGCAATATGTTCGACTAATGTCGCCATCATGTCGGCGATGTCATCACGTTTTTCCAATAACGGTTTGATATTATCCTCAAAAAACTCGCGTCCTAATGATTTGGGGTGTTTTTGGGTATAGAAAGGATGTGAGTTTAATGTGGTAAGTAATTGATTGTCAATATGTCCGCTACGAGCAGACATCCCGTCTTTGTCGTATGGCAACGATATGCGGTTTGCCAGATAATTCAATGCTTGGTTCGCGATACAGATATCGTATGCAATGCGTTGACCGTCAACGTCGTATGAAACGTTGGCTATGCCACCTATATTAAGGCATAATGGGTAATCGGCGAACAGCAGTTTGTCGCCAATCGGCACCAATGGCGCGCCCTGACCGCCTTTCAGGACGTCTTCGGTACGGAAATCGTTGATAACCATGACCCCGCATGCGTCTGCAAGTGCCTGACCATCACCGATTTGTAAGGTATAATGTTCTTGTGGACGGTGAAAGATGGTGTGGCCGTGTGAGGCGACGATTTCAGGGTGTAAATTATATTTGTCAATGAATTGTTTGGTAACCTGACCCAACAATGTGCCGTAACGTATATCCAATGATTGCAAAGCCGTGGCATGCTGCGCTCCAACAAGGAATGCGTCGGATAATGCATTGCGCCATTCGTTGTCGTAATCGTAATTGTCCTTCGCGACTATCTCGAAATGCCATTTGCCGTCGTTCCAGAAATCGACATCCACGAGGTCGATGCCGTCGAGCGAAGAGCCCGACATGAGTCCGATTATGTTGGTTTTCTTGGTCATTACAACGAATCGATGATTTTGTTGAGGTGGATGCCGTTGGAGCCTTTCACGAGTATGTCGTAGCCTGAAATAGGATTAAGTGTAATGTATCTTATCAGTTTGTCAACATCGTTTACGGTGAAGTATGTTGAATTTGAAGCGACTTTTGCAAATTCTGAACCCACGAGAAACACAAGTTGGAAACGGAGCTCTTTCAGAAGCTGAATTATTGCTTTATGTTCTTTTTCTGATTCTTCTCCAAGTTCGAGCATATCGCCTAAAATCAACACGTTATGATCGCTGCAGATGTTTCTGAAGTTTCTGATGGCATGGCTCATGCTTGTCGGGTTGGCGTTGTATGCGTCCATGATCACGCGGTTTTTACCGGTTTCAATCACTTGAGAGCGGTTGTTGGTGGGGCAGTAGCTTGACAGAGCCTCGACAATGTCTTTGTCGTCGACTTTGAAATATTTGCCGATGCATATTGCGGCCATCACATTTTCGAAGTTGTAGTCGCCAACCAATTGAGTGTCAATCTTGTAGCCGTTCCATTCGACTGAGAGATACGGGTTTGCTGAAAGCATCTTGCCTTTAGTGCCGGCTCCTTGGCATGTTCCGTAAGTCACCTTGTCAATATCCTTGGCAAGACCCATCAAAAGGTCGTTGTCTTCATTCACGAACAGCAGTCCTTTGTGTGCGGCGATGTATTGGTACATCTCGTTTTTTGTCTTTATCACGCCTTCGTAGCCTCCGAAATCCCTCAGATGTGCGCGACCGATGTTGGTTATCATACCGTAGTCGGGCTCGCCGAGGTTGGTCAGCTCGTCGATGTCGCCAGGATGGCTTGCACCCATCTCGACCACTGCGAGTTCCACTTCCGGCTTGATTCTCAACAGTGTGAGCGGCACTCCCAGCTGGTTGTTGAAGTTGCCTTGTGTGTATACGATGTTGTATTTCTTGGAGAGGACGGCTGATACGAGTTCCTTTGTGGTTGTCTTGCCGTTTGTTCCTGTGATACCGATGATAGGCAGTCCGAGTTTCTCTCTATGGTGTTTCGCCAGTTCCTGCAGGGCTTTCAGGCTGTCGTTCACGACAAAAAGTCTGTTGTGTTTAGGCAGGTCGGGTCTGTCGGCAATCACGCAGGCGGCTATGCCTTCTTCAGCGACTTTCAGTGCGAAGTCGTTGCCGTCGAAGTGTTCGCCTTTCAGGGCCACGAACACGCATCCTGGAGTGATGGTGCGGCTGTCGGTAGTCACGGTGTAAGCGCCTTTGTAAAGCTCATAGATTCTTTCTATATCGTTCATTTCCAAGTGCTTTTAATCATTTTAATATAAAAAAAGCCGTCATAACGACGGCTTGTATCTGGGTTACGGCATCTTATTTTTTGTATGTCGTGCCGATTTTGTTCATGGCGCATCTGAAACCTATCGTTGATGATGACTGGTTCTCATCGAGGTAACGACGTGTTGAGGGGCTGAGGTAGTAAGGACCGTCGGCCCATGAACCGCCTTTGTAGACGCGTGAATGGTCGGAAATCAAAGTGGTTTTGCCGTAGTCATACATCTGTTTGGTGTAGTCCTGATCCTCTTTGTTGTTCCAGTCGTTCTGGATTGTCGACATATAGTCGCCGTCACGATAGTTGATGTTCTCTGAGTCGCCACGGTAAGGGTTCTGGTCGGCGAAGTCTTCGAATGAGAGAGGACGATAGACATCGAGCACCCATTCAGCTACGTTACCAGCCATGTTGTAGAGGCCATAGTCGTTTGGCCAGTAAGCTGTCACAGGGGCAGGGAAGGTGGCGCCGTCGTTGAGGTTGCCGGCCACACCCATGTAGTCGCCTGAACCTCTCTTGAAGTTGGCCATATAGTTACCTGTGTAGTTCTTTTCCTGTGAACGCACACCGTCGGAGTTCCATGGATACACCTTGCGCTGTGTGATGCGCTCGCCTTCTGTGTTGCCTACGAGGCCGAGTGCTGCGTATTCCCATTCAGCTTCGGTGGGGAGACGGTATTTCGGAAGGATGATGCCATCTTCCATCTTTGCGCGCTGGCCGTTGCCAGTGACACCTGTATATGTGCCTGCGAGATATCCATCTGTAGTGAAGTGGTTTTCTGCATTCTGGTTGTCGTCGAACTTAAGCACGCCAGCCTCGATGAGGAGCATCTCGTTGACGCGGTCGGAACGCCACAGAGCGTAGTCGTTGGCCTGAAGCCATGACACGCCGACGACAGGATAGTCGCCGTATGCCGGGTGACGGAAGTATATCTCAACCATCGGCTCGTTGTACGACATCGAGTTGCGCCATACGAGAGTGTCAGGCAGAGCGCGCTCGACCATCTCAGGGTATTCGCTGCCGTAGATGCGGTTCAACCAAAAGATATATTCAAGGTAATCAGTGTTGCTTACCTCTGTCTGATCCATGAAAAATGACGAGACAGTGACCTGACGAGGGGTGTTGTCCCATTCATAATAAACGTTTTCCTGTGTGGCGCCCATCGTGAATGTGCCGCCTTCAATGGCAACAAGACCCGGACCGACTTTCTGTTCTTTTGAGTTTGAAACGGTGAATCCTCCATAGTTCGGATCGTTGTAATTCCATCCCGTTGTGCTTGATTTTCCTGATTTTTTCGACTTGTTGCCGCCGAAACTACCACAAGAAACCAATACGATGCTGAAGCCCAAAACTGCCAAAATAGCACCAAATCTTAACTTATTACGCATTTCTGTTTGTGTTTAATTTTCTTTTCAATAACTGCAAATCATCTTAATTATTGTGCTTTACAACAAAAAAAGTGATTTTTTCTGCTTAAAAATTTCAAACTGCAATAATACGACTTTTTTCTTTAAAACCGACTGATTTTTTTGAATTTTTTTGAAAAAGTTTTAACAATAAAATTTATCAGAATCCGTTATCTTTGAAAATAAATTAGTATTTTTGCAGATTATGACTTTTAAGGGAAAGACGACATATAAAAACACCTTGTTGTGCATGCTTTTAATGGCGTTGTGGCCTGTGTTTTCAGTGGCACAGAACTCCGTATTGAGCAGCGGTACTTGGTATAAGATGGCTATCTCATCCACCGGAATGTATAAGCTGACGTATTCCGAACTTAAGACTATGGGCTTGGATGTCAATAACATAGACCCGAGAAATATACGTGTCTTCCATAACGGCGGCGGAGTGATGCCAAAGATCAACAACGCTTATTATCCGGACGACCTCGCCGAGATTCCGGTTTATGTTTATGGCGAAGACGATGGCGTTTTTAACTCGGGTGATTATGTGATTTTTTATGCCAGAGGGCCTGTCACATGGGGATATTATGGCACGAGATGGCAGTACGGACATGTCAAGAATTCTTATTCCGACTATTCCTACGTGTTTTTGACGGTCGGTGATGAGCCGGGATTGCGTGTTCAGACCGCCGATGTGCCGCAAACGGCTACAGTGACACCTGTGACCAATTTCCTGGACTATGCTGTGATTGATGTTGACGAGAAAAACCTCACAAACATGGGACGTACCTGGTATTTCGACCCGTTTGACGTCACCACGGAACGCAGCTATAGCTTCAATTTCCCAAATATCGACGTGTCGCGGCAGGCTAAGCTTCACACTTCAGTGGCATCGCGCAACAGCGGCACGGCAATGTTTGTGATGCGTCATAACGGCGTGCAGCTTTATTCCAAGTCGTTTAACGACTACACAGCGTTAATCTATGCGCGAACGGACACCTTGTGCAACGCTAATTTCACGCCTGCATCCGAAAATATTAGTATCGACGTGAAATATTCAAGAAGCCTTTCATCATCGGTGGGCTGGCTCGACTATATCTCTGTCAACGCATGGCGTCATTTGAAGATGTATGGTAACATGATGATATTCCGCAATCCGGAATGTTTCAATGCGGAGACAGTGTTCGAGTATCAATTGCAAAATGCCTCGAATGCGATAAAGATTTGGGATGTTACAAATCCGATAGAGCCTAAGG
>CADAFC010000110.1 GCA_902787095.1 uncultured Bacteroidia bacterium
AGCTCAGATACTACGCGAACTCGCCGAAAAAGAGTCTTGCGTCATCATCGGACGCTCGGGCTTCCATGTGTTTAAAGACAACCCGTCAGCATTGAAGATCTTCTTCATCGCCGACATCAACACACGTGTGCGCCATATCATGAACCAGTATGCCCTCGATGAAGATGCCGCACGCAAACGTATCGAGCAGGTCGACAAAGCCCGCGAAAACTACACCAAAACCTTCGCAGGAGTGTCGCGCTACGACGCACGTAACTACGACTTAGTCATCAATGTGTCGCACCTCACAACAGACAGCGTCTCCGCCTTCCTTGCCGACAACATCAGAAAACGTTATCCACATTTATAATAGCCATTAGCCATTAGTCATTAGCCATTAGTAAAAAAAATTCTAAAAACTAAAGACTAATGGCTAAAAACTAGTATATTTGCAGCGCAAAACACAGGGGTACTTGAAAACCCCCTTTAACAAAACAAGGACATGATAAAGAACACAGAACCGACAAAAGATTCGGTCATTATTTATTCCGGCGGACTCGACTCGACCACGCTTCTGTATGAGGAGCGCGAGCGTGTCGCTTTGGCCGTCACCTTCGACTACGGCAGCAACCACGCCGCACGTGAGATAGCCTGCGCCCGCTGGCATTGCGAGCATCTGGGCATAGAACATATCGTCATCGACCTCGCCTTCATAGGGAAGTACTTCGACTCGTCGCTGACAGCGGGCGCCGACGCCATCCCCGAAGGCAACTACGACGACGAGAACATGCGCTCCACCGTGGTGCCCTTCCGCAACGGCATCATGCTCTCTGTGGCGTGCGGACTCGCCGAGAGCCGCGGACTGAAACGCGTGCTCATCGCCAACCACGGCGGCGACCACGCCATCTACCCCGACTGCCGCCCCGAATTCGTCAAAGCAATGGACTCGGCAATGACAGCAGGCACCTACGAAGGTGTGAAGCTCGCGGCACCCTACACCGACATCACCAAAGGCGACATAGTGAAAAAAGGCACCGCCTTAGGCATCGACTACGGCAAGACTTATTCGTGCTACCGCGGAAAAAAACACCATTGCGGACGCTGCGGCACATGCCAGGAAAGAAAAGAGGCTTTCAAAGAAGCCGGAATCATTGACCCAACAAACTACGAAGACTGAAAAATGTATTACATCAAGAAAACAATAGAAGTGGCAGGCGCTCATCAGCTGACACTCGACTACCCCAGCAAATGCTGCATGCTGCACGGACATAACTGGATCATCACCATATACTGCAAAGCCAAAGAACTCGACAAAAACGGCATGGTGGTCGATTTCTCGGAGATAAAAAACCGCATCGTAGAGGCTCTTGACCATAAAGTCGTCAACGAGGTGCTGAAATGCAACCCGACAGCGGAAAACATAGCACGCTGGTGCTGCGAGCAGATAACCAACTGCTACCGCGTCGACGTGCAGGAAACCACAGGCAACATCGCCACTTACGAAAAAGACTGATGATGCGAGTCAACGAGATATTCTATTCGCTGCAGGGCGAGGGCTTCAACACCGGAATGCCTGCCGTATTCATCCGTTTCAGCGGATGCAACCTCCAATGCCCTTTCTGCGACACCAACCACACCGACGGCAAGGAGATGACCGAAGGCGACATCATAGAAGAGGTGTCGAGATATAAGGCGAATCTGGTGGTCGTGACAGGTGGCGAGCCCGCGCTTCAGCTCACCGAGTCACTGGTGGAGATGCTTCATCTCCTGGGTAAGACAGTGGCTGTCGAGACCAACGGCACCATAGAGCTGCCTGAAAACGTCGACTGGATCACACTGTCGCCCAAAGACATGTTCCTTGGCGAGAAGGCAAAACCGGTTCTAAAATATGCCGACGAATTGAAAATCGTGTTTGATGAAAATATTTGTAAAGACGATGTGCACATCGTCTCCACATACGCCAACATCAACGTCAAACACCGTTTCCTGCAGCCTTGCGACACCGGCGACCCTGAAAAAAACAAAGAAATAATACAAAAGACAATCGAATATTGCAAAGAGCATCCCGAGTGGAGGCTCTCATTACAAACGCATAAAATATTAAATATCAGATAGTTATGAATAGAGAGAAAGATAACCTGCAGTCATTGGGCCACAAAGCCGAGATCCCTGAGACCTACGCGCCGGAGGTCCTCGAAGCCTTCGAAAACCGTCATCCTGAGCGCGACTACTGGGTGCAGTTCAACTGCCCTGAGTTCACCACGCTTTGCCCAATCACCAGCCAGCCCGACTTCGGTGAAATCAAGATTTTGTATATCCCGGATGAGAAAATGGTGGAGAGCAAGAGCTTGAAGCTGTATCTCTTCTCCTTCAGAAATCACGGTGATTTCCATGAAGATGTGGTCAACATCATCCTCAACGACCTTGTTAAGCTGATGAATCCCCGTTACATCGAGGTTGTTGGACTGTTCGTCCCGCGTGGCGGCATCAGCATCCATCCTTACGTGAACTATGGCCGCAAAGGCACGAAATACGAGGCGATGGCGGAGGACAGAATGCGAAATTATCAAATACGATAATATATTTCTTGGTTTTTTCAAAAATTTGTCGTATCTTTGCAGGTTGATTACCAATCAATTAAATGGAATATTAACCTAAAAAAGCATTTATCATGAAAAAATTATCAGGTGTTTTCGTAATTCTGACGCTGGTTTTGGCATTTGTAGGCTGTAAGAAAGATAACAATAACGGCGGTGGCGGAAGCTATAGCTTGGAAAGCCTCAGCTTGAAAAGCATGGACCTCAGCCATGCCCGGATGCTGGCTCTCGCCGAGAGTGAGAGTAAAGACAGCTTCGACTATACTCCGCTTTACATCGTCAACGATGACGGTGTGCTTGAGTCGGTGGAATACACCATGGAGGTGGAGGGCGACGACGGCGGTCTCGTGAACCTCGTGAAGGCCAACCTCCAGCTGAAAGTCCATTACATCTACCAGATAGGCACCGACTGGATATGGCTGTTCGACTGCCATCATTATTACCCAGGCATTGAAGAGCTTCCAGAGGAAGACAGGATTGCCATCCTTGACCTGATTGCGAAATACGACGGCATACATTATCTCGTAAGAAAAACCGACGGAGCCATCTTCAAATGGCTGTTGGAGGACGGCCGTCCTTATAACATCGTCAACTACGGACTGGAACGCCCGAGCGATTTCTATGGTGTGGTGGAGCAATACGGCGACGACATCGTGGAGGTGAGATACGACGAGACCAACAGTCAGATATACTATCTCGACGACAAAGGCAACCATATCAATATCAGCACCATGATTCCTGACGGGCTTCATCCGCAGAGCGTGTATCCGGCATATAACGACGGGGTGGTGGGTGCCACGATAGCTTACAACATCCTCAACGGCTACCTGAATTACCAGCATTTTGTGATATTCCCGTCGTCACTCAAGATAGCGCAGGTGGTGGTGCCAAACTACCCGGACGCGCTGTACACCCGCAGTCAGCTCGTGCTGGTCGACAACAGCCTTTATGTGATGACGGTGAACAACTACCAGACATACGACGAGACGGATTTCAGAAAGGTGCTGATAGATTTGCAGGACGAGACCGTCAGCGTGAGCCCGCAGCTGGTGACTATTGACAACGAGGTGGTGCTACAGCCTAACACCATCGGCTACCAATATCCGGTGTTCCATGGCGATAAGATCTTCTGGCTGCAAAACGACAGAATCAACTCACTATACCCATCGACGAGCTATTATAACAGCATGGATCTGCCGGCGCGTTATCCTAATAACGCACTGGAATATGTCGACGGTGTGGCATATACCATTGATAATCAGCACGATGCGACAAACTACTGGGTCTGTGACATGGCGGTGGGATATGCTGTGAGTCACGACATCATAATGCCCGACCTTTCCGAGTATGCCGGACAGATTGTGGTGGGCTCCAACTCCGACTGGGAGTTCAACTACAACTCATTGACATTCACCAGCTACTGCATGTTGCTTGACGGCCGCAAGCTGAATTTCTACTTCAGCGTGGTGGGCAGCGATGCGGGACAGGTGCAGGTGGTCAGCGAAGGCGAGGGCGGCGGCGCAGGACGCGTCATATCCACACTTATCAGGTTAAACTAACAGACAATTGAAATGATATTTTATTATTCAGGCTGCGGAAACAGCGAGTTTATCGCAAAAAGCATAGCTAACGCATTGGATGACAGGCTCGTATTTATCCCCGAGGCACAACGAAACGAACAATTAGAATACGACCTCACTGAAGGCGAGATGCTGGGCTTCGTCTACCCGATATATTCCTGGCGACCGCCTCATCTGGTCGACGAGTTTGTTGAAAAAATGATTATCAACGGGAAGCCGTCGTATGTGTGGACCGCTGTGACATGCGGTGACAACGTCGGCATGACCGAGCAGATTTTCCGTAAGGCGTTGAACGACAGAGGTTTCGAACTCAACGCAGCTTACTGCTTCAAGATGCCTAACACCTACGTCAACATGATGGGGATGACCGTCGACAAGCCAGAAGTCGCGAACGAGAAAATCGCAAAAGCCAAGGATAAGCTGCCTAAAGTGATAGAGATGATAAAGGCGAAGGCCACGTATTCCGACATGATAAAAGGCGGTTTGCCCCGTTTCAAGAGCAATGTCATCGGCAAGAGCTTCTGGAAGTGGGCGTCAGACAAGCCGTTTTTTGCCAACGACAGCTGCATCTCGTGCGGGCTGTGCGTAAAGGTGTGTCCGCTGAAGAACATTACGCTTGAAGACGGCCATCCGGTGTGGCACGGCAACTGTGTCACCTGCGACGCCTGCTATCACCACTGCCCGCAACACGCCATACAGTATGGGACTAAGACGAAAGGTAAGGGACAGTATTATTTTACAGAATCATGAAAAAACTATTGATAACATTATTCCTGGCATTCGCGATGCTTCCTGTCATCGCCCAGAAAGCCTGGACTGTCGAGATGGTCCCGAACACCCGATTGCAAAGCAATAGCATCCATGTCAGCGACCCCGACAACTACCTTTCGCCAGAAGCTGAAATGCGCATCAACACAGCATTGTGTGCCATCCGCGATACCGCCGACGTGTTTTTGGTTGCCTTGGAGAGCATAGGCTATGAAGAACCTGCCGATTTCAGGACAAAACTGTTCAACAAATGGGGCATAGGCGACAAAGGCAAAGACAACGGACTGCTGATGCTATTCGTCGAAGACCAACACGCGTTCGAGTTTGAGGTGGGCTACGGCATAGAGGGTACATTGCCAGATATCAA
>CADAFC010000111.1 GCA_902787095.1 uncultured Bacteroidia bacterium
CCGATGGACATCTGCCGTCCGACAGGGTCTTTATCACCAAAATGCGCGTTGGCGAACTCCTCGCTCACCATGCAGCGGTCGCCTGCAATGCGCCAGTCGTCTTTCGAGCCTTTCACAAGGTCGTAGCTGAACATCTCGAAGAAGCACGAGTCGACGGCGATGGTGTTGCCATAGACTGTCTCACTGTCGATTTTGTACTCCGAGGCCATCGACACATTAGCCACGCATGTCGATTTCTCTATCTCTGGAAACTGCCCGCGCAGGTGCTTGTCGAGCCAGTATCCCATGTTGACGCTTTCCTCGTTTGTTATGACGTAGATACGGTCAGCGTTCTTCTGGAAGGCATCCGTCGAGAGCTGTCTCTGGACATACACCGCCAAAAGCAACACGAATGCCATCGAAATTGTCAAGCCCAGCAGGTTTATCAGGGCGTAAAGCTTGTTTCTTTTCAGGAAGTTTAAAAATGAATTCATGGTTAATTTTATTAAAACATTAAAACATCACTGTCTCCGAAGTTATCGTATGACGAGGTAATCACTTTCTCACCTGGTTCAAGACCTTCTATCACCTCGTAATATTGAGGGTTCTGGCGGCCGATTCTGATGTCGCGGCGTACCGCCTTAGTGCCGTCGGAGCTCATGACATATATCCATTTGCCGCCGGTCTTCTGATAAAACGCTCCACGAGGAATCAGTATCGCCTCCACAGGCTGTCCGAGCTGCAGGTTGAGGTAATATGTCTGACCACTGCGGATGTTCTCGGGCTGCTGTCCTACGAACTTGAAATCGGCTTTGAACTTGCCGTCGCGCACCTCCGGATACACCTTGCGAATCTGCGCCTGATAACGTTCGCTCTGACGCTCAAAGGTGGCATCCAAGCCTGCCGACACCCTGTCGATGTAATGCTCATCTATCTGAGCCTCAATCTTATAGCTGTCGAGGTTATTAATCTGTCCGATCTTCGACCCTGCCGCCACACTCTGTCCGAGCACCACATCAAGAAGTCCGAGTTCGCCATCGATAGGAGCCTTAATGGTGAGGTTATCCTTACGTTTGCGGATCATCATCATGTTTTGGCGCATATTGGTGAGGCTTTCCTGCATCTGGTCGATCTGTGTCGTGCGGTAGAGGCTGTCTTGTTTGGCGCGGTTTTCCACGAGTTTCAGGCGGCTGCTCGAGAGCTCATAGTCTTCCTCAGCCTTCAGATACTCCTCCTTCGCGATGAGACCGTCGTCGTATAGTGCTTTCTGCGCCTCGTAGTTACGTTTGTTGCGGCGCACGTCCATCTGCAGCTGCAGTTTCTCCTGTTCCACGCTCAGCTTCTGCTGTTCCATCTGAATCAGGGTGTTGCGCAGGATGTTTTCTTTCTCAGCGAGGTCAGCCTCTGAATTCAGAATCTGCATGTCAAGGTTTTCGTTGCTAAGGATGAGTATCACATCGCCTTTCTTGACCTTGCTGCCTTCCTCGGTGACGATCTCCTGCACCACGCCGCCTTCGAGCGGGCTTATCTGAATGGTCGTTATCGGTGCCACCTGACCGCTGATGCGGATGTAGTCGTTAAACTGCCCTGCAGTCACAGCATTCACGCTGATGTTGTCGAGGTTCACGCGCAGCTTCTTCGAGTCGTCTCTCGCCACGAGCCATACGATAAACGCCACCAGCAGCGCGCCAAGCCAATACGGCAGTGCTTTTTTGGTAAAAGCGATGTTGATTCCTTTTTTCTTTTCAATGATTCTATCCATAGTATTTAGTTTTAATATTTTCTTTTTTTGTCATTTCGAGCTTGTCGAGAAATCCTTTTGTTACTTAAACAATTGAATAAGTCCGTTAAACAAGGATTTCTCCATTCCGCTTCGCTACAGTCGAAATGACGGGAGTGTCATTGTTCCAAATAGTGTATTCCTTTATAATATAGTACAACGGATTTCTTGATGAAATGCTGCATCTTGGCGTTCATTTCTTCAGCCAGGGCGTTCAAATAATTGTTCGATGCGGTCTGGTATTCTATTGAAGAAATCAGTCCTTGTTCGAAGCGTTTCGCGTTAAGAGAGAATGCCTCTTCCTGCAGCTGTGCCCTCGTCTCGGCTTGACGCAAGGCATCGGCCGCGCCGTCGCGGTCAGCGACGGCGCGGCTCACCTCGGCCTCGACTTGTTGCAGCGACTGCTGATATTCAGCCTCTGCACGCTCGAAAGCGTTCCGCTTTCTCGCGATGTTAGAATGTCTCGACAAGTGGTTAAAAATAGGTATGTTAAGTGACAACTGCACGTACTCGCCACGGTTGTTTCTCAGCTGGTCTGCATAAGGTGTGGTCACATAATCAGCCATGCCTGGATAGGTGAAGTAGTTGGTCGAGAACCCACTGTACAGCGACAACGTCGGCAACAGCTGCCAACGGGCGGTTCTCAACGACCTGCGGGCGTTGTCCATCGTCATCTCTGCCAAGAGCACGTTGGGCATTATCTCTTTAGCGTTGTCAACCAATGAGTTAATGTCTTCCGGAGTGTCGAAGACCACCTCCTCACCGAAGTCGTTCTCGACCTTAAGAGGCTCCTCAACAGGCCAAAACATCACGTCTTTCAAGGTGATGACGGCGTCGTTATGTCTGTTTTTGCAATTTGTGAGCTGATACTGTCGTTCGGCAAGGTCGGCCTGCATCTGCACCACATCGGCGTGCGACTTCTGACCGAGACGTTCCTGACGCTCAGCGAGTTGCAGGGCTTTCTCTGCAGTCTCCACCTGTGCCACCAACGCTTTTTCAAGCTCTGAGAAATATATCACGTTACAATATGCCTCCATCGTAGCAAGACAAACCTGGTCCTCAATCTGCTGCGAACGTGTCTTGCCCATCAGCTGCGAAGTCTTGGTAATCTTCAGGTTGTTGACCGCCTCAAAGCCGTTGAACAAAACGAACCCTCCCGACAGGTCGTAGCCGTTGTGGAACGACGTCACCGTGTTATAGGTGTTGGTCTCCGGGTCGATGCTACGCCCAAAATTATAGTAAGCGTATGTACTTCCGCTCACCTGTGGCGTGAAGGCCGTCAGCACCGCGTCACGACGTGCCACATCGGCGTCAGCGTTATCGGCATTCTGAATCTTCACCTTCGTCGAATGCTCCACAGCATACTGCATACAATCCTTCAAGCCCATCATCACCGTGTCCTGACCGTGCATCACCATCGGTATCAAAAGTGTTAAAAAAATAAATGACTTTTTCATATTTAATAATTTTACAATAGTTATAATACAAAAACCGTGCCAAACTCATAACACATTGATTATCAGTACTTTTTAAAATTATCAAAAGAAAAAGTGTAAATATTTTTTACAAGGCTGTAAAATTTTTTGACAAAAAAAAGACGCCGTAAACCGATACGACGTCTTATATTTATTAAGGTGTGATTATCAGTAAATCACCCTCACCTCCACACGGCGGTTGATAGCCTTGTTTTTCTCGTTGATGTTTGGCACGAGCGGGCGGCTCTCTCCGTAGCCATTGGCTTCCATCCTATCGGCCTCGATACATCTCTCTATCATGGCGTTTTTCACTGCCTCGGCACGTTCAACAGAAAGTTTATGGTTATGTGCCGAATCGCCAGTATTGTCAGTATATCCTGATATCTCGATGCGGATATTAGGATTCTCTGTCATGAAGCTTGCCAATGAGTCGAGCTCTGGTCCCGAAGCGATGGTGTCGATTTCCGCGCTGTCGAATTTGAAGTTGATGTTACGCATCACGAAGAGGTGCATATCGATCTCTTCAGGTCTGTCAACCTGGTCTAAATCAAACACATAGATATCGTAGCCGCCGAAGCCGCCTTCACGGTCGGTGGAGATATAGCCTTTCTTGCCGTCGGTGCTCACCACGAAGCTTATCTCGTTTTTCTCCGAGTTGATAGGATAACCGAGGTTCACCGGGTCACTCCACTCGCCACGGTCGATTTTCTTGCACATGAAGATATCGTAGCCGCCCATGCCTGGGATGCCGTCAGAAGCGAAATACAAGGTGTTGCCGTCAGGATGGAGGAACGGACTCATCTCGTTGCCCTTCGAGTTGGCGTTGGTCACCGGTTTCGGGTTGGTCCATTTGCCCTGATAGAACTGGCTGTAATAAATGTCGGTACTCTCGTAAGTCCTTGAATATCTCACGAAATACAGTTCTTTGCCGTCGGCGCTGATACTTGGCTGTGACTCCATGGTCGAGGTGTTCACTATATTGCCGAGGTTGACAGGCTTAGCCCATTGATTATCAACAAAATCTGATGAATAGATATCGCCACGACCGTAGCTGTCGATGAAATCGATGCCCACGAAATATATCTTGCTCTGGTTTGGAGTGATAGTCAGAGCGCCAGTCCTCTTATTGTTGTGCCAATCCATCTCCAGTGGCATCGCGGCCTTGTATTCACCATTGACGATTGCCGACCAGTATATCTGTTCTTCTCTGATGCCTTGTTTGTCAGGCTCTCCCGAGCGACGTGTGAAAAACAGTCGGCTTCCGTCAGGCAAAATCTGGTTGACATATTCGTCTCCGTCGGTGTTCACATATTCGCCAAGGTTGACTGGATCGAACTGCACCGGGTTGTTGAACGCCTCGTCTCTGAACTGAGCGATGGCAAGCAGGTCTTTGGCTTGCAATATCAATGCGCTCTTCTGGTTAGGCACCTTGACATACCAATACAGGATTTTCACCGCATCGCTGAAGCGGAACGCGTCAAGATACAGTTTCGACAATGCTATGGCTGATTTCGGGAATGCCATGGAATCGGCAGCAAACATCTGCTCATAACTCTCAATCGCCTGCTCCTCATCATGCAACGTCAACGATAACTCAGCCTTCAGCAGCAAAGCGTCGGCAAATTTCGGGTCGACATCAAGTGCCTTGTCAAGATATTTGAACGTCTTTGGATATTTCTTGTTATCATACTGTTTCTTTGCTGATTTATAATATTTTATAGCTTTTTTCGACTTAGTATGATAATTTTGGGCGTATGATGTTACGGGTGCTATCACAAGCAACGCGAGCACCAGCAAAACTAAGCTTTTGAGAATTCTTTTCATATTTATTTCCTTTTCTTGGCTTGTAATGTGTTATAAAGCAACGAGACGATGGTCATCGGGCCCACGCCGCCAGGCACAGGGGTGATTTTCGATGCCACCTTAGCCACTTCGTTGAAGTCGACGTCGCCCTCAATGCGATAGCCTTTTTCTGTTGTTGAATCTTCGATACGGTGGATACCGACGTCGATTACCACGGCGCCCGGCTTCACCATGTCGGCTTTGAGGAACAA
>CADAFC010000112.1 GCA_902787095.1 uncultured Bacteroidia bacterium
GCTTTCGGTGCCTTCTCTGACCGTTCAAACGCATGATTCAACGCCAATGAGTCGCTTCGCTTGCTTTGGATAAATATGAAAGATTTTGAACTTTTTATCCACCGGGCGCCTTCTCTCAGCTTTTGAATTTGTGCATTCCTATCGAATTCTGGATAAATTCAATGATCCATGCTGCCGTTTATACCATTTTTGGCTCCTTCTCGGTATCCTTGAGCTCCTTCTGTGGTCTTGTGGCTAGATAATTTTTTCATTTCTCTGGTGTTTTATACCATGAGAGCTTAATTTCTTGGGTCTGTTCTGGATAATTATAAAGGATTTCAGCGTTTTTATACCATTGAAAGACCCGGCAATCAAAAATGAACGAGAGTTGAGCTGCTGGCTGGGCGATTTTGGATAAATTCGAGCAAATTTAAGTGGTTTTTTACCAGAGGTGCTCAAGAAAAATGAGCGAGAATGCGGAGCGGCCGGCGAGATCCGGCCGCGAATCAGGTAAGAAGGAGCGGCCGACCGCATCGAGCGCATTGTTCCCGTGCGCCGGCTTCAGGTACCGCTTCAGGGCTCTACTCACGAAATCGTATTTATTTCAGCAGTGTAACAGGCCGCGCTGGCCCTGGGCGCCTTCTCGAGTCTCTTGACCTGCTCGCAATCACATAATAATAAACAAAAATACTTGCTTGGACTGTTTTTTGTTTATATTGGGTGCCTTCCCGAGTTGTATCAGAGGGCAAAAGTAAACAAAAATACATTGAACAATCGATTTTTGTTTATGAAAACGTCTGCCGAGGATGGCTTTATATAGAAAAATGGGCATGAAAACCGGGATTTATAAACAAAAATACTCAATATCATGGGTTTTTGTTTATTTTTGAAGGGAAATCCGCATGAAAAATGAAAATGACAGGATATTACCTGTTTTCACAGGCGTTATCTGTCGCAATGCTTGAATCAAGCATTGTCATTACGATTTCGTAACGATTTCGGGAGTAGAGCCAAAAAAAACGCTTGATTCACCCCGAAAAAAGATATAGAATATAATAGAATATCGGCACAGCATGTTGCCGAAACATAATTAGGAGGTTTAAACCATGAAAAAAGTGTTAGTTACTATTGTGGCGATCGCGATGCTGATCTCGATGTTTGCCGTAGTTTCTCACGCCGAGTATATGGGCAAGTGCTTTGACGGTGCGTTCCTGACGAATAACGCCGAAGTCAACACCCACGTACCGACTTCTGACGAGAAAGACATGAAGAGTGAAGCTACTGCCGGCGATTTTGGCAATATCTACAATCTCGGTTACAGCTACATCCACTTCCAGGGCTGGTTCACCGACGACGATGAGTTCACCGATCTCGGATACCAGATCAACGACGGCGAGATCGTTTGGGGAATCGGCAATTACGATTCTAACATCATCGGTCTGACCGGCGGTACTTACGCGCTGCGCTTCAACTTCAACCTGGCGATCGTTGAGGGCATGGTCAAGATCAATTTCTATGAGAAACTTGCCAACGGCGACGCGAAGAAGTGCCACACCATTTCTTACGCGAACGCGGCTCCCGATCCCAACGTAAAGCAGTTTGCCAACGTTAACGTCGGCAACGGCTCTGCCATCGGTGTCTGGCTCCAGGGCGATAACAATTTCGTCACCCTTAAGTTCACCACCGCCGGCGAGTTCAAAGGCTTCGGCGAAGGCATCTACTGGGCTTCCAACGAAACTGTTCCCAACGGCGCGTACGCCAAGATGAAAGTTGAACTCTTCAAGTTCGCGTACAATACCGAATACACCCTTCAGCAGAAAGCGGTAAAGACGTTCACTGTTGATTCCCTTGGCGACAATAATCCCGTAGCGTTCTTCAACTTTGACGACGCGCTTCCGGCCGGAACATATATCGTGAGATATACGCTTACCAATCCCGAGGCTACGATCACCGTTGACGGCGCCGAGAAAGGCTCCTACCTTGTTCTTCCTAAAATGGACGCTAACCCCGATGAGAGCAAATTCACGTACTCCCGTCCCGACCAGGCGTTCAACTTCACCGTGCTGGCTGAGAACATGACTGAGTTCTTTGTTGCCAACCCTGATGAGACCGACGCTCCTTCCGAGCAGCCCGCGGTCGTAAGCGCTATTGACGGCGTGATCAACGACGGCGAATACACCGAGAGCCATGCCATTAACGCTGACAACTTCAAGGCCTGGACCGCTTCCCCCAACATGGACGGCAAAGAGTTCAAGTACTTCTTCAACATGAAGTCTGACGGCCTGTATGTCGGCGTTAAAGCCAAAGGCGCGAATGCCAACGATCTGATCCAGCTGAACTTCAACCCCGGCGACAAGCTTTCCGCGGTTCCCGGCCTGTTCATCTCCTTCAAACTGGGCGACGCTCTGACCGTGCTGCAGCACAACCACAAGACCGGCGTGCTTGACAACGACAGCGCCGGCGGTGCCGATATCACCGATAAGATCGAGAACAAGATCGTTAAGACTGACGACGGTTATGATTTCGAAGTCAAACTGCCTGTCGAGTTCTTCACCGTCACCGATGTTGACGGCGCAGACGCCTTCACGTTCGGCGCGGATCCGCTGTACTACGGTATGTTCGCAGTCGTAGGCGGCCAGGGCTACACCAACCAGACCAACGCTCCCGGCTCTGACTGGAGCTGCAACGGCCTCGGCCTGACCGAGTACTGCCTGGTCATCAACCAGCCCAAGACCGGCGACGCGACCGTCGCTATGTTCGCTGTCATGGCTATCCTGGCTATGGGCGCCGCTGTTGTGTTCGCGAAGAAGAGATCCTTCTGAGACTTAAAGCACGCGTTGACGTGCTGAAGTTCTAAACGATGAAGGGGCTGTAAAAAAAGTCCCGTGCAAGACCGGCAATCAATCGCTACACGGCAAAAGATTGCCGGTCTCGTCATTTTTTTAGCAAGGGTACCGTTTTGGGGGAAGCGACAGCGTCATCAACTTGTTTCTGCGCATGGTAAAACTACCCAATATCACTTTTCGTGCCGGGTTTCCTGCGTTACTGTTTATTTAAATTGTTTTTCTATGCTGCTTCTTCTCTACATAGCTTCTTCAAGTGGTACTTGTGCATATTAAAACCGCAAGAAATCATACCCATTTCTAAAATTAACTGTTTTAAGCCTCTCCTTCGTGCCCTGATGTACATTCTATTCCACTTAATTCCACCAAAAGCGCCCTCCGCCTGGATGCTTCTGTTCATTCGCAGCAAAGCCCCGTGTACACTCTCTAGGTTGTGGATAACTTCTTTATGAAAACTACTGAGTTCTCTGTTTAATCTCACGATCCGGTTCCCATCAGTTTTTTTGCACAAGCCTGCATACGGACATGCAGAACAATCTTCGCACATCCATAATTCTTCCGTTCTGCCGTAATGATTCCCTTTTATGCTCTTTGTCTTTAAAAAATGAAACTCTCTGTTATTTGGACATACCGGATTGCCGGAATCGTTTAACTGAAAGTTGACTGCCCTGAACGGATCTGAACGAAACGAGGGATCTTCGGTTTCTTTTGCAAACATTGTAAACTTCATATACTTCTTCATATTATGCTCTTCGCAGAACAAATAATTGTCAAAGCTGCCGTATCCCGCATCGGCAATCGGGTATTCAGGATACAATCCATAAATATCGTTGAACTTATTCATCAACGGTTGAAAACAATCCATATCTGAAGCGTATTGCTGAACATCATAGGCAGCGATATATTCATCGCATAACGCAAGCTGCACATTGTAGCCGGGCAACAGTTGGTCATTTCCCATATAGTCTTTTTTCATTCGCATAAAGGTGGCATCCCGATCAGTTTTGGAGTAGCTGTTTCTGCTTTCGCCGCAAATTTTGATGTGTTGAGAGTATTTCTTCAGTTTATTTGTCAAATCAAGCAGAGTTTCATAATAAATTTGCTCTGTTGACTTGTGATGACCTCGGCCTCTTACAAATTTACTTGTCTCTATCCCTAGTATATTCTTGTATTGAGAAATTGTTTCCTCAAGATACTCTATTGTATACTCCTGCCTGATTTCAAATTTTACACAGTGACTTAGCAGCATTTCGTTCATTTTCCCCAGCAGAACTGTTACTTTGTCGAATGTTTTATCTCTGTTTTTTATGCAGCTTTTCTTCCAGACCCAGCTGTACTTGTTTGCGTTTGCCACGATTTTGGTTCCGTCAATATATGTATGATTCAAATCCACATTTTCTACTTTGACGATATATGAACTGATCTTTTTGAATATATCTTGAATATTTTCCGCAAGACTTTCATTCATAAAATTGTCTATCGTCATATGGCTTGGAGCCTTTCTATCCTGCAAAAGCCACATATAGCGTATGTCTGTCTTACAATACTTTTCTATCTCTCTCGTCGATGCATAACCATTTTCCATAAATGCGAACAGTATTACTTTCAACAACGTGATTGCATCATACTTTGGGCGACCTGTATTGCTTCTTTCTTTTACAATATATCTATTTAGGTCAATATGATCGATCACTTCGCAGAAAGTATACACGGCATCGGTGGTCTCGATTACTGTCGAAAGTTCCAATGGCAATTTCAATTGATATGGTGTATAATTTGTCTGTGATGTGGTTTTCATGACAAAAAAATTATATCACAAAAAAGAGCTTGAATGTACCGTTATTTGGCAAATTCAAGCTCTTTTTCTTTTTGATTGGCTGTGAGTTTTTTTACAGCCCCTTCACGTTTTAAGAGGCAAACTCGGGTAATAGCACGGTTTTTCGTGATTTACAATAGGTTCCACGAACGTTTTTTCGTCCTTGAAAGTACATAACGACAAATAAGCCAACAGTCACCATGGTAACAAAAATCAACACATAGATTGTCATAAGTCTTCAGTTATTGCAAATTAGGTTTTGCAAAGATACCACTTTTCTTGTAAAACGGAAGCGATTATGACATTTTTTTACACATCAAGCAATTCTTATGTGTATTTCAAGCCGAAAGTCAAACCTCTAACACCTGACCATCGTATGCGAGCTCAACGCCCTCAGGAAGGAGGCGGTTTACTTCTTCATAAAGACCGACATCGTGGCACATGTGTGTGAGCAGCGTACGACGTGCCCCTACCCTTCTGGCAAATGCCACGGCATCATCAACGAGCTGGTGGGAATGGTGAGGTTTGTCAAAACGTAAAGCGTTGACGA
>CADAFC010000113.1 GCA_902787095.1 uncultured Bacteroidia bacterium
AGTGATTGTTGACCTTTTCAGAAAAAACAGAGGAGCTCGGATCACAAAATGGGGCGATGCGGAGTATGAAAGGCTGCTGAGCTTGGTCGAAGCAGCAAGAAATCATGACAGTTGCTGTGTCTTAGGAGTCAAAAACACTGACAATCAGATAGTTGCAGGCGCATTTTTCATGATTAGCCATAGCAAAATAGTGTTTCTCTTCTCGGGTGCCGACGAGTCGAACAAAGACAGTCACGCCTTGACGTTTTTAATAGACCATGTCATAGAAAGATTCAGCGGAAGCGATAAAATGTTGGATTTCGAAGGCTCTGACAACGACGGATTGGCCAGATTTTACATAGGTTTCGGAGGGAGAGAGACCACATATCAGGGCATCCGTTTAAACAGAGCGAAAGGATTCACAAAACTTGCATTGAAAATTTTTAAAAGGATATAAAAATTAACAAACCATGGTAAAAGTAATAGAATTCGGAAAACAAAACACCATCATCAACAACTTTGTTGCGGAGTTAAGAAACGTCGAAGTGCAAGGCGACAGAATGCGTTTCCGCAAGAACCTCGAGCGCATCGGCGAGCTGATGGCATACGAAATCAGCAAAACATTTGATTATGAGACTGTTAACGTCACCACACCACTCGGTGAAAAGGAGATGAGCATCATCGTCGACCAGCCCGTCCTCGCCACCATCATGCGTGCGGGACTGCCACTGCATCAAGGCTTTTTGAATGTTTTCGACAAGGCTGACAACGCCTTCATCGCGGCATACAGGAAATACGACAAAAACGAGGATTTCGAGATACGTATCGAGTATTATTCGGCAGCCAACATTGACGGACGCGTTTTGATACTCGTCGATCCGATGCTTGCCACCGGCTCATCGCTGGTGCAGTGCCTCGACGGATTACTCCACGATGAGGAGAAGCCATCGAAACTGCATCTGGTTGCAGTCATCGCGAGTGCGGAAGGCGTCGACTATGTGAAGAAAAAACTGTCAAAATACGATGCCACCTTATGGATCTGCGACATCGACGACGAGCTGACAGCCAAGGCATACATCGTGCCTGGACTTGGGGATGCCGGCGATTTGGCATACGGAGAGAAGGAGTAAAGTTTAGAGTTGAAAGTGTAGAGTTTAGAGTAGTTTAAAGTTTTAAGTTTTAAGTTTAGAGTTCAAAGAGAGGTATGGGTAATAAAGAGAGTTTCAGTTCCAAATTCGGAATCATAGCAGCGGCGGCAGGTTCCGCCATCGGATTAGGTAATATTTACCGTTTCCCTTGTGAGGCTGGCGCCAACGGCGGCGGTGCGTTCTTCATCGTATATCTTGCCATAGTGCTGCTCATGGGATTGCCTCTCATGGTGTCGGAGTTCGTTATCGGACGACGCTCAGGCAAGAACCCCGTGGGCGCGTTCCATGCACTGGTCCCAGGATCAAAAGGCTGGGGCATAATAGGTTATATGGGAGTTATATGCGCATTCCTCATCCTCGCATTCTACTGCACCGTGGCAGGCTGGACCATCGACGCTGTGGGCAAATCCATCATCAACTATTATCACGGCTTGGACAAGAACACCATCCTGATTGATTTCAACAACTTGATGAATGAATCGTGGCAACCCATCCTCAGCGAGGGCATTTTCATCTTCATCACCGCTTTTGTTATCATAAAAGGTGTGACAAAAGGCATCGAGAAATACTCGAAAATCCTCATGCCTGTACTGCTCGGCATACTCATCGTTCTATGCGTCAAATCGCTGACTTTGCCTGCTGCCGGTAAAGGTATCGCTTTTTTCCTGAAACCTGATTTCTCAAAGATAACCGGCAAGGTGCTCCTCAGCGCTCTCGGACAGGCATTCTTCTCGTTGAGCATCGGCATGGGAATTCTGATAACCTACGGCTCTTATATCTCAAAGAAGGACAACCTCACTTCCACTGCATTCGCGGTGTGCATCAGCGACACTCTCATCGCGGTTTTGGCTGGCATCGTGATTTTCCCGGCGGCGTTCACCTTCGGCATCAAGCCTGAGGCAGGCAATGAGCTGGCGTTCGTCACCCTGCCGATGCTCTTCAACCAGATGGCCGGCGGCTATTTCTTCTGTCTGTTTTTCTTCCTGCTTCTGACAATAGCCGCACTCACATCCTCCATCTCTTTGCTCGAAGTGCCTGTTCTGTATCTCTCAGAACAGATGCATCTGAGCCGCAAAAAAGCCACCATCTACTCGGCAATAGCGGTGTTTGTGCTGTGTGTCCTGTCAAGTGAGAGTCTGCACGACAACACTCCGCTGAAGCTCTTCGGTTTGAATGTCTTCGACGCCCTCGATGCGTTCACCTCAAAATTCCTTATGACTATAGGAGGTTTGCTGACTGTGATTTTCGTCGGCTGGAAGATGAAGAAAGCCCATTTCATGGACGAATATACCAACGGCGACACAGCTAACATGGGAATCAGAAATATTATGTATATCATTATAAAATTCTTGGCACCAGTGGCAATTCTGATAATTCTGATTTCACAGTTCATAAAATAACTCGCACACTCTGTCGTTTCGAGTGAGGCGAGACAGAACTAAAAACCAAAATATTATGAATGAAAATAGACTTAAAAGCTATTTTGCTTTTACGAAGAGTGAACGTATTGCCATCATCACCATTGTGTCGATGATTGTTATTATAGTGGTTATCAATTACTTAATTATTACAAATCCTCCAAAGAGGGATTATTTTAAGCACGATTTGGACTCTATTGTGGCAAGGCGGGAGTTTGTGATGGATTCAATTAGGGTAGCGGATTCGATTGAGAGAGACCAGAAAATGAAAAAGGACAAGGCATGCCTTGTCCCAACGGGCGATTCTTCAAAAAAGCATAGGCCAAAGCAAGTGATTACCCGTAAGGACAACACATGTGTTGTCCATCATGAGGAGCGAGCTATATCAATCGTTGACCTCAACACAGCCGACACCACGCTTTTGAAACAACTGCCAGATATCGGGAGTGCGTTTGCGAATCGCATTGTGGATTATCGCGAAAAGCTTGGCGGCTACTGTGAGACCAGGCAGCTGCTTGAGATTTACGGTATGGACACTGCGCGTTACAACGGTTTCAAGGATTTTGTAAAAACAGACTCGACATTTGTACCCAACAAATTGAAAATCAATTCAGATGCTTTTAAGATTCTGCTAAAACACCCTTATTTGGAATATGATGACGTGAAGAAAATCGTGAATCATCGGGAGCAAAAAGGATTGATAACATCGTGGCAGCAACTGAAAAACATTGTCGGCGACGCAATCAATCCAAATCTAAGGTATTATGTCGAGTATAAATGACAGCGAATGTGGGTCTAAAGGTTTTGTAAAAACGATTTCATGTCATTGTCCTAAAGCCAAACGAAATCCGATGCCTTCCCAACGAAAATTTTGGGCAGAATTTGTCCTATACCATACCGGGGTGTTGACATAACTCCATCCACCGCCGCGTCTTACGCGACTATGACCCGTGGCAGGTCCGGTAGGATTTTTCTGGCTTTCACCGCTATAATCAGCATAATAATCCTGACACCATTCAGAAACATTACCACACATGTCGTATATTCCGAGTTCATTAGGCACCTTGGTAGCAACAGGATGGGTTTTTGCTCCGGCATTATTCTGAATCCATCCCACCTTGCCCTCGTCATCGCTGCCACTGTATTTATAGCCTCTGCTCTTGTTTCCGCCTCTTGCCGCGAACTCCCATTCAGCCTCTGTGGGAAGCCTGAAGTTCTCACCAGTAATCTCATTCAGTTTCTTAATAAACTCCTGACAATCGTCCCAACTCACAATATCAACAGGGAGTTTTTCATTTTTGTTATATGTTGGATTATTACCCATAACAGCCTTCCATAAGCCTATAGTAACCTCACACTTTCCGATATAATACCCACTCAAAGAGACAGTGTGTGTTGGCTTTTTGTATTCTTCAGCCTGCTTTGATTTTTTGCCTTTTTTGCTTTTTTTATTTGAAGAATTAGTATCTTCTTCTTTAATGGATGTGTCTCCCATCTCGAATGTGCCTGCATTCACTGCGACCATCTCAAATGCGACACCATTGACTGTGAAAGTTTTGTTTTTACAATCAAAAATCTGCAATTTGACCGACGACTCGCTGCTCGTCGTAACGTTTATGGATTTCTGTACTTTCTTTTCATCTCTCACAGCCTCTATATTATGTCCGGTGAAACTTAAGGTAACAGCTACCGGACTCAGACCGATATATTTGCCATCGACGAAAATCTTGTCACCGTCTTCTTCGGTGGAGATTGTGATTTCCCGACCTGTTTCAAGGGTTTCAGTGATATATAAAACCTCTTTATCGTCAAGAAAACAAGATTTTGCCAAAGATGCACAGCCTGCTTTTCTGAATTCAAGTTCATGAGGTCCGATAATAATGCCGTCAACCTCCAAGGGTGTCACGCCATATTCCTTGCCATCAACATATACAGTCGCTCCCGAAGGCTCGGACAAAATGTTCATTTTCCCATAAACAGGCGTTGTTTGCAACTCATAGCTTTGTGGCACACCCGCTTCAACAACAATACTTTGTTTTTCATCATTGTAATATTGTTTTTTATATACAACCTCATGAATTCCGCTATTTAACTCGCCACTCCATGTGCCTTTTTGCATAAGAACGCCATCGATATAGATTTCCGTGTTATTGTCTGCGGTAAATGTAATGAGAGCGACATCGACTGGCATATCAATTTCTATGTTTTTATTCTCGCCATCAGCGATGAGCACTGTTTGGGTAACAGTTTTATAACGATCTTTTATCACTGTAATATCATATTGTCCGGCGGCAATCATATCGTTTTTATATGGTGTTTTCTGGCTTAACATTTTGCCATTCAACATGACTGTGGCGCCATTTTCCGGTTTTGTGGTAATAGTAAGACTTCCCGAACCCGACACATTAGATGTTTTATTGACAAGTGTCAGCTCATATCCGCATTTTGCCTTCAGATCTTCGGGAAAAGTAAACTCTACAGAGCTAAAATCAGCATGTGAGATCTTCAAATAATCGGCATATTTGGCAGTCAGATATACCCAAACCTCCCCTGTTTTATATTCTAACATTATGAATGTGCCCGCATTACCCTCAAAAATCAGTTCTCGTCTTTGTTTGT
>CADAFC010000114.1 GCA_902787095.1 uncultured Bacteroidia bacterium
ACGTATAGTGCGGCAGATGCTGACGCTGTCGTTGTGGCTGTGCGGCTCGCGCCAATAGTGTAGGTTGTCTACCCACAAAATCACATGAAAGCCCGATTCTTTGGCATATTGCAGAGCATCTACGTCTTGGTTCTCGACCATCATGTTGTTTTTTATGCCATATTTTGAGGCGAGTTTGTCGAGACATGCCAAGGCTTGGGCACAGTTGTCGGCTGAGAGGTTCTTGAAGTCGATCCAGTATTTTAATTTAGAAGGATTTTTTAGTATAGATAGCCAATTGTCGAATGATTTGTCTTTATCGGCATCGTCTTCCACACGACCAATAAAAACATTGTCTTTTTCAGAAGAATAGACCACGTCAACTTCAAGTCCTTCGAAAATGTCCTCATATTTTGATGCGTCTGATCTTGAATAAACGCCGTGTTTCCATGTTTTCGACTTTGGGTAATGGAATGCGGATAGTTTTTTTTCTTGTTTTACCTGAGCTTTTTTTCTATCAACTTCATCGGATGTTTGGTCTCGGCGTACCACAGTGGAACCATCCGGTGAGGTTTTGTACCGCAAACATGAATAGCAACACCATCGAGGCAACGATGAGCAGTATGTATATTTTTTTTTTCATTTAGAATTTTAAAAAATGTAATACACATTTAAACGATGCAAAGTTAAAAAAAATTACGGTATTTCTTTAAATTTGTGTAATTTTGCAAAAAAAACTTATGAATAGGTTTTATAGTATCATTAAAGACTACTCAATCATTGCAATTTGTTTTATTGTTGCTGTTTTTGGCGTGAAACTGATCGAGTCGGTATTTTGTTTTAATACTGTGAATAGTTTTTATGGTATTGTTTACTGTAACCTGGTTTCGTGCGGCTTTACCGTGGCTGTGGTTTTCATTTTTTATTGCTTGACATCGCTTATTTCGAAGAAAACGGCTGTTTATGTCGCCTCTATCCTGTTGGGAATAATGTTGTTTACAGAGATCGGCTTGTCAGTTTATTATCATTCTACAGGTATACTGATGGGTAAAGAGCTGATAGTCAGGCCGTTATGGGAGATGGTCCATACTGTGAGAAGTGCCATCAGCATCTGGATGATATTAGGTGTGGTGGTGTTGCTTGTGGCATACGTTGCCTTGTCGGTGTGGCTTTCAAAGAAAAATATAAGCATGCCGGTGAGTTTGATTGTCGCTGTTGTCGTTTTGGTGTCGATTCCGATGTTTTTCCTGATAAACACTGATAAGGATAAGGTTGTTGTAAACAAGACGTTTTATTGCGTCAGACAGTGCTTGAAGGGCAATTTCGACCTGTCGTCATCTGACTACGACGCTGAAATTATAGAGAAATATGTCAAGATGTTCCCTGATAGGGAAGTCATTGATAATGAATATCCTTTGGAGCGTAAGGACAATATCGGCAATGTTCTCGGACCGTATTTCAAGAAGTCGGAGGTCAAGCCCAATATAGTGGTGATTATAGTGGAGTCGCTGGGTCATGATTTGATGCGTTTTACGCCTTTTGTGGATTCGTTGTCGAGACACTCGTTGCTTTGGATGAACTGTATGGCCACCACTCCTCGCAGTTTCGGGGCCATACCTGCTATCACGGGCTCGGTGCCGCACGGGCTGAAAGGCTTCCAGTTCGGCGACATCCCGAATCATAACAGCCTGATGACGATTCTTGCGGAAAACGGATATGGCACCAATGCTTTTTATGCCGGAAACTTTTCTTTTGACAGGGTTTATGACTATCTGGTGGCACAAAATACCGATTATCTGTCGCCGTTTTATTCGGAATATGTTAATGACAAATCTAATGAAAGGGACGGCACGTATTGGGGCTATCATGATGATGTGATGTTTAAGAAAAGCATGCAGGTCATTGGGCAAAGGGATGACAGCCGGCCGGCGTTGGATCTGTTTGTGACGATTTCGACACATGAGGATCTTAAACTTTGTGATAAGGATTTGCAGAAGAAATACTACGACAAGGCCGAGGCGTTGAATGCTGCACCGAATATGGTCGGGTTGATGGCTTCGACGCTATATACCGACGACGCTTTGCGTCATTTTGTGGAAAGTTATTGTGATTCTGACAAAGATGGCAACACTATATTCATCATCACCGGCGACCACAGCATGAATCTTAATCCTGGTAATCCTTTAGATGCCTATCATGTGCCGCTTGTAATCTGGTCGCCATTGCTTGAAAAACCTGCTAAATTCGACGGGATGGTGTCGCATAACGACATCACGCCTTCACTGCTGGCGCTGCTGCGCGAGAACTACGGACTGGAGACACCACCTACGGTAAGCTGGGTGAGCGACGGACTCGACACAGTGTCGGGGTTCCATTCGAATGTCAGGAATTATTTCCTGCATTACAGCCGTGAGCTTAGGGATTTTGTGTGGAACGACTATTACTACACCATGGATGACAAAGCACATCCGGTATCGCACATCGTCGAGGGTGTGAATCTGGAATGTTATGATAATCAAAGTCTTGGCGAAGAGCTGAAAGAAAAGTTCGAGACCATGGTTTATGTCGACAATTACGTCTATTCACATAATAAAATCATCAAAAACCCGATTTTGGACAATAAGAACTCGTTGGAGCTGATAAAAAAAATTTCGGTTCCAGACTCTGTTTGCTGCGCTTCGAAACCTGAGAAGCCAAGCGTCATGATGCCACAGAGTGCATTGATATTCCAGAAAGAGATGTCGGGCGGTTATTCTGAGATAAAACTGGTGATGTCGGCTGATATCAAGTACACCGGACAGGTTTGGCAGGATGCCTTTATCAGTCTGGTTGTAGAATGTAATGGCGATGGCATGGACAGGGTGTATTCCACCGACTATATCTCGAAATATATCATGAACCGCACGCCTGAGGCTGAGAAATGGCAGAAACTGGAGCTGTCGAAGATAATCTCAGTGGATGGCGTGGATAAGTTTGAGCTGAAGGCTTACATGTTGCCGACGTTTAAAGATGACATGTGGAATCCAGATCACAGTGTGACCTTGAAAAACGTGAAAATCAAGATTTTTTCAAAATAGACCAATAATCAATCGTCTGTGTGTATCTGGCGTATTTTATGCTAATGATTCTTATTCATTATCGTCTGAATACGGCTGTTTCGGCTTGTCGGAATGCCGTCGGCAGCCAAATCAGGGAAGTGTTTCTCGGGATTAGCAAAAAGCTCTTCTTTTGAAACGGTGTTCAAAACACTGTCGATTTCACTGTCTTCATGGGTGAGATAAAGCAGCGCCTTTGGCAGGAAATTGTTGCTGAAGACATAAAGCTGCTCGGGCGAGTACGAAAGGTCGATGATTTTACTGCTGAAAATCTCCTCAAGAATGTCGACATCGCTGGTGTGGCTGTGGTTAGGGTCGAAATTTATGGTGCTGTTGTAATACCAATAGGAATAGTTGCTGAAAATACGTTTCAATGGTATGATTTTGTTGATGTTCCAGAAAAACGAGTCGCCTATGATGATGAACTTCGGCTTAATCGCCGCCTCATCGTGCTCAACGAGAATCTTGGCGTTATAATATTTGTTGCCTTTGATGGGGCGCAACAGGTTCAGGAGCAGCTCATAATCGTTGTCGGGGTATATCGGGTCGCATTCGAAAGGCTCGCCAATGGTGTAGTTGTTTAGATTCATGTCGCCGTTTTCCTCGACAAATCTCAGAATTGTGTCGAAAGCGTGAGCCGATGCCACATTGGTCCAATGCTTGCCTGATTTCGGAAAGAGCTGATAGTCAGTCTTACCCTTCTCGTTTTCAAAAATTTGCTCTATATTGATATAATTGACGCCGAGACTGTCAAAAACACCCGGATAATACTGAAAACCATGAAAAGGAGGTAGGCTCAGACTCGGATTCTCGGGAAGATATTCGGAGAAAACAAACGTTTTTGCCGGCAGAAGCGACACGAATAGGAAGATATCGTATTCTTGCAGGATATTCTGCACCTTAAACATTCGTTGCGCCTCCAGGTCGAACTGTCGTTTCATTGCGTCTCGGTCTTTTGTGTATTGGTACATCGCGCTTTGATAGTAGTTTACAATCTCGTCGCGACCGTAAAGCCAGTTGTCTTTGCCAACCATGACGGTGTAATTCGAAGATTTATGGTAAAAATCCCATAAATACTGGTTGTAAAACCTGATCAGCAACTCGCGGAAGCCGAAGTCGAACCGCAAGTCGGTTTCCAGGCTGTTTTGATAACTGCCGTTATAGAGATTGTCAAGGGTGAGCTCCACTTTTTCGTTAGGCTTGTAAACACCGTTAAGCTTTTCAAGTGAGAAAATCTGTACCTTATCCTGAAGGAAGATCAGGATGAAGATACATAAAGTCAAGACACACAATATGTTAAGGGCTGTCTTTTTCATATCAGAATCTGAAATAGATGAACGGGCTGAATCCGGCTGCGTTGAGCGCTCCGAGGCAGAAAAGAAGCATGAAAACCGCCAAAACCCATGATATTATAGTGCCTGACAGAGTGTGTTCCTTGTAGTAAACGATGTCTTGCAGCTTCTTTCCAAACGGGAACAGCACCATGAACGAGAATACGAGTGCCACGATGAGTGTTGTGTAGAACTGAGCGTCAGCGTTAATGCTGAACGTGCTGAAGTCAAAGGCAAAGAGTCGGCCGATAAAGGTGAAAGCCTGGTTGAGGTCTTCGATACGGAAGATTGCCCATCCCACCATTGCTATTATGAACGTAATGATAACACTTGGTGCCTTGCCGATTTTTTCGTAGAATTTCTTTAATCCCATGCGCTCAAGCACCAGCCAGATGCCGTGGTAAGCACCCCAGATGACGAAGTTCCAGCTCGCGCCGTGCCAAAGTCCTGAGAGCAGAAACACCACCCAGAGGTTGAAATACATACGGTGTTTCGAACAACGGTTGCCGCCCAACGGGATGTAAAGGTAGTTGCGCATGAATGCGCCTAATGTCATGTGCCAACGACGCCAGAACTCGGTGATACTCTGTGAGTTGTACGGGTTGTCGAAGTTTTCCGGGAAATGGAATCCCATGATCTTGCCCAAGCCGATTGCCATATCGGAGTAACCAGCGAAGTCGAAATACAGTTGCATGGTATAGGCTGCAATCGTGATCCAGGCTGTGCCGCTGTCCATGATGGCTAGGTTGCCGGCAAGGAGCTTATCTACCTGGAAACCTATGACATCGGCGATGAGCACCTTCTTCGACAGACCGATGACGAAGCGGTTGAACCCCTGCAGAAACTCCTGCGCGCTGTATTCGCGATGACGAATCTCCCCTTCGATGTCGCAGTAACGCACGATAGGACCTGCGATGAGCTGCGGAAACATCATAATGTAAACGATGTAATCGGTGAGTTTCTCCATCGGCTCGTTGTTGCCACGGTAGGTGTCAATCACGTATGTTATCGATTGAAAGGTGAAGAACGAGATGCCTATTGGCAGCAGCACTTTCGCCATCCTGATGGCGTTGGCGCCGAACAAGCCGATGAGTGCGTTGATGTTGTCAATCAGGAAGTTGGCGTATTTGTAATAGCGTATTTGTAATAAACTAAAAGCCCGAGACTGATGATGATTGCCATGGCGCAGTAAAGCTTCTTCAAACCGGGTTTTTCGTTTTTTCGCATCGCCTTAACCAGATAGAAGTTGGCGATGGTGGAGCCAAGCAGTAACAAGATGAAATCAGGAGCGCCGTAGGCATAAAACACTATCGAAAACAGTAAGATTACATAGTTTCTGAACTTTTTCGGACAAACGAAATAGAATATCAGAAAAAGCGGCAGGAAATATAATAGGAATATGTTGCTGCTAAATACCATAACACTTAATTTTTATGTTCAATCATCCATTTTGCGTCGAGTTCGAGCTGTTTTTCGTCTGAAATACCGTTTTGTTGGGCTTTTTCTCTTATCATTTTCATCCACTCGGGGTCGCTTTCGATATGGTTCATCATTAGAGCCACTTCAACCTGCTCAGGGTCTTTGATGCTTGACAAGATATCGGATACAAAGGCTCTTGTCTGTGTATACCATTGATAACCAACATAATACAAGACTACAAAATCGACATTCAAAACACTTCTCAATTTGTTGATATCATTGATGCTATATTGTTTTTTATCAAGACCTTTGTAGACTTTATCGTAATAAAACCAGTTTTCGTAATATGAAATCAGGTCTTTCTTAACTGTCATCCACTCGAAAGCGAAAATGAACGAGTCGCCGACGAAGAGCACCTTGGGCTTACGGCTTGTGCTGTCGGCAATAACGCTGATTTCGGCAGTG
>CADAFC010000115.1 GCA_902787095.1 uncultured Bacteroidia bacterium
GAGCTCCAGGTGTTCGATGTGATGGGACGCATGGTGATGAACCAGCACGTGAACGGCGTGCAGACTGTTGAAAAGCCGTCGACAACTGGTGTTTACATCTTGAAACTGAATGAGAAGACACAAAAGATAGTTATTAGATAACATTGAATGAGATTCCTCACCCCTTCGGGGTTCGGAATGACAACGTTGCCATTGGAAAGACCGTTGTCATTCCGACCTCGACCGGAGGGAGAGGGAGGAAACTCAAACAAATGTGACGGGAACAAACAAAAGATATAAATAAATAAAAAAATTACTAAATATGAAAAAGTTATTATTCACAATAGCATTGACAATTACAATGTCGGTTGGTGCGATGGCACAAAACAATGACGCTTTCTTCAACAACTGGGAGAGCAGTTCACGCGACAGCGACCCGTCATCTGTGGGCCTGGCGATGCCTAACACGTATATAGGCGACACAAACAACGCTCCCGCGCCATTAGGCAGCGGTTTGCTGGTGCTTACAGCATTGGGAGGCGCTTACGCCGTTGCACGCAAGCGCAAAAACAATTAATTAAAAAGAAATAAATATGAAAAAGTTATTATTAGCATTAGCATTGATGATGAGTCTGGGCGCCAGCGCACAATGGGTTGCAGGCGTCAAGGGAGGCTGGACGCAGACCTCCACCACACGCACCAATTTGGGTCGTATCGACGAGAGTTATTCGGCGATGAGCGGCTTTGAATTTGGTATCCAAGGCAAGTATATGTTTTATGACTGGCTCGCTGTCCGCGCCGACCTGAGCTGGATGAGACGTTCGCACCGTATGGACCGCAACCTCAACTATCTTGACCCTGTCTACACCAAGTATCGCAACGACTACCTGATGCTTCCGGTGACTGCTGACCTCTCGTTTGGCAACGATAAACTGCGCGGGCATCTGCTTTGCGGCGGTTTTATCGGCTATTGGATGCAGACTAAGCTAAAAGGCACGACATATTGGATGACAGATTATTATGTCTATTTCTGTGATTTCAACGAAAAACGTGATTTCAACAGCGAGGACAGGCGTTTCACGGCGGGACTCGTGGGCGGTGTCGGTTTGAGCTATGACATCACAGAACAGATAGGTGTCAACCTTGACGGAATGTTTTATTATGACCTTGTAAGCTATCACAAGGGATACAAGCATCTGAGCGACCCTCGCTATTTGAACACCCTTTCACTGACATTAGGCGTTTATTATAAATTTTAAAACCACAAGACAATGAAAAGAACTATTATCATATTGGCTATGGCAGCCCTTGTTTTGGGCGGTTGCCGCAAGCAGGCTGACTATCATCCTTATATTGGCGAGACTGGCGATTTGGCTTATCACAACTATTCGACACAGTTTGAATATCTCTGGAAATGTATCAGCACAGGCTATGTTTTTTGGGATGTTGACGACACCGATTGGGATGCTGTTTACAGCGAGTATATGCCGAGGTTTGAGGCTCTTGACGCGAAGCATTATGCCGGTCAGGAGGTTAGGGTCGACGAACTCAAGAATCTCTACACTGGCGCTATGGGCGGTTTGAGAGACCATCACATGAACATTCGTATCAAGAATCTATTCCCAGCCGCGTCTGACACCATGCATGAATTTTATGTCAGTCCGGGAGTTCTTGAAACTGAAACACGAGATTATTTTGTTGAACCCACGTTTTTTTCACAAATACTTATGTATTTAAATGTTCAGCAAATGGGTCTGAACTATGAACTTGAGGCTGACGAGAATTTCGTAGGAACTATTCCGGAACTGAATACGTATGCGATGTATCATTACAGTCTCATCAAGCTTCCTGACGGACGCAAGATACCTTATCTCTGGCAGTCGTGTGCCGCTATTTCATATCTCATGGACGGCAACAGTCAGGAGACGCAGCAGGCAGCTACGGTCATTAGGCATTGGCTTGAGGCTGTGAGAGACACTCCGCGTGAACAGCTGGCAGGCATCATACTCGACAACAGAGCCAACACAGGAGGCTGCCAGGACGACCTCGACTACGTGTTGGGTTCATTCATCAACGAGACCACTGAGGTGATGCAGACAAGATATAAAGAAGGTCCGGGACGATATGAGCACTCTGTTTGGACTCCATATTACATCTATCCGCAGAGCCGTTATCATCGCGACCTCACAGCTGAGAACATACCATACGTGGTGTTGTGCGACCTCAGTTCCGTCAGTATGGGTGAGATTGAGACATCGATTATCAAGAAAGTGCTTCCGACGAGCCATACCATTGGCGAGCGCACTTACGGTGCCACAGGGCCTCTGCAGGCTGTTTCTTCTATCAATCTCAACTATGGCAGTCCGTTTGGCGATATTAATACAATGCATCACTATGTCTACACTTCGACTTTCGAGGCACGTATAAACGGCACAGTGATTGAGGGCATCGGTTACACGCCAGATCAGATCGTTCTCCGCAAGAACTACGGCGGTGATTTCAAGCCACAACTTGATGCAGCTATAGAATACATCAAGAATTTGTAAAAATCGGCATTTTGTACGATATAAATTTACATTTTGCCGAATTTTTTACAGATTGTTGACCTATTTTGATTGTAAAATTCTTTAGTCATCATTCTCGGACTGCCGCCTTTCTGCGAAAGACGAAGGTCCTCAAATTGATGACTAAAGATTTTATAAGATATGAGAAAAATCAGTCTCGAAGTCTGTCCCTTCTAAGGTCTGATTTTTCTCATATTTTTATTATTACGGAGTTTGTTCTCTATTTTTCTTTCCCATACGAGGAGGAGTGACATTGCCCAGCGGGAGAGGAGCATCCAGAGGAAGCTGCCTCCCATGGCTGTGAATAGCAGCAGATCTTCGAGGTTGCTGTGGGAGACCCCGATATGGTGGTTCAGTATGTCGTTTTCTTCTTTTGTGGTTTTGCCGGTTTCCGTTTCGTCGATCATAACGGCGGCGCCGTATGCCAATCCCAAGGTGTTAGCCACGAGCCAGAGAAAAGCGGTGCGAGGCGGCAGGCCGAAGAACACCATCACAGGCTTCAGGAAGTTGGAGATCTTCTCTATTATGCCGAATTCGTTCAGTATTCTTTGCAAAAGCGTAAGGGCGTAGACCAGGACTGCCATCAGGGCGACGGTCTTCACGGTGCGCCAGGCCCAGTTTTTGAGCATCTCCATGAAGGTGATGCTTTGGGTTGATACGGCATCGGACACGGTGTTTTCAAACTCACCTGGCATTATTTTGTTCAGCACAAACGCCAGGATGAATGCCGACATTGTCCTTATTACAACGATTCTGAAGGCATTAGAGCCCGTTTTTGCCTGCACGGTGGTTTCAACTATCATATTATGCGAACAAAGCACCATAACGGCTAAAATCGTGGTTGCGCGCATGTCGAGATGCAGGGTGCTCATCACGGCCATGGCGGTGTAGCAGTTGACAAAATAGCCGGAGACATAGGCGAGGGCTGCTTCGCCGGGGAGTCCGAATCGTGAGAACAGGGGGGTCAGCTGCTCAGAAATCCAGGCTATGACGCCGAAATATTGGAGCAGCATGATGCCGAATGACACTCCGACCATGATTTTGACGAGCCACCAGATGGTTTTGAGCGCGCTTGGTGTAGCAGAGCGGACACACGACAGCATCCGCTCTTTAAACGATTGATTTTCAGCCATTTCACTCAGCTATTGTCATCTCGTCGATGAGGCGTGTGCAGCCGGCGTATTTGTCGATGAGGAACAGCACATAGCGGATGTCGACGCTGATATTTTTGCATATCGAAGGGTCGTAGATGAGGTCGCTCATGGTGCCTTCCCAGGTACGGTCGAAATTCAAGCCAAGGAGCTCTCCGTTGGCGTTGAGGATAGGGCTGCCGCTGTTGCCGCCAGTGGTATGGTTGCCGGCGATGAATGCCACATGCATTGTGCCGTCTTTGTCGGCATAGCGACCGAAGTCCTTAGCCTCGTAAAGCTCATGTAATCTGTCGGTTACGACGTAATCGTAGATGTCGGGGTTCTCTTTCTGCATGATACCGTCGAGGGTGGTGAAGTGATGGTAAGTGACAGCGTCTTTAGGTTTGAATCCGCCCACTTTGCCGTAAGTCACGCGGAGGGTGAAGTTGGCGTCAGGGTAGAGGTTACGTTCAGGATAGACCTCAGGAATCATCTTCATCTGGCCTTCCATGTAGACGCGGCGCAGGTTGTTGATCTTGGCGTTGCATTCACGCGATTTCGCCATAACATTCTCAACATAGAAGTCCATCATGCTATTAGCAGCGACAACAGCCGGATCTTTTTCAAGTTTTTTAACTTTTGAAGGTTTAAATTCGTCAAGGAACTTATTAACTTTTTCCTCAGATGTAAACATTGTTTTTCCAAAGAGATAATCAACATAAGCCTTCACATCGCCTTTAAATTTCTTGTCAATCTCATTTAAAATCTCAGGACGGAAATCTTCAGGCTGTGCGGAGCGGTAAGCCGTAAGCATGGTGACTGCCACCTCTTCGTCTATAGGTTGATAGTAATCTTTGAAAAATGCAGCGGAAGTCTCCTTCAATTCGCTGATAAGTTCATCTATTTCTTCTTGTGGAGTATCTTTTGTAACCTCTGATAGTTTTGCCATATTAGCAGCAAATTCAATTATTTCAATTGACAAACCCGCCTCAGTGAAATATGTCGTTGCCATACGATATTTCTCATATTCAGCGTAGACGGCGTCAAAATCGCGGAGAGCGTGCAAGTATTTCATGCGGGCGCGTGTCTCCTGGCACCAGTTGATATAAGCCTCTTCGAATGCCTGTTTTTTCTCTATTCCCTTGAAGTTGCGGATGCCTTCGATGACGCCCATCCATTTCTTCCAGCCGTTGCCGAGGCTGGCGTGTTTGTTGGCATATTGGATGCGGACTTTTGCGTCGCGTTCCTGATATTTGTTGTAGATGTCGAGAATCTGTGTGCGCAGGTCGACCGAGATAGTGAAGTGATAATCAGGCTTGTAAGGCACGTTGTCCTCGCTGTATTCGGCAGGTTTGCCGTCTTTTCCGACGTAGATACGGAAGATTGAGAAGTCGCCTGTATGACGAGGCCATACCCAGTTGTCAGTGTCGCCGCCGAATTTGCCGATGTTTGACGGTGGAGCACCCACCATGCGGATGTCTCTGAACACCTCGTTATACATCAGAAAATATTGATTACCAATGTAGAACGACTCGACAGATACTT
>CADAFC010000116.1 GCA_902787095.1 uncultured Bacteroidia bacterium
ATAATTACACTTTAGATATTAGAATGTGTAGAAGAAACCGATTGTGATAGGAGTTGCACCGTTTACACCAAAACCGAACTCATTGTTTGTTGTTGTGTAGTCAACACCGTCACCATTAGGGTTCTTGTCAACTGTCTTTGATGTTGCGAAGCCGAGCTCAAGAATGTTGAGAGCGCAGTTCATTGAGATATTGTCTGTGAGCATGTAAGCCATACCTGGGACAATACCGACACCAAATGTAGTTGTCTTAGCACCATCAGCTGTAACTGTCATACCATTACCTTCAACTTTTACTTTTGGTTTATCCATCTGCCATAAAAGTTTTGCATCGCAGTAGAACTTGAAGTTGTCAACTTCTGCAAACACATAACGGAAATAAGGAGCCAGACCAAATGTAGTTGTCTTAATTGTTGTTGTAAGGACAGGATCTACAGTGTAGTCCTTGTTAGTAGCCTTATCCATACCGAACATAATGTCGAGACCGACGCCCATTTTGTCATTGAACATGAAGCCAATTGATGGGGCAAATGTGAATCCGAAAGTTTTTGGCTGATCTTGTGTAACTGTCACGCCATTTCCTTCTGCTTTCCACTTTCCGCTTGTAAAGTCCATACCGAGGTTACCACCTACAAAGAACTGTGCGTTTGCGAACATAGCTGCTGCTACGAATGCGATTGTAATGAATAATTTTTTCATCTTTTAATAATTTTAATTACGCCTTATCTTTTTTTAGTTTAGTTACCAAACACTTCGCAAAGTTAAATGTTTTCTGAATATCTTCGACATTTATTTATCAACATAAAAAAAAGTTATCAACACGTTGATAACTTTTTTTGTTTTTAGAAGTGGTAACCGACTCTTACCACAAGCTCTGAGGCTGATAATGCATTATCACCCTTGATTGTCTTGCTGGTATATATCTTATCAGCATAATCGGTGCCACCCAGCTCATAAACTCCAGTAGCTTCAATCTTGGCTTTTCCCATATTGTAGTAGTCAATGCCAATGCTCATTCTGTTCCAAAGCATTACGCCTGCGCCGATTTTAAATCCCAAGGTAACAGCGCTCTTATATGTCGCACCTTCTATTTTCTCAATGCATGTGACAATTTCACCGTCTGGAAGCATAATATCCATTGCTCTGTTGTAGTCGGTTTTCTTTTCATATCTTGAGATCATTCTGAAGTTAGGACCCAAGCCTGCCTCACCCCAGATACCAACAATATGGTTGAAGTTGTGGAGATAATTCAAACCGAACAAAATCGGGATATTGATGAAATGAGGCTTGACGTAATTGACTTCTGATACATAGTCTACCACTTTAACTTCATTTCTTGCATACTCGTCCAAAGCATCTCTCAAAGCTGAGTTGTTCAAGTTATAGAAGATATCGATGCCGCCGAAAACGCCAAGACCTTCAACAGGAAGAGTCACTGTGACATCGAATCCGACATTAAAACCGAGACCTGCATAACCGTCTGTACCTTCTTTGACATTTGACAGAGCCCATTTCGAAAGATCTCCCAATGGGTAATCTGATGTCTTCTTGGCTATACCACTTGCCATGTCGCCAAAAGGAGTTGCTTCACCTACATAAACACCAAATCTGACTGGTTTCTGTGCAAAAGCGAAAACGCTAATCAGCAATAATGCTGCTACTAATGTAAATTTTTTCATGATATTTAATTTTTAAAGTTGTTTCCAATTATTAAAAGTTGTTTCCAACTTGCAAAGTTATACATTATTTTTAATTGTGCAACATTTTTTTTCAGAAAACATCATTTTTTTACACTATAAACCGCCGCTGTGCGGGCCACGTTGTATATCTTCATGGTAACAGCATCGCCATTTTTTTCTGATGGAAAAACTGCGCTTTCGTCAATGTTTTCAAAGCCTCCGAAGCGTTTCTCATCAGTGCTGAAGACGATTTCGTAGTCGCCGGTCTGCTTAACATTAATAATATATCCCGGCAACGATTTTTGTCCCCAGTTGAACACGAAAATGAGGTTATTTCGCTCAAAAACGATGGTTTTGTTGTCCTCATCGACATTCAGGAGCCACGCTGGTGCCGACTGCATCACCTTTGTTTTTTTCACAAAATCGAGCATCGCCTTGTCAAAATCGCCCAGCCATTGGTACTTCAGACATTCATTGTCAGCCAGTGACCACTGGCGTTTGGCGTATTTGTAACTCCAACCGTTGCCGTCTCGCGGGAAGTCGATCCATTCCGGATGTCCGAACTCGTTGCCCATGAAGTTGAGCCAGGCATCGCCACCAAGGGTGATGGTGAAAAACCTAATCATCTTGTGCAACGCTATGCCTCTATCGATGATGAGATTCTGCTGGTCTTTAGACATCGCGAAGTACATCTCTTTGTCCATAAGCCTGAAAGCCAACGTTTTATCGCCCACCAGCGCCTGGTCATGCGACTCAGCGTAAGCCACTGTCTTCACATCATAAAGCCTGTTGGTCATGGTGAAGAAAAACTCATGCATATTCCACTGTTCGTCGCTCTGGTCTTTCAGCACTTTTATCCAGAAATCAGGCAATCCCATACCGAGGCGGTAGTCAAATCCCATGCCGCCGTCCTCAATATGGGCGCAGATTCCTGGCATACCGCTCACGTCTTCAGCTATCGTAACATTCTGATTGTCAATATCATGAATCAGTTTATTGGCAAGCTGGAGATATGTCACCGCATCATTGTCAACGCCGTCGCCGAAGTATTTCCATGGGCTGTCGAAGGTCTCGCCTATGCCATGGTTTTTGTACAACATCGAGGTCACGCCATCGAAACGATAGCCGTCGAAGTGATATTCGTCAAGCCAATACTTCACATTTGAGAGCAAAAGCTGCAATGTGGCGGTCTTCCCATAGTCGAAAAGCTTAGAGTCCCATTGAGGATGAACACCCTCCATGCCAGGTTTAAGATATTGATATTCAGTGCCATCGAAGAGATTGATTCCTTCACGAACGTTTTTCACCGTATGCGAGTGCACGAGGTCCATGATGACAAGCAATCCCATGCCATGAGCTGTATCCACCAGCTTTTTCAGTTCTTCCGGAGTACCGAAACGCGAGCTGGCGGCAAAGAAATTCGACACATGGTAACCGAACGAGCCATAGTAAGGATGTTCGGCTATCGCCATGAGCTGAACAGCGTTGTATCCACCCGCCTTGACACGAGGTAACACATTGGCAATAAACTCATTATAAGTGCCAACGCCCTCTTTTTCCTGTGCCATTCCGACATGCGACTCGTAGATCAGCAGTGGTTCATCTGTTAATTCAGGTGTCTGATTTTCAAATATATACTGTTTTTCAGGATTCCAAAACTGTGCCGCGAAATCTTTGGTGTTTTCGTCCTGCACAACTCTTTCTATATAAATAGGTATACGATCCTGCTCACCAATGCTCGACTGCACAAGCACTTTCATCAGGCTGCCGTGCACCAGCCTGGTTTTATACTCTGAATCAGACAAAAACAATTCCCAGATGCCATTCCCTACGTTTTCGAGCGGGTTTTCGTATTTATTCCAGCCATTGAAATCGCCGTACAACGACAGATAATGGGCTGCCGGCGCATATTCGCGGTACCACCAGCCTCGGCGAATACGGTCGTAATGGAAACCGAAAAACTCATGTGCGGAGGCGAATCTGTCCAGACTGCCATATTGTTTCTCTATGGTTTCCAATCGGTTACGATAACGGTCGTAACGTTTTTGAACCTCATCTGCCACAGGAGACAGCCAATTGTCATTGTCAACGATTTTCATTGTTTTTTATTTTGAAGAGACGCACGGCCGTGCGTCTTTACAATTATCATATTGTTATTATTTTAAAACCATCGGGTTTTAATGATATTTCATATTTATCATTACAACCTCCCATTAATTTTTGCGCGTCTTCAGGGATTGACACTGTCACATTTCTGCCCTCATGGAGGTTGAAATTGATGACAATCAACAACTTATCATTGCCATAATAGCGCAAAAACGCATACACATATTGCGGGTCGAAATTGTTGTACCACGGATTCGCCCACATAAGATCGTAGAATGCACCTTGCATGATAGCAGGATGATTTTCCCTGAAATTCAACAATTTACGATAAAATTCGAATATAGAAACGCGATGAATCGCATCTGTACAATGCATTGATGACATATACACGTAATCAAATATTGAGGTACGGCCGTTATCCGAATCCGCGGCATCCTCACCATATTCCTGACCATTGTAAATCATGAACGGACCACGGTTCATTAATGCCGACAATGCCACAAACGGGAATGCGTTCTCTGGCTTCTGCATGAAAAACCGTGACGCCAGACGCACCTCGTCATGATTCTCCATAAAACGTAACATATTGTCATCCAATCCGTTAAGACCCTTCCAAACATCCGAGATGGTATCGGCGCGCTGACCATAACGATATATGTTTTCCAATGTGTTGTACAGCCCGACCTTGTCATACAGATAATCGAAGCCTGCTTCAACATAACTTTTATACAAATAAGGCTGGTAAATTTCCGCTATCATTATGACACTAAATGATTTACGCACTTCGGCAATAGCCCAGCGCCAAAACTCCACGGGCACCATCTCAGCCATGTCGCAACGGAATCCGTCGACACCCTTACCGCACCAGAACAGCATGATTTTCAGCATCTTATCCCATGTGTCACGGTTGGTGTAGTTCAGTTTCACAGTGTCGTACCAGTCGTTCAATGACGGTGTGGGTGAAAACACGTCGTTTCCGGTAGCTTTTGCAGGATATTCGCAGTATTTCCCACCATCCACTGTCGGTGCCACGAACTTCTGATTCGGCAATACATAGAAGTTATCGTCGGTGAAACCGCCTTTATATTCACGTGCAAGATGATTTGGAACGAAATCGATTATCACTTTAAGTCCATGAGAATGAATACGTTTGACTGTTTTTTCAAACTCCTCCATTCTTTTCTCCTCGTTGTCGGCGAGGTCGGGGTCGATGTCATAGTAATCGACGATGGCGTAAGGTGAGCCTGCATTTCCCTTGGTGACGGCGGGGTTAGTGTCGCGCCATCCCGAGTGACGAATCACGCCAGTGAGCCATATATGACTGACACTCAGCGACTTAATACGTTCAATTTCTTTATCATTGATGTCGCTGAAAGTGCCGCATTTTTTCTTGCCGCTGGCACCAAACACTCTTGGGAACAGTTGGTATATTATCATTTTTCAAGCAAATCAAGCATAAAAGCGTACTCCATCGCCACCTCATGG
>CADAFC010000117.1 GCA_902787095.1 uncultured Bacteroidia bacterium
GGTGATGGTGGGCAACCTCTACGACGACGCCAAATACGCCGCCAAACGTGACGGCGGTTTCAGCCTGTTTTACATGGCGATAAACATAGGCTCGATGTTTGCGCCTACCACGGCGACGGCTGTCACCAACCTCTTTCTTGGAAAGAGCGGCTACACCTACGATGCCAACATCCCATCGCTGGCGCATCAGTTCCTTGATGGCACTATAAACGCTGATGGCATGGCACGTCTGGAGACTTTGGCGGGCTATCAGCCAGGTTTCGGCGGCGACATGACAGCCTTCTGCCAGAACCATATCGACTCATTATCAGTGGCTTACAGCTACGGCTTCGGCGTGGCCTGCATCTCGTTGATACTCTCGATAGCCATCTATTTCGGCTTCCGCAGTACATTCAAACACGTTGACGTGCGCAAGGACAAGCAGGCGGCAACTGAGGAGAAGGTCGTCGAGCTTACTCCAAAGCAGACCAAAGACCGTGTCGTGGCGCTGTTCCTGGTGTTTGCCGTCGTAATCTTCTTCTGGATGGCGTTCCAGCAGGCCGGCTTGACGCTGACGTATTTCGCTCGTGACTACACAGCTTCCGTTGCCACCGGCTGGACTCGAATCGGCTTCGACGTCTGGACGTTGGCGATGATTGCCGTCGGCGTTTATGCCTTATTTGGAATATTTCAAAGCGATACGAATAAAGGGAAACTGTTGTCAGGACTGCTGCTTGCGGCATGTGCGGCGGGCGTATGGTATAAAGCTGTCACCGTTGACGACAACGTCGAGTTGCTTCCGCAGATATTCCAGCATTTCAACCCGTTCTTTGTGGTGGCATTGACGCCAGTATCGATGGCGTTGTTCAGTGCCTTGGCGAAGAAAGGCAAAGAGCCTTCGGCACCACGTAAGATTGCTATGGGAATGCTTGTGGCGGCCTTGGGTTACTGCGTGATGGCGGCTGCCTCTGTCGGCTTGCCTTCACCGAAAGAGCTTGAGGCCACTGGCGGCGTAAGCCCAATTTTGGTATCACCTAACTGGCTGATTTCCACTTATTTGGTGCTGACATTCGGCGAGTTGCTGCTCAGCCCGATGGGAATCTCCTTCGTGTCGAAAGTGGCTCCTCCGAAACTAAAAGGTCTGATGATGGGACTGTGGTTTGGCGCCACCGCCATAGGCAACTATCTGACTTCAGTCATCAGCTCGATTTGGAATACTGGATTGTCATTAGTTATGATTTGGGGCGTCTTGATAGTGCTTTGTGTGATTTCGGCCATCTTTATGTTCTCTATGATGAAACGATTGGAGAACGCGACAGCAGAGTGTTGAATATAGTTTGAAAATCATGAGAAAATTGTTGTTGTTATCGATATTAACTGCATATTGGTTTGGCTCATCTGCCCAAGACCTCGACAGCTTGTATGGCGTTTTTGAGCGAAACAGAGGTGAGGCGGCCTATCGTGCGGCAGTGGCGATTGACGAGGTCATCGGACGCGAACCGAATTTCACCATCGAGACCGACAAAGACGAAATCAAGATGAAGGTGTTGCGCACAATGATTCTGTATTATTTCAACAACAATGATTTTCAACATGTTATACAATATTCTGAAATCGGAATAGAGCATTATCAGAATATTGGTGACCTCTTCAACGAAGCGGGATGCATCATGACATTGGCAAATGCCTACCAGCGTTTTGGCCAGCTTGACAAGGCAATAGAGTGCTACAACCGCTGTTGCGACCTCATGGATGAGATCGGAGGCGACATGGCAGTGGTCAACAAACGGTATGTGATGAACAATATCGCGGAGATTCACCTTGCGATGGGCGAACTGGAGACGGCCGAAGAGATGTACTTGAAATGCATCGAGATGCTTGGCACTGTTGGAGTTAGCGACACAGCCTCGAATCTCGATTTGGCGACCTATTACCAGAATCTCGCCGAGGTGCGCATAGCTCAAAATAACCCGGAAGCTGTAAGTTTCGCCGAGCAGTCGCTCGACCTATCGCAGAGATATGAGGACACTCCTCATAAGATTATCAATAGGTTAGTCGCGTTGTCAAAAGCATACAGGCTCGTCGGACGTGATGACGAGGCTGATTATTTGATGGACGAGGCATTGCTTATCGCTCAAGATAACGGCGAGACGTTTTTGGAGACAAGCATCTATCTACAGAAAGGCGACTATGCCAAAGCTATCGCGATGGCTGACGAGAATCATTATGACGAGCTGCTCCAAGAAGCACTCGAAGGAGCGTATCGCATTGAACGTGAACGCAATCCGCGCCTGGCATTGGAATACTACGAGCGAAGCATGGTGATGAAAGACTCAATCTTCAACGAGAACCAACAGCAGCTCATCCGTGACTATCAGGTGCGCTATGCAACGGCTGAAAAAGAACACGCCCTGGAGCTGGAACAGGAAAAATCGAAACGTAACAGATTGTATATCATGGTGTTGACGATAATGGCACTATTGCTTTTAATCATCGCTATGATATGGTACCGGCTTGCGATGGTCAGAAAGAAACGCAACAAAGAGCTGGCGCATCTCAACGAGACTAAGAGCCATCTGCTGTCTATAGTCTCGCACGACGTGAAGACACCTGTTGGGGCCATGTGCCAGGTGTTGCGCGGCATCACCGACGGTTATGAGTCCATCATGGACACCGACAAGAAAGCCCAACTTATGATGCTGCGTTCGTCGGCGGAGGCGTTGAAAGATCGTATGGAAAACATCATACAATGGGTGAAACAAGAGCTGGCCAACAGTGTTGTGACACCTAAACAATTTAACGTCAATGAGTTAGTTGAGGATTGCATCAAGACACAGGCGGCGGCGATAGGAGCAAAGTCGCTGAAAGTCACAAACGATGTGCCTCATTATCTGACGGCATACGACGACATGAACGTGGTGAGTCTGGTGCTTCAGAATCTGCTCGGAAACGCAGTGAAGTTCTCATATCCTAATGGCGAGATTGTCATCAATGCTGTACATAAAGGTGAAAGAATATGGCTCTCGGTGGCCGACAACGGCATGGGCATCAGCGAGAAGAAACTCGAGAAGATTTTCAACTTCATGACCTCGTCGGCTCAAGGCACCAGCGGAGAGACGGGCACCGGCATTGGCTTGTTCGTGAGCAAGCAGTTTGTCGACAAAATAGGCGGCAAGATCACCATCGAGAGCGCTAAAGACAAAGGCACGACGGTCAGTTTCAGTATAAAAAACAAAATGTTGGAAAGATGATTGAAAAGATTGACAAAGAGATACGAATACTTATTGTCGAGGATCAGCCTGTTTGCAGACTCGGCATCCGTATGACATTGAGCGGTTCCGACATCAAACACAGGATTTTGTCGGAGGCTGAGAATGTGGCTCAAGCCGTAGATTTCCTTGAGAAACACGGCAAGGACATCGATTTGGTGTTGCTCGATTATGTGCTCCCCGACGGCACCGGAATGGATGTCATCGATGCAGTCAAACGTCTTCATATAGAGGCTAAGATCGTGATACTCTCAGGTGAGGCGGGCGGTGCTATCCTCAAACAGCTGATGGATGCCGGGGTCAACGGATTCATGAGTAAGAGCGTCAACCCGGAGGAGATCGCTGTAGTGCTCAACTCGGTGATGCAAGGTCACGACTACACCGGCGAAGGTCTGATGCGTATCGAAGACGACCTTAAAGCCGATTATGAAACAATGAAAAGCCTTACCAGGCGTGAGATGGAACTGGTGACACTCTGTGCCAACGGATTGAATGCCAAGCAGATAGCCGAGGAGATGAACGTCACACCTCACAGCGTCGAAAATATGAAAAGCACAATTTTCGCCAAAGTAGGGGTGAAATCGACCAACGAGCTAATCTTGTATGCCTTCAGAGTCGGATTGATCAGCTGATTGTTGATATCTTTTCAGAAATTGAGGAGTTTTCTCCTTATTTTATTTGTTTTTTTCAAGATATTTTTGCAGGTGATAAAATGTGAGAACATTTTTATTCATTTGAAATTAAATCATTGAAAATCAAACAAATAAATCTTATAAGATGAAAAGAAAAGCTTTACTGTTTTTAATTATTTTGGCTTTCGGACTGCCTTTGGTGACGAGGGCGCAGAAAACTTTACCGTATGAATACGGGTTTGAGAATTATGATCTGTCTGCAGAAGGTTGGAGTATGGGTGGGTTCAGTTTCCAACTTGGCATCGCCTCAGGGACAGGCCATTCCGGAGACTGCTATTTTCAGTTTTACGGAACAAATGACCAGTATCAATACCTCGTTTCACCCGAATTGTCATTGACGGCAAATGGTCTTTTGGTTGAGTTTTATTATAAAAACAACAACACGTACTATCCTCAATCGTTTCAAGTGGGATACTCTACAACGGACAACGGAATCAGCCACTTCGAATATGGAGAAGAGGTTGTTACAGCAAGCGATGCAAAATGGACATTCTATAGCAAAGTGTTTCCTTCAAACACGAAATACATTTCAGTGAGAAGGAATATCGAATCGAATTATCTCTACGTCGATGATTTTTGTTTTGCAGAGTATTCAACAAGCCTTGCTCCCAAAGATTTGGTTTTGGATAGCTATACTTCCACGACGGCAACAATCAATTGGTCAGGACGTGCAGGACAGGACCATTGGGATATCTATTTTACCGATGG
>CADAFC010000118.1 GCA_902787095.1 uncultured Bacteroidia bacterium
CTTGCTGCTTCGACCAAGCTCAGCAGCCTTTCATACTCCGCATCGCCCCATTTTGTGATCCGAGCTCCTCTGTTTTTTCTGAAAAGGTCAACAATCACTGATGGTTCTACCATATCTGATACTTCTATTTTTTCTTTTTTCGCTTTCGCTAAATTACGTTTTGTGTTGGAGTGATAGTTTCCAGCCAAAACACTATATTCAGGGCTTAAATCAAGCTCGATATTGCGATGGTTAAGGCCCTTAACGCCATTAATGCCTTTAACGCCCTTAAGGCCATTAAGGCGGAACTCAGCAAACTGAAATTTTTCCGGAATTGCCTCTAAAAACTCTTGAATCTTGTCTGTTGACACCTTGTTTTTGCCAAAAACACCAAATTTTTGTGTAAAAAAAGGCTGAAACAGATAATTTATCCCAAATTTTCTGCCACCTGCGAGCGGCATCACGGTCTCATAATCGTCTTCAACGAGGGCTTCCCAGTCGGGATGTACCACGTCGAGATACCATGACCAGACATAGACCAAAGCGTCGGGACTTTTCTCGATGCAGTCGTCCCAACGTTGCGTATCTATCTGATTATGAGTTAAATAGCGTATCATGACTTGTCCAATGCGCAGTCGAGGATTCTATGGTATAGTGCTTTCCAGCCGCCCCAGCGTTTCTCGTCGCTGAGCGTCTCGTTGTGCCACAGAAGTATGAATGTACCGTTCACGTTTTTCACTTCTTGGATGAGTTTGGCGGCTTTCTCGTATGACTCATCGATGTTGAGGTCGAGGTAGTCGCGCATGGTGCCATCCATCAGGGCAAACGGGTGTATGTTGAGATTTGTGACGTTGTCGTGTTCGAGGTCGAAGAACTTAAATGTGTCGGCGATGCCGGCGCGGAAGCCTGCCAAAGTGGCGTAACCCATTGAGTAATCGTCGGTTATGTCCAAATCAATCAAGATTTGATAGCTCAACGGCAGACGCAGTCTTAGGAAATGCTGACGGCTCATCGTGATCTCGCGGTTGAGCACCTTCGAGAGGTTCGTGACCTCGGTCTTCACCTTTTCTTTGTTGAGATATGACGAATACGAAGGGTGGATGCCGACGTTCGCATAGTCGCCCAGACGTTTGATGAGATTCTGGAAGTTGGTGTTTCTCAATGTGATATTCTTGTCGTTGAGGTCGTATTCACCGCAGAGGATGAAATATTTCGGATGCAGATGCAGCTCTTTCTGCAACTCCAATTGGTGGTCAAAGGTGTCGAACGGGTCGCTATCGTATCCGATGATTGATTTCCAGCGTCTCTTACATTCCTTGAAGTCCAAGTTGATGATGTCACGTGCGAAAGCCGCGGTGGTTCTGAAGATTCCCTTGTTTTTGTAGGCCCAGGCCGCATCCACGTCGTAGGTGGGGACGAAGGTGAAGGTCTTCTTTTTCAACTTCAGATCGGGATAAATCGCAGTGAGGATATTGCCGAGTTCGATAGCCCAAATGTTGACCAATGGTTTCTCTAACATGTTCATTTTCACCAAGATAGAGTCCTTCGCTTGAAAACGGTCGAACTTGTCGTTGATATGCGGCAGATACTCCTCGTAACGTGTCACGATGTAAAACGAGGCCGCGAAGATGTCGAACGGGAATATGGATTTTTCGTTGTAAACGGGAAAAATCGCCTTAACGTCTTTGTACTCAATGATTTTGATGTCTTTTTCGGCTATGTCGTGCTGGAAAAGTATGTCGGTGGCTTTCTGGAAAGGCTCACTCCAAAACTGGTTGTTTCCGTAGTGTAACTTCGGCCCGTCATACGAGGTGAACGTCTCGTTGTCGGTCGTGAATTTATATGAAATACCAAGTAACTCTTTGATTATCAAGTCAAAGATATAGTGTAGACGGTTGGTCGTTTTCGGTACTAAAATGAGCATATCCATACCGCAAAGATACATTTTTTATTTAAAAAACAAGTCAAATATCAATTTTTTCTTTCAGTCGGATGTCGTCCGATGAGGCTCCCACCATGATTGTGAACTCTCCCGGTTCGAGTTTTTCGGTCGGGATAGTCAGTGTAACATGTTGAGTATCATTCTTTTTGATAAAAATACGTTTGAAGCCTTTAAGCAGTTTCTCTGCCGGCGTGATTGTGGCGTATTCGTCGCGGAGGTATAGCTGCACCACCTCGTCACCGTCATAGTTTCCTGTGTTTTTGACGTCGAATGAGACCACTATCACGTTATTTAATTTATTGATATTCAGATTGTTATACTCAAATGTAGTATAACTTAGTCCGTAGCCGAAACAGTAGAGTGGCGAGCTCTCGCCTTCGACATAGTCGTGTGGTTTGGGCTGTGAGTAATACACAGGTATCTGGCCAGTATGGCGAGGCTGAGATATCGGCAGACGTCCGGCTGGGTTATAGTTTCCGAAGATGACGTCGGCTATGGCGTTGCCGACTTGCTCTCCGGGGTAGAAGGCGGTGATGAGTGCGTCGGCGACCTCGCTGGCGGTGTTTTCGAGCATCGGGCGGCCTTCGATATATATGATTATCAGCGGCTTATGCAGCTTTGCCATCTCTTTGATGAGGTCTTCCTGCAGTCCTGACAGCTCGAGTGACTCGCGGTCATAGCCCTCGCCGCAGTCCATGTCGGAGATGTGGTCGTCGACGAGAGCGGCGCCTGTCGACTCATACGATGTCTTGAAGTCGCGTGCCGACGAGCCTCCGACCACCAAGATGGTGACATCAGCTGATTTTGCTGTGTTTATAGCGTCTTGGAAATCTGCGTCGTGGGTGTCGCGGATGGAGCAGCCCTTCGAATATATGATTTTTATGTCGGGTTTGGCACGTTTTTTGATGCCTTTGAGCACTGTGACGATGTCGTTAGGATCCTGAGGCGCGGTGTAGTCGCCCAGCTGGTTGTAAATGTTGTCGGCATTAGGCCCGATGACGGCGATTGTTGAGACGCACGGCCGTGCGTCTTTACATAACGGCAAAATGCCGTCGTTTTTCAACAAAACCACGGATTCGCGTGCCGCCTGCAATGCCAGATCTGACGTGGCATGCCATGCTCCGTCGTCAGGTACCTCGAGATATGGATTGTCAAATAATCCTATCTCGTATTTGAAACGAAGGATGCGTCGCACCGCCTCGTTGACGTTTTCGATTGGCACCATGCCGTTTTCGACGGCTGTCTTCAGGAATGTGCCGTAGTTGGATGCTCCGAGGTCGATGTCGACACCGGCGTTGATGGCTTGGGCAGTCGCAACCAATTGGTTTTCAGCCGTCCTGTGTGTGCTGTGCAATGCCCAGATGCTGCCGAGGTCGGAGAACACTATGCCTTTGAAGCCCCATTGCTTGCGTAGAACTTCTTTAAGCAGGTAGCTGTTTGATGTACAAGGCACGCCGTCGATGGCGTTGTATGATGTCATGATGCTTTTTGCACCATTTTTAACAGCTATCTCGAAGTTCATCAGGTAGTCTGTTGCCAAGGTGTTTGGTCCCGTTTGTGAGGCGGCGCCGTTGTGCCCGCCTTCGGGTATGCCGTACGCCGCAAAGTGTTTCACTGTGGCTCCCAGATGATTCTGCATGCCTCTGATGACGGCGCCGCCCAGCGTCCCCGAGAGATAAGGATCCTCACCGAAGGTCTCCTCAACCCTCGACCAGCGCGGGTCTCGGGCGATGTCAATGACTGGCCCATACCCGAATTTTGCGCCTCTGGCAGCAGCTTCCTCACCGATGGCATCACCTATTTTATATAAGAGATCTTCGTCCCACGTCGACGCCATGCCCAAGCCCGTCGGATACACGGTGGCCCCAACAGCCATCAGACCATGCGGACACTCCTCGGCAAAATATATCGGGATGCCGAGACGCGTGTGCTCTACGGCATAACGTTGCATCTCATTGAAAATCAACGCTGACTTCCGAGCGTCAGGACCGGTCTCCAACGTCTTCTGTGACCACGGATCGGCACGCAACACTGCCCAAAAGCCGCCAACAGGCAAGGTGTCGATGAGCGTTTTATAATCTTTATTTTCGTAAAGATTGAAGCCAATCGGACAACAAAGCTGCCCGACTTTCTCATCTAACGTCATCTGACTCAATAAGTTATCGACCTTTATATCAATGTCGTCACGCTTTGGCGACGAGCACGAAGCCATGATAATCAATAATAATATGTAAATCTTCGTTTTCATACTACAAAATTACAAATAAATCGGTTCGAGATGTTATTTTTTTGAAAAAAAAGCACCTATTTAATAAAAAAAGTGTACCTTTGCACGCTTTTAGATTGATCATTAAAAAAAAGAATAAAATGAGAAAACTTACTTTTTTGCTTGTTCTGTCGATGATGGGCCTGATGATGACGGCTCAGACAGTCGAGAAGACTTATCACTTTGATAATCCGCAAGTTACGATGCTTCGTGGCTATCAGCAAGTCGGCTTTGAAGGCTGTATGCAGACCGCTTTGGCCGGTAATCCTTCATTGCCATACAAGGCAGTCAGCTTGATGCTGCCACAAGGCACAGAGGCTGAGTCAATTGTTGTCGAACTCTCTGATTTTCAAGAGATTGAAGGCAATGTAAACCTCTTTCCATATCAGCCTTCGAAGCGTGTATCCTGCTGAAAATCATGGTGTTGTGACAACCCAATACAAAAACGGATACGGCTTTGCCTTGGCATCGTTCACACCAGTGCAATACATCCCTTCGGAAGGTAAGGTGATGTATGCTAAAACAGCTAAAGTGCGTGTGAACACTATGGCTTCGAGAGCCGACCACAGCGCGATGCTTTGGGGCACTCCAGAGGTTAAAAACATGGTGAAACGCCTCGCCCAGAACCCTGAGATGGTTGAAACATACCAGACAAGAGGCCGTGAGGTGAACGCATACGACCTGCTTATCATCACCACGTCGGAGTTTGTTGATGGCTACAGCGAGTATTGCAATTATTACAATTCTATCGGTATGCGTAACAGAATCGCTTTAGTGTCAGACATTTACGCTACCATGACAGGTGTCGACAACCAGGATAAGATACGCAACTACATCATACAGGAATACCAGAACAACGGTATCGTCATGGTGGTGTTGGGCGGTGATGTCGACCTCGTGCCTTACCGCGGTTTCTACTGCCATGTGACGTCGGGCGCTATGGCGAGCCAGGAGAGGACGACCTCTATCCTGAGATTGGCGTCAGCCGTATGTCGTTTAACAACGCCACCGACCTTCAGAATATGATTCATAAGACCCTGTCGTATCAGCAGACACCGGTGCTCGGCGAGTTCCATAAGGTGATTTTGGCAGGTGAGCATCTCTACGATAACCCAACCTCAAACGGCTCGGACTATCTCGAGCTCCTTATCGGCCTGCATGATGACAACGGATACACAACCCTCGGATATCCGGAGTCTTACGACTTCACAAAACTTTATGAGGAGCAGGGTAACTGGAGTGGTTCGTTGCTGAAACAGGCTATCAACGCAGGTACAAGCTACGTGCACCACGACGGTCACGCCAACACAGGTTATGTGGCAGGCTGGTATGGCATCTCCAACAGCGATTTTGCCAGCGCCAATGGTGTCGACCACAACTATACGTTCTTCCACACACAAGGCTGTGACTGTGGCGCTTTCGATGAGGATTGTATACTTGAGAAGATGGTGAAAATCCAGAATTTTGCTGTCGCCGTCATCGGAAACTCGCGTTACGGCTGGTTTAACGAGGGTCAGACTGAGGGCCCTGGCGCA
>CADAFC010000119.1 GCA_902787095.1 uncultured Bacteroidia bacterium
GAAATAGAACAAAAAATACGTCATTATCCAATATTTAAGGCTGTAAAATTACACAATTTATCATTTTCAAAGGCCAAAAAATTTATTTTTTTCAAAATGTTTGCTTTTTAAATATTTTATTCCGAACTTTGCAGATTATTTAAGGAATTCAATTGTATTAATTTTTAAAGATATGGCTAACAACATCAACGAAATCAGAGAGGCATTGGCTTCTTACGGCATCAAGGATGTCAAGGAAATTTATTATAACCCATCATACGAAGAGCTTTACAAGGCTGAGATGAACCCGGCTTTGACAGGTTTTGAGAAAGGCGTGGAGACCGAGCTCAAGGCAGTGAATGTGATGACTGGTATCTACACAGGCCGTTCGCCTAAGGACAAATACATCGTGATGGACAAGAACTCGAAGGACACCGTTTGGTGGAACACTCCGGTTTATCCGAACGACAACCACGAGATGAGCAAAAAAGTGTGGGAAGAAGTGAAAAACCTCGCAAAGAAACAACTTTCGGGCAAGAACCTTTACGTGGTTGACGCATTCTGCGGCGCTAACAAAGACACCCGCATGGCCGTCCGTTTCATCATGGAAGTGGCATGGCAAGCACATTTCGTGCTCAACATGTTCATCAAACCTACAGAGGAAGAGCTGAAAGAGTTCAAACCGAACTTCACCGTTTACACAGCTTCGAAGGCTAAGGTAGAGAATTACAAGGAGTTAGGATTGAACAGCGACACCTGTGTGGCATTCAACGTGACATCGCGCGAGCAGGTCATTTTGAACACATGGTACGGTGGCGAGATGAAGAAAGGCATGTTCTCTATGATGAACTACTACCTGCCGTTGAAGGGCATCGCCTCGATGCACTGCTCAGCAAACACTGACATGAAGGGCGAAAACACCGCTATCTTCTTCGGTTTGTCAGGAACAGGCAAGACCACCCTTTCAACCGACCCGAAACGTCTCCTCATCGGTGACGACGAGCACGGCTGGGACGACGAAGGAGTGTTCAACTTCGAAGGCGGCTGCTATGCCAAGGTCATCAACCTCGACAAAGACAGCGAGCCGGACATCTACAACGCCATCAAACGCAACGCATTGCTCGAAAACGTCACTGTCGACGCTAAGGGCAAAATCGACTTCAAAGACAAGAGCGTGACCGAAAACACACGTGTCAGCTATCCTATCGAGCACATCGAGAAGATTGTGAAGAACGTGCGTCCGGTGTCATCAGGTCCTGCAGCAAAGAACGTGATCTTCCTTTCAGCCGACGCTTTCGGTGTGTTGCCACCAGTCTCAATTTTGACTCCAGACCAGTGCAAATACTACTTCTTGAGCGGTTTCACTGCGAAACTGGCTGGTACAGAACGCGGCATCACCGAGCCTACCCCGACCTTCAGCGCATGCTTCGGCCAGGCATTCCTCGAGCTGCATCCAACGAAATATGCTGAGGAGCTCGTGAAACGCATGGAACAGAGCCACGCCAAGGCTTATCTGGTCAACACAGGATGGAACGGCACAGGCAAGCGTATCTCGATCCGCGACACACGTGGCATCATCGACGCCATCTTGGACGGCTCAATCGAGAAGGCTCCAACCAAGAAGATACCATACTTCGATTTCGAGGTTCCTACAGCATTGCCAGGCGTTGACCCGAAGATTTTGGATCCACGCGACACCTACGCAAATGTTGAGGATTGGAACAAGAAAGCTGAAGACCTCTCCGGCAGATTCATCAAGAACTTCGCAAAGTTCACCACAAATGACGCTGGCAAGGCTTTGGTGAAGGCCGGTCCACAACTTTAATTAGACTTTAGACATTAGACCTTAGACTTTAGTTAGTCTAGGGTCTTTTTTATAAATTAAAACTCAAATAACATGAAAAAGCTCTTATTATTAGCAATTGCGGCGTTTTTTGCAATGACAATCAACGCTCAGGAGTATTATGTGTCGAAGGACACTGGCAGCAACCGTGGTGACGGCAGCAAGGATAAGCCGTACAAGAACTTACAGAAAGCCCTCGACGTGGCTCCAGAAGGCGCCACTATTTACGTGGCTGAAGGCAATTATTTCGGAATGCTCGATGCCGGCAACATCAACATCTCGAAATGCGTGAAAATCTATGGTGGCTACAACACCGACTTCTCACAGCGCGACATCTTGAAGTACAGAACCATGGTGCAGCCGACGGCAGAGTCGAATGGCACAGCAAAAGGCCAAGGCACCATGATCATCACATGCAACAACCCTAATGGAGAGATGGTTATCGACGGTCTCTTGTTTGACCGTGGTAACAGCATCTCATACAATGTGCGTGGCGAAGGCAAGCCTGACGGTGTGGAAAGCCCGATGATGAACCCTATAGGTACCGGCGGCATCGGCGGTCCCAACCTCGACCAGCAGAGTGTTTTGACAACCGAGACAAGAGAGATTCAGCTTCAGAATCCTAACTGTAAGACTATGGTCATCCGTAACTGTGCTTTCGTTAATGCTCCAAACTACGGTGTTGGCGGACAGTTCCACTGCGATCTCACCATCGACAACTGCATCTTCATCAACTGCCGTATGATTGCTTGCGATGTTTGGGGTGGCGACGGTCAGAAATACATGACAGTGCATTTCACCAACAACACCGTGCTCTTCGCATGGTCAAGATTGAAAGATTACGACGACATGGGCTACGGATTCCGTTACAACAACGGCACTCACAGCTATGTCGACCACTGCATCATCGGATGCTGCATCTATGCAGGTCTTGACAGATGCCGTTTGGACTACAAAGACAAGGAAGCTCAGAAGATTGCAACGACCACCAACAACATGTTCTTCTGCAACAGACGTGCTGACGCTGCTCTCGCTGGCGGCGGTAAGTTCTTGATGATCAATGTGGATCAGTTTGAGGATGCAGAGCCATTGACAGAAATCGACGGCTGCGTGAGTCTCAAAGACCCTAAGGTGTTCAACGGCAAGCTCAACGAAGCATATCTCAAAGGCTTTGTCAACGCCACATACAGCGAAACGGCCAACTACGACGCTAATTCAGCCAACAACCAGTTCCGTGCTGCTTTAGGTTTGAACAAGCAAGGCACCATCAACTCGAAAGTGTCGATGTTCGCAAACCGCTATCCTTTTGAGGATGCTTTGAAGTTGTTCGGAGCAGTGAACGGATATGGCGCACAGTTGCCTAAATAAAGACGTTAGACTTTAGACCTTAGACTTTAGTCTTTAGACATTAGTCTAGGGTCTTTAGTTATTAATAAATTATAATTTTGATTAAAATGAAAAGATTATCTTTAATTGCAATTGTTACGATTTTCGCTTTGACAGCGATGTCATTCGCAGGCGGAAAAGGTGTGATTTTGAGACTGAAACCGGCAAAAGACAAGGTTTACGTGATTAAGTCAAAAACCACACAGACAAACTCGATGAAGTTTCAAGGCCAGTCGATGAGTTCGACACAGACTTTTGAAACCACACAGTCGCTGACCGCGAAAGAAGTGTCGGACGCAAAGAATGTGTTTGAGACCCAGATTGATGCACTCAAGCTCACCATTTCACAGATGGGAATGTCATTCACCTACGACTCAGAAAACCCGCAAAACACCAGTCCGATGATTGCAGACCAGGCTGGAGAGTTTGAGAAAACCATAAAGAAGCCTGTCACTGTGACTTACGACAATCTCGGACACCTTGAGGAGACGACAGACATGGAGATGAGCCAAGTCAGCAATGTCATCATCGAGCTGCCTGAGGACGAAGTCAGTGTCGGCAGCGAGTGGACTTACACCAAGACACAGGAAATCAGCGACATTGAGATGACAGTGACGATGAAAGTGACTGTCACCGGGATAAACAAGAAAGGTGTCGATGTCAGTTTCAACGGAACCGTTGATGCCAAAGACATCACGGGCACTTACGAAGGCACCTCGACCATCAGTCAGCAGACCGGATTGGTGGTGAGCAGCAGTATCAAAAACAAGATTTCGATGACGATTACTGAGCAAGGGATGACTATTCCGATGACAGTTAATGGAACCACGACTGTTTCAGTGGAAGAGAAATAATTGTTGTTTGGTATAAAACAAAAACGACCGAGATTGAATCCCGGTCGTTTTTTTATTGCGTTGTTAATTATTTCTAATTAGTTCAGCATCACCGGCATCAGCAGCATGAGGATGTCCTCGTCGGCGTTTTGGTTGTCGACCGGGGTGATGATTCCTGCGCGGTTTGGTGCTGACATCTCGAGCTGTATCTCAGTCTGGCTGAGGTTGGCAAGCATCTCCTGGAAGAACTTCGAGCTGAAACCGATTTCCATGTCTTCGCCTGTATAGTTGCAGGTGAGGCGTTCCTTTGCTTCGTTCGAGTAGTCGAGGTCTTCGGCTGTGAGAACCAGTTCCTGACCGCTGATCTTGAAACGGATCTGGTGTGTAGCCTTGCTTGAGAAGATAGCGACACGTTTGATGGCGGCGTTAAGCAGCTGACGGTCGACGATAAGCTTGTTTGGATTTGTCGTCGGGATGACGGCCTCGTAGTTCGGGTAACGGCCCTCGAT
>CADAFC010000120.1 GCA_902787095.1 uncultured Bacteroidia bacterium
TCAGAAATTATATTTAAAAAATTGTACAAAGTCCGGAACAAAGAGATTCACAGTAATGCCCTAAACATCGTCCACATCCTTCACAAAAGTATTAGAAACAAGAGTGATGGTACCAATACCATTTTCAACTGTTATTTCCGGTATCAGGTCAACTTTTTTCAGTTCCAGATATTTTGGCTCAAAGAAACAATGTATTCTTTCAGCAATAGTTTCATCATTTTCAACAAGTTGCATTTCAAAATAAATCTCTCTAAAACTCAATTTCTCCTTAAAATCAGCCACAAATATTGGCACATAAATGCTGCTGTTTTCGGGAATAAAAACCTTCTCGGTATGAGATTTTAAGAGTTTTCCATCAAAATCGCGTATGTTTATCACCAAATCGGCGTCAATATCCTTATAATAATCGTTACAAATGTAAATCGTGGGGCTGTCATCGCCAATCGGCAGCTTATTACATGGCAGCACACCTATTAATAAAGGTGAATACAAATCCTTCAGTTTCCAATGCAATGCTTTTTTATTTCCAGCATAATCGATTGACGACCATGAGATTACCGGCCATGCGTCGTTGAGTTGCCAGTAGAGCGTTCCCATGCAACGTGGTTTTGCGGCGCGCTGCGCTTCGATGGCGAGGCCTATGCCGTAAGCCTGGGATAATTGGGAATAATAAACTTTCTCATTTGTTTCGGCTATAAGAGGATTTCTCGACAAGCTCGAAATGACAGAATCATCGTTGTCATTTCGACCGACCATAGGGAGCGGAGAAATCTCAAGCAAATTGGAGGAGATTTCTCCATTCCGCTTCGCTTCAGTCGAAATGACGTAGTGCTCAATATGTTTCTGTATCAGCTCCTCGCCTCTCGGGTGTTTCTGATGCTTAGTTTCGATGTTCGGGTACGCCTGATAGCCGAATTCGCTGTTGAAACGTCCCACTTTCTCAAGGTACATCTCGTAAGGCTGCTCGCCCCACCAGACACCCCAATAGTGCACGTCGCCTTCGGTGAGACTTGCAGCCTTGCCCCAGCCGTTTTTCGGCGAGCTCGGCCAGTAGTCGCGCGTACCATCGTATGTATCAACGACTTCCGTAAAAATATCCACAAACAGAGTGTCCATGCCGTGTTTCATCTCGGCGTAGTCGTCGTCGGTCCAGCCCATTGATTTTTGCCAGCCCCAATTGACGTAGCCCTCGCTCACCTCGTTGTTGCCGCACCACAGTGCCAATGACGGATGGTTCTGATAATGAACGACTTGCTGAATCGCCTCTTTACGGACATTGTTCAGGAACTCATCAGAATAAGGGTATGTTGTTCCGGCAAACATGAAATCCTGCCACACCATGATGCCGAGGCTGTCGCACACATCGAAGAAATAATCTGGCGGATAGATGCCTCCGCCCCATACCCGGAGCATATTGAAATGAACAGGCACGCATTCAGCTAACAGCTTGACAGTCTTATCTTTAGTCATCCACGTCTCAATCATCTCCTCAGGAACGTAGTTGGCACCTTTGATGTATACCTTTTTGCCGTTCACCTTGAAATACAAGGCGCTTCCGATGCTGTCGGGCTCTTCGATGAGTTCTATCTTACGAATTCCAGTTTTAACTTTCTGAGTATCAACAAGTTTGTTGTCTTTAAAAACTTTAACTACAAATTCAGTCATTGTCTGTTCGCCCATCTCGTTTGGCCACCAGAGTTGAGCGTTTTCAATCGTAAATGGGATGCTGATAAGGCTGTTTATCGAACCACAGACAGTATTTTCGGCTAATTTTGTTCCGTTACCAAAAACATCAAATCTTAGTACTCCCTCAAAATCGCTGTAAAGTTTAATATTTGCTATCATTTCAGCAGATTCACCAGTGACATTTTTGGTCAAAAATGCTATATTTTCGATTTTAAAGTCATTCCAGCCAACAAGTTCAACCTCTTTCCAGATGCCGATATTCAGATAACGAGGTGCCCAGTCCCAGCCGTTTTGATAGGCGGCCTTGCGCATCACGGCATATTTTTCCGGAAAACGGAGGCGGTAGGTTTCTATGAGGCTATCTCGTTGTTTATCAAAAGGATAAAAACGCACTTTCAGCTCATTGCCATGCTTTTTCAAAAGATTTTTCACCTCTTTTTCATAACGGACAAACATATTATCCGAATGCAAAACCTTCTCTCCGTTGAGCCAGACATCGGCATAAGTATCCAAGCCATTGAAAATCAAGTCGATATTATCTTTTTGCCAAACGTCTTTTTCAACATCAAAATTCAGCGAATAATCCCAGATATGCTGCGGAATCCATTGCAGTTGTTGCTCTTCATCGCCTTCTCCGTAAGGATGGGGTATCAGACCTGCATCATACAAATCAGCATGTGCTTCAGAAGGCAGATTCACCTGCAAATCGATGCCTAAGGTGTCGGTTTTGAGGTTCCATCCTGAGTTCAGTGATTGAGAAAAGTCGTGGTGTTTGGCTGTACACGAAACAGCCATGACTATCAACAAGAAATATAGTAGCTTTTTCATATTTGATTAATTCATAAGGATGAGATTTACTTACCCGATGCGGAATTTTCGTTTCGCTCAGGTCTTTCGTTTCGTTACAGTCGAAATGATGGGGTGTATATTATGCTTCGGTTGATATGACCGACACGATTTCTTTAACTCTGTTGACATCCGACACTTTGCATATTTTAACCTCATTCATATCCTCGTCGGGATAGATATCTTCGCGATACTCAATGGTTTGCGATGCCAGCGAGGCGTGGCAGTTGCTGATGCCTGTGGCACTGAGGATACGTTCGACATTATCCTCATTTATGCCGCCGCCGGCCATGATTTTAATCTTGTCGCCATAGCGGTTTTGAAGTTCACGGATAGTGTCAATTCCCTCGTATGCTGTTGGTTTACAGCCACTTGTCAAGACTTTGTCGAATCCAAGGCCAATCAGGGTTTCTACAATTTCGAAAGGATTTTTGCTGTCGTCGATGGCGCGGTGGAAGGTGAATTTCATGCCTTTACCCGCCTCCATCATCAGTTTTATGGCATGGGTGTCGAGTTCACCTTTGGTGTTCAGTGCTCCTATGACAACGCCTTCGTAGCCCATGTCTCTCACCTTGCGGATGTCGTTGCACATTGTTTCAACCTCAGCGTTGTTGTACACGTAATTGCCTTCGCGGCAACGTATCAGCACGCGCACAGGGATATGACGAGCCGCATTTTGGCAGTTGAGCAGCGTTTCATGTGATGGAGTCAAGCCGCCGACCTCCAGCGCCTCGCAGAGCTCGGCGCAGTCAGCACAGCCGACGACGCCGTTAATCATCGACTGAAAACCATTTGCACAAAGTTCAAAGTTAACCATGACATAATTTTTCGCAAAGATATGAAAAGTTTTGTAATTTTGCAAATTATTTTCAGAAAAAAAATGATTTATCCTGCGGAATTTGAAAATAAAATCGGCTTCAAGGCCGTGAGAGAACGTCTTAACACCTTGTGTATCAGCGAGATGGGAAAAGAATTTGTCGGCAAGATGAGTTTCAGCACCGATGTCGACGAGATTCGCACTTATCTGCGTCTGATACAGGATTTCGAGACGCTTTTGCAGGACGGGGTGCCTTTTCCTGTAAGGGATTACAACGATTTGCGCGATGATTTCCATCACCTTGCCATCGACGGCACCGTCATCAGCCTTGAGAGCCTATTTGCACTGAAGCCCACCCTTTCGGCGCTATCGTACATTTTCAAATTTTTCAACTCGGAGTCTTCCGATAAAGTGCCATATCTGAAAGCATTAGCCGAAGGTATTTCCATTGACAATCATATCTTTACAGAGATAAACCGTCTCATCGACGACAAAGGTGAGATTCCAGACAACGCTTCTGCGGAACTCGCTGAGATACGCAGAGATATAAGGCGAAAACAGAGCTCCATCGACCATAGGATGCATAAGATATTAGTTGAGGCTAAGAACTCCGGCTGGACCGACAGCACCGCAGAGATGACAATACGTGACGGAAGGCCGGTGATACCTGTGCGTGCCGCAGATAAAAGAGCATTGCGAGGCTTTATCCACGATGAGTCGGCGACAGGACAGACAGTTTATATCGAGCCTGCAGAGATCTTCGAGACCAACAACGAAATTAAGGAGTTGGAATACGCCGAGAGACGAGAGATAAACAAGATTTTACTGGCATTCACGAAGATTCTGAGACCTGAGATTCCTAATTTAATCATGGCATGGCGTCTCCTCGGACTGCTTGATTTTATCAGGGCTAAGGCATTGTTGAGCCACGAATACGGTTGCGTCATCCCGGAAGTCATCGA
>CADAFC010000121.1 GCA_902787095.1 uncultured Bacteroidia bacterium
ACTGTCATCCACTCGAAAGCGAAAATGAACGAGTCGCCGACGAAGAGCACCTTGGGCTTACGGCTTGTGCTGTCGGCAATAACGCTGATTTCGGCAGTGTATTTCGGGGTGTCGTTTCTGAGTTTGAAAAGAAGGTTCAAGGTGGCCTCGTCATCCTGACGGCCGATATATTTATGCTCGTTAATCTTGCCGATTTTCATTTTCGGGATGCTGAAGTCGTTGAGGCTGTCCATAAATCTGAAAAGCGAGTCGTAGCCATACGCTGCTGAGTAGGTCCAATGCGAGTCCATAGGCATGAACAGGTTGCGTGACGAGGTGTCAGCGATCTTGGCATACCATGATATCATGTTGATGTTAGGGAATCCTATCTCTTTGGCTCTTTCAGAATAATAACTTGCACCGTGAATCAGTGTGGTGTCTCTTTCCATCTTCGGAAGATGCTCAGGATAGATGAAAGGCTTGTCTGGAGCGACGAACGACAGCAGCTCGATTCCGTAATCGTTTTTCAAGATGCTTCTCAGCTCGCTTAAGCCATCTAATTGATTGTCAAAGTATTGCCTTAACTCTTCGTTCGACTTGAAGAATTTAGGCGCTTCCTGCCCATAGTAGTCGAGCACGCCCGGACGATAATACATCCAGTTGTCTTCGCCTGGGAAGAAAAACGTGTTGCACGTCTCTTTGTCAAAGAAATCGTAGCGGTATTCGTTGTGCGTGCGGATGCTTAACGCTCTTGTCGCATAGTTTTCCCTGAGATAGTTGTCAACTTGTCTCTGATACTCGCCCTTGCTATAGTTTTGGAATGTCAATTCGGGTCTGGGAGCGTTTTTGGGGTCGTTTTTAAGCTTCAGATATTCAAAAGGATGCCATGTGGTCTGTACGGTTAGCAGTGCTAACACCACGATGGTTGTTATCTTCAGAATATTTTTCAAACGCGTCTCCATCAAATAAAGAATTAGTAATCAATAGGTTGTGGATAATCAACGAGAACTACTTTCACACTTTTTTCACGGCATAGCATCTGAGTATGTCGGATGTTTTCCTCTGTAAAAACCTTAGGCGTGTCCCAAAAATGAATATTTTCTTCCGAAAAACTGTCGCAAAGCATAGGGTAAGCGGTGAACTCCGAACTTATCGCATTAGGATGTAACATATTGATTTTGTTGCGAATAGTGCGGCATATGCTGACACTGTCGTGATGACTGTGTGGCTCGCGCCAATAATGCAAGTTGTCGACCCAAAGAATCACATAAAAACCGGAATTTTTGGCATATTTCAACGCCTCGACATCCTGACTCTCGACCATGACGTTGTTTTTGATGCCATATTTGTTTATAAGTCGGTTCAAACTTGCTATAGCTTGTGTGCAATTTTCTTTCGAAAGGTTTTTGAAATCAATCCAAAGCCTTGGTTTTGCAGGATTCTCAAGCATTGCGAGCCATGCATCGAACGATTCGTTTTTATCAGCATCAGATTCTTCTCGGCCAATGAAAAGGTTGTCTTTTTCTGCCGAGTAGACGATGTCGACCTCCATTCCGTCGAAAACGTTTTCATATTTTGCGACATCGTATTTCGAATAAACGCCGTGCTTCCATATTTTTGACTCAGGATATTGGAATGCTTCCGTTCTTTCAATGGCTTCAGCTACATTGTTGGCAATTATGCGACGTCCAGGCTCAAAATAATGCTCGGTGGTCCAGTTCCTGTCAATGAAATATTGGTCGGGGACTGCTTCAAGGTTGTCGACGACTATGACATTATCCAAGTTTCCATATCTTTCGACAAGATAGTCGCGGTTTTGCCTCATCAGGAAAACAATGTCGTCGCCCACTAGTTCCTCTGCTCTTTCGGTGTTCTCGGCTAACAGGTTGAAAACCAGATTCCAACCATGCTCTTTGGCTAACTTCACGATATTGTCGAAGTCCCTTACACGTGGGTTGTTGTCATGAATTTGGAATCCATAAACCTTAATGAAGGTACACGCCAATTCGGTGAGCGGCTGATTTCGCGTGCCGTCGTCGTTTTTGATGCCTTTGTTTGCCATCGCCTTATCCCAGTCGGTGACATTATCGTATGGAAAATCGTAAGGGAAGACGAGTTTGTCGTGCTTGAAATGATAAAGGAAAGCGTCTCTGCGTTCTTCTTTTGTCTTGATGTCGTAAGCTTTAAACGCGAGTTTGAACCTGTTGAAAAGCGGAGGATAGTCCTTCAAAAGCACCAGCTGTTTCTGTATCGGCGTCTCCAAGTCCGATTCAATCCAGTTGTAACCGAACGAGCGCAGGTTCATAGTGACGATGACGGTCTTCACCGGTGCACTTTCCGGTATATTATCCAAAAGATAGTAATACACTTCGGCATGCGACGCGTCTTTTGTCATGTCACCACAACGTATGTCTGGAAAATTGTCAAAAATAAAATCACTGATCTTACGATGATCATTGTCCGACCAAGAGAAAGTGTGGTTCGACGATTCACCGGTGTAAACCATTTCGCAGCTATCCTCCGCTATCTTCCAAGAGAGTTGTATCTCATCTGAGTATTTCATCAAGTCGTCTTTGAAGAAAAACTTTCCGTAAATCCAATTCATCAGAACCAGAAGCGCGGCGAGCAAAGCGAATTTATAGATCAGTTTCTTCATGGCATCAGAATTGGAAATAGATAAATGGGAAATTATTGACACTTGAGCATGCTATTATCATGAAAATCAACACGAAATAGATTGCCCAACGGACTACGGCAGGACGGTTGTCGCACCATCTGTCGAAACGTGAGTTATAAAGCAATACATCGATAAGGATAAACAATCCGAGGTAAACCCAGATGTTGTTTGCGACATTGAGATGCTCGCCTGTGTTGAAATTGTTGACCAACGAGGTGAACAAATCGCTGATGTTTGCGAAGCTGGTGGCACGGAACAGCGACCAGAACAGCGTCACGAGTATGAAAGTCTTGGCGATTTTGAAGGCGTCGACGACGATTTCCTCGAGTTTGCCTCTGCTTTTTTCCGGAAGATGGTTCAAGATGGCTTTCTCAATGATATGAAGCAGTCCGTGTGCAGCGCCCCAGATGAGGAAGTTCCATGCCGCGCCATGCCAGATACCGCTCAAAATGAACACCACCATGATGTTGAAAGCCCAACGCCCGAACTTCACACGGCTGCCGCCTAACGGGAAATAGACATAGTCGCGGAACCATGTCGAGAGTGAGATATGCCAGCGATGCCAGAACTCTGCGATGCTATTTGCCAGATAAGGCGTGTTGAAGTTGTCGGTGATTTCAAATCCCATCAATTTGGCGCTGCCCAACGCGATTGTCGAGTAGCCGAAGAAGTCGCCGTAGATCTGGAATGAATAGAAAAACATTCCGAGGATGATGTCCCAAGAGTTGTATTTGCTAGGATCTGCATAAATCATATCGACGTAGGCGCCAACGTTGTCGGCGACCACCATCTTGATGAAAAGTCCGAAGATTATCAGTCGGAAACCCTTGGAAATGTTATCATATTCGTATTTTTTCTCTTCACGAAGCTGGCGCAGAAGGTTGCCCGGACGCTCGATAGGACCCGTCACGAGCTGTGGGAAAAACATCACGTAAAGTGAATAGATTCCAAAGTTGCGCTCGGCTTTCTGGTTGCCGCGATACACCTCAATCACATAGCTCATGCTCTGGAAAGTGTGGAACGAGAGACCGATCGGCAGAATCAAATCGACCGTGGTGTTGAGGTTGATATGCAGCGATTGGCATAAAGCCACAAGGTTATCGTTGACAAATCCCAAGTATTTGAAGATGAAAAGCACAAGACATGTAGAGACGATGCTTATCACCAAAAAACGTTTCTTAAGTTTATGATTGTCAGCGTATTTCTCCATCAAAATACCAGCCGAATAATCGACGATTATAGTGATGAGAAGAATCAGGATGTATTTCGGGACAAACCACATATAGAATGTGCAGCTGGCGACGAGGAGCATCATCCAGCGAAACCTGTGTGGCAGCAAATAAAACAGCATCACCACAATAGGTAGGAAAATCACATATTCTATAGAGTTGAAGAGCACGCTTTTAATTTTTTGCAAAAATATCAAAAATTATCATAAATAGCTTAAAATTTCGTATTTTTGCATTCTAATTTTAACATAATCATTCGATGAAAGAAGATTTCGTAGAAGAATTGCGCTGGCGCGGTATGTTGAACAACATGACCCCA
>CADAFC010000122.1 GCA_902787095.1 uncultured Bacteroidia bacterium
TCGTGGCTCGTGGCATGGCTGCTGCCAGTGGTGATAGTCGCAGCTACCATCATCGTAAACTCGCTGTTAGACGGTTGCGAACTCAAGTTTCACATGCCTCCGATTCCTGGAATGGAAAACCTTTCGCCTGAAGATATGGCAAAGATATCTGCAATGCAGAATCCTAAAGTTATCATCATAACAACGCTGGTTTCCGGACTTTTTGCAGGTATTACCATCAATGCCATTGCGGCGTTCGGGGAGGAGTACGGCTGGCGTAATTATCTCGTCAGCTTATTGAAAGGCAGAAACTTCTGGGTGGCATGCCTCTTCATCGGCGTGGTCTGGGGATTCTGGCATTTCCCGATCATTCTCATGGGGCATAACTACTTCGTTCACCGCACGGCAGGCGTCTTCATGATGGTTGCGATGTGCCTCGTGATGACTCCAATACCGGCAGCCATATTCCATGGAACTATCAACGCTTTGGCTGGTGCCACAATGCTTTTCATCAGTGGCGGCAGCGACCTCATCAATGGTGTGGCTGGTCTTTCAGGAATCATCACAATGGCAGTGGTGACGCTGATTTTATTCGTCTACGACAGGTTTGTTTCTGAAGACAAAATAATGTCAAAAAAAAATGAGTTATAATACAAATTATGGCTAAAGACAAAGAAAATACCAAGAATTTTGTCCTGCGTCTTGATGCCAAGACGATGGAGGCTGTCGAGAAGTGGGCGGCGGATGAGTTCCGTTCCGTCAACGGACAGCTGCAATGGATTATAACTGAAGCACTTAAGAAAAATAAAAGAATTTAATTATGAATATCGAAAGAATCATCGAACTGACTTTGATTACCGGCGTGGTGGCGTTTTATTTCCTCATGCCCGCTGTCGCGAAACGCATCAACGATATGGAAACAAGAAGACGCGTCATCAACAGATTGCACGTCGTGTATCTGCTGTTTTCGCTTGGACTTGTGTGTTTCGTGGTTTACGATTTCTTCACATACGACATGGCGGCAGACTACAAGACCTCACGTCTGGGACTTGTGATAATCACAGTGGTGATGTTTGTCTACACCACGTTTTTCAAGAAGAAACAGTGGTTTGAGGACTAATCCTCTGTGTCGAGCCATGTCCACTCGGTAGGGAGGGTGGCTTTACGCTTGGTGCAGTCGTCGTTTTTCAGCTTAAAGCCGATCTCCTGCTTTTCAAACCTCACCTCATAGACACCTTCGATGCCTTTGCATGGGTCGGAGGTGTTTTTAAATGTGATGCGGTCGCCGTCGACGCTGTATGTCCCTATGATAGGCTGGTCGCTGTCGACGCCCATGAAATCGAGGCGGTATCCTTTTCCGTCCATGGTGAGGAAGGCACCGCCTGTGGTGCTCTGCCATGTGCCTTTGATGCTTTGTGCGACGACCTTTGTCTCAGCCGCTTTTTTCTCCTCCTTCGGAGTGGTTTTTTCCTCTACTTTAACCTCTTCCTTCGGCTTTGGGGTCTCGACAGGTTTCACCTTGTCGTTTTGTTGCTCTTCAACGATTTGAGTCGTCTTGACTTCAGGACCTTGGGCCTTTGGACTTGGCCTGAACACGCTGAAAATCAAGAAGAAAGCTAATATCAATACAAAAATTATCACAATCAGACGTGTGATGAAGTTATTCGATTTTTTGCTTTTCGAGCCACCTTTTCTCTTAGGTCTGCTTATCGGTTTCTTTACTTTTTTCGTCATTTTTTCTTTTTTTAGTTACTCTCTGTCAGTAATCAGTCACCCATTAGCACCATCCAACGACACACCCACGCTAATAGCTAACGGCTAATGGCTAATAGCTAATGGCTGTTAACGTTGCAAAGATAATATTTTTTTAAATATTAACGTGAAATATCACTATAAATTTTGTAATTTTGCACCGAAATTTGGTTACTATGCAGGAAACTATTCTTATTTTGGATTTCGGCTCTCAGGTGACACAGCTCATCGGACGCCGTTTGCGCGAGCTGAATGTCTATTGCGAGATCCATCCATTTAACAAAATCCCAACAATTACTGACGATATCAAAGGTGTCATTCTCAGTGGAAGCCCGTCGTCGGTGCGTGATGAAAAAGCTCCTTTTGCCGATTTGTCGAACATAAAAGGCCGTCTGCCATTGCTCGGAATATGCTACGGAGCACAGTTTATGGCTCATCATTTCGGTGGTGAGGTGAACTCATCATTGGCTCGTGAATACGGCCGCGCCATGCTGACAGTGGTGGAGGAAGACAACCCACTGTTCAAGGGCGTGTCGAAGACAAGCCAGGTATGGATGTCGCACGGCGATACCATTGCACGTCTGCCGAAAAACGCTCACGTCATCGCAAAGACTGACGACGTGGAGAACGCCGCTTACAAAATCGACGGTGAGGACACCTGGGCGGTGCAGTTCCATCCGGAGGTGTTTCACTCCAAAGAAGGCCCGAAGATGTTGGAAAACTTCGCTATGAACATCTGCGGCTGCCATGGCAACTGGACTCCTGACTCGTTTATCGACACCACAGTGGATGCGATGCGCGCCAAACTTGGTGACGACAAAGTGATTTTGGGACTCTCGGGCGGTGTCGACAGCACCGTTGCGGCAGTGTTGCTCAACAAAGCCATCGGCAAAAACCTGACCTGCATATTCGTCGACAACGGACTGCTCCGTAAGAACGAGTTTGAAGACGTTCTCGATTCATATAAAGACTTGGGACTCAACGTGATAGGCGTACATGCCGGCGACTTGTTCCTGAGCAAGCTTGCAGGCGTCACCGACCCGGAAGCAAAACGTAAAGCTATCGGCTCGACGTTTATCGACGTGTTTGAGGCAGAAGCAAAGAAGATAGAAGGCGCAAAATGGCTCGCTCAAGGCACCATCTATCCCGATGTCATCGAGAGTGTGAGCGTCAACGGACCGAGCTGCAAGATTAAGTCACACCACAATGTGGGCGGTCTTCCTGAGAAGATGAACCTCAAGATTGTGGAGCCGCTGCGTTCGCTGTTCAAAGACGAGGTGCGCCGTGTGGGTCGCGCTCTCGGCATCAAACGCGAGCTCGTGGGCCGTCATCCTTTCCCGGGCCCGAGCCTCGGAATCCGCATCCTCGGCGAGGTGACAGAAGAGAAACTCCGCATCCTCCGCGATGCCGACGATATCTTCATCCGTGGCCTGAGAGAGTGGAAATGTGAACTGCCAAGCGCCTCATATCCTAACGAGATGGCCGACAACCTCTACGACAGCATCTGGCAGGCCGGCACCATGCTCCTCCCTGTGAAGAGCGTCGGCGTGATGGGGGATGAGCGCAGCTACGAATACACCATCGCACTCCGCGCAGTGATATCCACCGACGGAATGACCGCCGACTGGGTGCATCTGCCGTATGATTTCATGGCAAAAGTTTCAAACGATATAATTAACAAGGTCAAAGGCGTCAACCGCGTATGCTACGACATCTCGTCAAAACCGCCAGCGACCATCGAATGGGAATAATATTATGACTATGACAAAAAAAATAAACTGGAAACAGGAGATAATCTCCTACGCCTTCCTCATCTTGGGAAGCGTCTTGTTCGCCGTCGGCGACGTGATGTTCGTCAACCCTTACCACCTCGCACCAGGCGGCACATACGGTCTGTCGAACGTGCTCAATGCGTTGTATCCTTGGAAAGTGTCATTGTACGCCATCTGCATGGATATCCCGCTGCTCCTCATCGGAACATGGATTCTTGGACCGAAATTCGGCTTCAAGACCATCTTGTCGACACTGCTCATCTTCGGAGCCACATTCGTGCTTGAGTCGACATGGGGCTACAAACCTGTGATTTTCGAATTCATGCATGAGGTGACAGAAGGACAGGCTATCGACAAGTCGATGCTAGAAATCCTCGGAACCAACATGTATTTCAAGCCTGACTACTTCCTCAACACCCTCGTCTCAGGCGGTATCTACGGTCTCGCTATCGGCTTCGTGTTCAAGTCGGGAGCCACATCTGGCGGCAGCGACATCATCTCAATGATTTTGCACAAATATACTAAAATCTCACTCGGAACGTTAGTTATGATAGTCGATTCGTGCATCACGCTGACTTCACTGTTCCTGGGTCAGATTCGTCTGCCAATCTACTCAATCCTCCTGATTGTGATAGAAAGCAAGATCATCGACCTCGTGGTTGACGGTATCAAAAGCTACAAGACGGCATTTATCGTCACCGACAAGGTGGAAGATGTCAGAGCGTTCATTATCAATGACTTGGAGAGAGGTGGAACATGCTTCGTGGGTACA
>CADAFC010000123.1 GCA_902787095.1 uncultured Bacteroidia bacterium
GCATGATAGAAGAACTCGAGAAACGTGGCATCGGCAAGGGCAAGACCAACTACCGTCTGCGTGACGCCATCTTCAGCCGCCAGCGTTACTGGGGCGAGCCATTCCCGATATATTATAAGGATGGGATGCCTTACGCAATGGATATCAATAAGTTACCTCTCGAGCTACCTTCAATCGACGCCTATAAGCCGACAGAAAACGGCGAGCCGCCTTTAGCAAGAGCTAAAAACTGGGTCACCGAAGAAAGTTGTCCAATCGAGACTAACACTATGCCGGGGTTTGCAGGCTCAAGCGGATATTACCTCCGTTACGAAGACCCGCACAACGACAAAGAATACTTCAGCCGCGAGGCTAACGACTACTGGCAGAACGTCGACCTCTATATCGGAGGAGCCGAACACGCCACAGGCCACCTCATCTATAGCCGTTTCTGGAACAAGTTCCTCTACGACCTCGGATTGTCATGCAAAGAAGAGCCCTTCCAAAAAATGGTCAACCAAGGCATGATACAAGGCCGCTCAAGCATCGCCTACCGCGTCAATCTGGAGAAGATTTGTGAGTATGCAGTATGGAAACGACTGAATAACAATAAGTTAGGACTTAAATTTGTACGCGATTTCAAAGACGGACGTCGTCGTTTCGACTTCTTCTGCCCTGAAAAAGGTCTTATCATCGAAATCAACCGTATGGGAAACCTCGAACGTGTGGCGGAAGCATGGCGTCAGTATGCCGATGAGAAAGGCTACAAACTGCTGCTGGTGCCTATCGTCGACATTATCAACGACTTCGAACAAGGCACCGACTACGTGCGTGAACGTATGAGAGACTTCTGCTTGGGCAAAGACGTGCCTGCATTCGTGCCTGGCGAAGAATATAGCGGCGGACCAGTCTTCGTATCGAAAAACCTGCCCGACATCGAGCAGTTTACCGACCCTATGTTGGTGGATATCAACATCGTACATAACGACATCCTCGACATCCACGCCTTCCGCAACTGGCGCGACGACCTCCATAATGCCCACTTCATCTGCGAAAAAGATAAAGATGGCAACAAGGTGTTCGTCTGCGACTGGATGATAGAAAAGATGTCGAAGTCGAAATTCAATGTCCAAAACCCTGACGACCTCGTGGCGAAATACGGTGCCGACACACTGCGTCTCTATGAGATGTTCCTCGGACCTCTCGAACAGTCGAAGCCATGGGATACCCAAGGAATTGAAGGAACATCACGTTTCCTCAAGAAATTCTGGAAACTGTATTCAGAAATAAGCGATGAGCCCGCAACAAAAGAAGAACTCAAAGTCCTTCACAAACTTATCAAGAAAGAGGAAGAAGACATCGAGCGTATCTCGTTCAATACCGTCGTCTCCGCCTTCATGATTTGCGTCAATGAGCTCACCGATATGAAGTGCAACAAACGTGAGATTCTGGAGCCTCTGGCAATCATGATTTCACCTTACGCACCGCATATCGCCGAAGAGCTGTGGCATCAGATGGGTCACAACGACACCGTCGTCAACCAGCGATTCCCTGAGTTCAACGAGAAAAACGTGGTCGAGAATACGTTCCTGTACCCAGTATCGTTCAACGGCAAGAAACGTTTCGACCTCGAGCTGCCTCTCGACATCAAACAGGACGAAGTGCAAAATGCAGTGGTCAACGCCCCAGAAGCCAAGAAATGGTTGGAAGGCGTCACCATCCGCAAAGTCGTCTTCATCCCAAAGAAAATAATTAACGTCGTTGTCGGATAACCGTAGGGACAGACCGCGCCTGTCTGCTTGAAATATGAAAAGGATAATCGCCATAGCACTATTATTAATAGGTGTCACCGTCTGCGCCCAAAACAACCTGACGGAGCCGGAGTCTGACCCTGTCATCACCCGCCGCATCGCCGAATGGCAAGACCTGAAATTCGGTTTCATGATTCATTGGGGTATGTACGCCCAGTGGGGCGTGGTCGAGTCATGGTCTATCTGTAACGAAGACTGGATTAACCGCAACGGTGCAAACTATATTCAGTATAAAGCTGATTATCAAGCACTTAATACTACGTTTAACCCGACAAAATTCAATCCTGAAGAGTGGGCTGAGCTCGCCAAAGAGGCTGGTATGAAGTACGTGGTATTCACCACCAAACATCACGACGGATTCTGTATGTACGATACCAAAGAGACAACATATTCAACCGTCGACCCATCGTGCCCTTTTTCGGAAAATGAGAAAGCCGACATCACTGGAGCCATCGTGGAAGCCTTTAGAAATCAAGGCTTTTGGACAGGTCTCTACTTCTCTAAAGCCGACTGGCATCATCCCGATTACTGGGCTGAACAATGGGCGACACCTGATAGAAACGTCAACTACGACCCTCAGAAATACCCTAAACGTTGGCAGAGTTTCTGCGACTTCACCTATAACCAAATTCATGAGCTGACACACAACTACGGCGACATCGACATCTTGTGGCTCGACGGCGGCTGGGTGCGTCCGGAGTACAGTCTCAACGACGAATACCGCTCATGGCTCGGCTGCAAAGGCTATATCCAAGATATCGACATGCCTAAGATAGCAGCCATGGCTCGCGAAAACAACCCCGACCTCATCATTGTCGACCGCACCGTTCACGGTAAATACGAGAACTACCAGACCCCTGAGCAACAGGTGCCAGACACACTGCTCCCGTTCCCATGGGAGACATGCATGTCGATGGGCGACTCATGGTCGTATGTCGAGACAGATAACTACAAGAGTACCAATAAGATAGTACATCTTTTGGTCGATATCGTGGCTAAAGGCGGCAACTATCTCCTTAACGTCGGCCCCTCGCCTGAGGGCGAGCTGCCTCCAACAGCAGTCGAGCGTATGCATGAAATAGGTAAGTGGATGAAAATCAACGGCGAAGCCATATACGGCACACGTCCGTTCTATCCTTATTGCGACGGGAAAGTGCGTTTCACACAGAAAAACGGCAAGATTTACGCGATATATATGCTTGATGAAGGTGAAAGTATGCCTAAGTCAATAAAAATCAATGCTGAATTAAATAAAAACAAGGTAAGAATCTTCGGAAGTAAGGCAAAAGCCAAGCTCATCAAGACTGACGACGGATACCTTATTAATATTAATGGCGATGTCGAACTCGAACACGCCGTCGTTTTTGAATTAAAATAAATCGAAATATGAAAGAAGAACTCAAAAGAATGGATCTTCCTTATCTCATCGCCGACCCGAGTCTGGCAGAGTGGGGAAGAAAAGACATCGAAATCTCAGAGCATGAGATGCCTGGCCTGATGGCTCTCCGTAAGAAATACGGTGACAGCAAGCCTCTCAAAGGCGCACGCATCAGCGGCTCACTCCACATGACAATACAGACAGCTTGTCTCATCGAGACATTGAAGGCTCTTGGCGCCGAGGTGCGCTGGGCAAGCTGCAACATATTCTCGACCCAAGACCATGCCGCAGCAGGTATCGTGGCTGCCGGAACCCCAGTGTTTGCTTGGAAAGGCGAGACACTCGACGACTACTGGTGGTGCACCATGCGCGCCCTCACATTCCCCGACGGCAACGGCCCTGACCTCATCGTCGACGACGGCGGCGACGCCACTTTGTTGATTCACAAAGGCTATGAGTGCGAAAACGACCCCAAACTCCTCGAAGTGGAGCCGACAAACGCTGAAGAGAAAGCCTTGATGGGTGTCATCAAAGAGACTTATAAGATGGATCCTCAACACTGGCACAAAGTGGTCGCCAACTGGAAAGGTGTCTCCGAAGAGACAACGACAGGCGTTCACCGTCTCTATCAGATGAAAGAGGCAGGCAAACTCCTTGTCCCGGCCATCAACGTCAACGACAGCGTCACAAAGAGCAAGTTCGACAACATGTACGG
>CADAFC010000124.1 GCA_902787095.1 uncultured Bacteroidia bacterium
TATCTGCAGCAGACTGTCGAGAAGTTTCCGATGCCGAAAGAGTTTGTGAAGATGTTGCAAGATATTGGTTATCAAGATGTTAAACATAAGGCATTTTCGTTAGGACTATGTCGGCTTTATCAGGCAAAAAAGAATTGAAATGTCAAAAGTGAAGTTCAAATATTGGATTCAGGCGGCGCGACCGAAGACATTGTTGGTGTCGATGGCACCAGTGATAATGTCGGTGGCTATAGCTTCTATGTGTGTGACAATCAATTGGTTGCCTGCCGTAATATGTCTTATTTTTGCTGTGATGGCACAAATCCTTTCAAACTTTGTCAACGACTACGCCGACGGTTTGAAAGGTGCTGACAATGAGCGACTTGGACCGCAACGTATGGTGGCTTCCGGCTTAATATCGCCTCAAAAAATGCGTCGAGGAATCATAGTCTGGGGCGTTTTGACATTTATTGTCGGCTGCACCTTGTTGTATTATGGCGGATGGATATTGCTGCCATTCGGTATCGTCATAATGTTGTGCGCAGTGGCGTATTCAGGTGGACCGTTCCCGCTTTCACGTCATGCGTTGGGCGATGTGGCTGTGCTGCTGTTTTATGGCATCGCGCCAGTGGTTCTCACATTTTTCATCCAAACAGGATATGTCAACTGGCAAATCATAATTGCTGGTCTCGCCATAGGTGTTGTAGTTGATAACTTATTGATAGTCAATAATTATCGTGATTCTGAGAATGATACGAAAAACGGCAAGAAAACGACCGTGACAATGTTTGGAAAGACTTTTATGAGATACTTATTCTATCTGAATCCTATAATAGCAATAATATTGATTTATTTGGTTTTTAAAAATCATATAATATTATATTATTTTATTCCGTTTATAATATATTCCATTTTTGTTAGCTGCAAATTTGCAAAAGCTAAAGGAATGGAATTTAATAAGTTGATAGGAATGGCACCGCTTGAAGCGATAATTTTTGCCTTAACAGTTGTAATTTATATAATATAAAAATATATGTCGGAAAATTTGATTATTCAAGGAAATAACAAACAGGAGCTTTACGAGAACCTGTTGCCGCAAATAAAATCGTTGGTTGAGTGTGAAACCGACGAAATCGCCAATATGGCCAATGTCTCTGCTTGTCTGAAGGACACGTTCAACTTCTGGTGGGTTGGTTTTTACAGAGTGATAGGTGATGAGTTGGTGCTTGGTCCGTTCCAGGGTCCGCTGGCGTGTACCAGAATACGCAAAGGCAAAGGTGTGTGCGGCACAGCATGGCAAGAGGCGAAAACACAGATAGTTCCAGACGTTGACGCGTTTCCAGGACACATCGCATGCAGCAGTCTCACGAGGTCGGAGATTGTGGTGCCGATAATAAAAAACGGGGAAGTCGTGGCAGTTCTCGACATCGACAGCGAGAAACCGGCCAATTTCGATGAGGTCGACAAAGAGAATCTCGAAAAAATGGTGGCCTTATTTGTCTAAGACATCGAGGAAATCCTCTGGCAACCAAACGTTTTCCATGTTTTGAGCATTCTTGAAAAGCGGTGCTATCTCGTATGGCTCGAAGCCTGCGATGCCGCATCCGATACGGGTTACGAGGAAGTTCAGCTCCTTGTGGTTGTTGGCGAATTCAATAAATTCATCGACGAAAGGTTTGATTGTCTCCACACCGCCTTGCATGGTCGGGATGGCATACGATTGTCCTTGAATGCCTACACCTTGGCCCATCACGGCACCGAAGTGCATACGTGCCATAAATGCCGCTCCACCAGCGTGGATGCCTTGCAGATTGCTGCCGAAAACGAAAATCTCGTTCGGCTTGAGGACCGAAATCCTGTCGGGTGTGATACGTCTGTTTTCCATATATTTTTCTGGTATTTCCAAGCAAAATCTTGCTCTCGCGAAATGACGCGGAGCCATAACAGGTGCCGCTCCTGCTTTCTCGTATTCCGCCATCTCCTCGTGTACCTCGAACATCGCGCCTTTGTAAAGACCTTCGGAGTAGTTCTCGATGACAAACGGCGTCACCACCTCGTCCATCATCTTTTTATAGCGCTGGTTCACTGCCGACGGGGTGATATGAAGCATTTCCGCCACGTCTTTTTGCGAATATCCGGCATAAAAAACGAAGTGAGCAATCTCCTGCATCACGCGGTCTTTCTTGTAATAAGACGCCACGGCATCGGCCACCTGTAGCATCATTCCATCCTCATAATCGCTCGAGCGGATATAAGCCAAAACATCATCAGCCGACGAGTCGCTTAATGGCGAAAACTCCTTGTTATAAGCCTTCAGCGCGTCGAGAATCACAAAACGGAAGCCGTTGGTCATCCATGTCGAAAGCTTAACGCCATCCGGACGGTCGAGCAGCGGCTTGAACTGATGAATCATCAGGCTGATGTAATACTCATGCGCCAACGAATAAAAATCAAGGCCCGTTTTGTAGCGAAGCTGGTATTTGTGGTCGAAAATATCATACGCCTTACGGCAAAAACCGTAAAAATACTCTTTCGTGATACGCTCGTCGAAAGAACAAAAGCCGTTGATTATCAATTCGTCGCTAATCATATTTGCAAAATTATGAAAAAATTTTGAAAGTGCTTAACTTTTTTGAAAAATAATCTTCTAAAAGGAAAAAGAGATGAAATAAATGTTTAACAATCAAAATTTTAGCAATATGAAAACATCGGAAAACAAAAAGAAAAGAGTGTACAACCTCATCATCGTCGATGAGTCGGGTTCAATGAGCATCATCAGAAACGAGGCTTTGGCGGGTCTTAACGAGACAATTGAGACATGCCAGAAGATGCAGGAGATGCATCCTGAGATGGAGCAGCGTATCACGTTGATCTCGTTCGACAGTGGTCATTTCAAGGTGCATTTTGACAACGAATCGGCGATGAAAGCCCGCAAACTGACTGTTGAAGACTATCGCCCGAATGCCGCGACACCGCTTTATGACGCAATTGGCAAGGGCATTGCGAAGCTCAACGCACAGACTGAAGCGGGTGAGAATGTGCTGGTGACCATCATCACCGACGGTGAGGAAAACTGCAGCCAGGAATACAATCTTAAGATGGTTAAGACATTGATAGAGAAGCAGAAAGCAATGGGATGGACATTTACCTTGATAGGCACCGACAACCTCGATGTGGAGGGCATGGCCGGCGCATTATCTATCGACAACCACCTTGAATTCACCGAGGATGCCGAATCAACAAAAGTGATGTTTGCCAAGGAACGCAAGGCGAGAACTCGCTTCATGGCATGTGTCGCTAAGGGAGAGATGATGGAAGAAGGAAGCTATTTTAAAAGTTAAGAGTTTTAAGTTTGGATTTAATCAGTTGTTCAGTTATGCTGGGCAACTGATTATTTTTTGTAATAATTTTGAAATTGAAAAGTTAGTTTAACTTTTTTCTTGCATAATTAAAAAATACATTCTATCTTTGCAGTCGCATTGTAATACAAAGTATCATGTAGAAAGAAACACAGACATATAAAAAATAGCGTTTGTAGCTATTCCTTGAATCTCAATTTCCACAAAGTCTTAACGACAAAACCAATCAAGGGGGAGTTCACAAACGCCGTATTTAGTTACGGCGTGGAACGACTTGTTAGATTGGTGGGCGTGGAAACCCGAGATTCAGGCAGGTCGGTTTCCACGCTTTTTTTATGTGGTTTTTCAAATAATAAATTTATCAATGGTTAACTAATTACAATATGAAAAAACTCTTTATCCTTACAATCATGGCTTTGACAGGCATGGTATGCTTAGCCCAAAGCAACAACAACGAAGACGAGGTGGTGAAGATTGACTGGTACAACCAGCACGCCACCAAAGAGGGCGAACT
>CADAFC010000125.1 GCA_902787095.1 uncultured Bacteroidia bacterium
AGAGCATGTTTTTGGCGGACATCGAGGCAAATAGAGAGCGGCTTTCCCAGGAAATACAGGGTAAAAGCGTGTGCGTGATAGGCGGAGCGGGCTCTATAGGCTCGTCGTTCATCAAGGCAATGCTTCCGTTTAAACCTTCGAAGCTGATAGTCATCGACTTGAACGAGAACGGGCTGGCAGAGCTGACACGCGACTTGCGCTCGACTTACGGTATGTACGTCCCCGATGAATACAGAGCATACACTTTGAACTTCGCCGACCCTATTTTTGAAAGGATTTTCAGAGAGGAAAAGGGTTTTGACATTGTGGCGAACTTCTCGGCACACAAGCACGTCCGCAGCGAGAAAGACAAATATTCGGTGCAGGCTTTGATTGAAAACAACGATATCAAAGCCAAAAAATTGCTTGATTTGCTGGCTGTTTACCCGCCGAAGCATTTTTTCTGCGTTTCAACAGATAAAGCTGCTAATCCGGTGAATATCATGGGGGCAAGCAAGCGCATCATGGAGGACATGATAATGGCTTACACCACCAAATTCAAGGTGACGACGGCACGTTTCGCCAATGTGGCGTTCTCTAACGGCTCCTTGCCCGACGGATGGATTAACCGTGTCGACAAAAAACAGCCGTTGGCAGCACCGAATGATGTGAAGAGATACTTTGTCTCGCCAGAAGAGAGCGGTCAGATCTGCATGTTAGCCTGCATTTTGGGCAAAAACGGCGAGATTTTCTTCCCGAAACTCGGTGAGGAACAGATGCTCACATTCTCAAGCATTTGCGATAAGTTTGTTGAGGCACACGGTATGAAGGTTGATTTGTGTGAAACCGACGAAGAAGCAAAGCTTAAAGCCTCTCAACTCTCAACTCTCAACTCTCAACTAAAATATCCGGTAGTGTATTTCAAAAGCGACACGACAGGCGAGAAGGCTTACGAGGAGTTTTATGTTCCTGGCGAGAAACTCGACATGAATCGTTTCAAAAGCCTTGGCGTGATTGAGGAAGTGGCAAAACGCCCTATGAATGAAATCGACAGCTTCTTCGCAGAGATGGAGCATATTTTCGCGAAAGCGGATTTCACAAAAGAAGAGGTCGTGCAGGCGATAAAGAAGTTCATCCCTAACTTCGAACATGAGGAAAAAGGGAAAAATCTGGATCAGAAAATGTAAAAAATAACGATATGGGTTACAAAATTCCATTGTTCAAGCTGAATTTCGACGAGAAAGAGGCGCAGGCGGCATACGACACCATCAACTCGGGCTGGATATCTACAGGTCCGAAAAACGAGGCGCTGGAGCAGATGTTTATCGACATGTTTCATGTGAAATATGCAGTGTCTGTCACCAATTGCACGGGATCGCTACATCTGGCGTGTATGCTGTGCGGACTCGGCCCCGGCGACGAGGTGCTGTGCCCTTCTCTGACGTTCGCGGCATCGGTAAACTGCATCAGATATGTGGGGGCGACACCGGTTTTCTGCGACATAGTGAGTCCCGAACACTTGAATATCGACCCAGAAGAGATCGAGAAGAAGATTACGCCCCGCACTAAAGCCATAGTGGTGGTTCACATGGCGGGTTTCCCCGCCAAGATGGACGAAATCATGGCGATAGCGAGGAAACACAACCTAAAAGTCATTGAAGACGCTTGCCACGGGCCGTTGTCGGAGTACAAAGGCAAGAAACTCGGCACTATAGGCGATGTGGCGTCGTTCAGCTTCTTCTCGAACAAAAACATCAGTACCGGTGAGGGTGGTATGCTCATCACCAACAATGAGGAATTTGCCAAGAAAGCAAGGCTTCTGCGCTCGCACGGGATGACGACGATGTCGTATCAGAGAGCGGGCGGACATGCCACCACTTACGACATAGTGGAGCTCGGCTACAACTACCGTTTGGATGACATCCGCGCCGCCATCGCCATCGAACAACTGAAGAAGCTGCCTGGCGACCTCGAGAGGCGTATCGCAGTGAGAAAGAGATACTTGGAGAAGCTGGCCAACGTGAAAGGCGTGGTGGTGCCATTTGCCGACTGCAACGAGTTTGTGAGCAACTACATCATGCCGGTGGTGCTGACCAACTCCACAAAAGAGAAACGTGATGCCATCCGTGAGAAGATTCATGAGGCAGGCGTGCAGACCAGCGTGCACTATCCGGCTATTCACAGGTTCTCGATTTACAGAGATTTTAAAGCGCAACTGCCTGTGACAGAATATGTTACAGACAACGAGATAACCCTTCCGATGTATGCGTCGCTGACAGATGCCGACGTCGATTTTATTGTGGAAACCTTAAACAAAGCACTCAATGGATAACATCATAATGGTCGGCGGATTCCACGAAATGGTTGAGCTTTGCGAGGACTGCGGGCTTAACATTGTTGGTATCATCGACAACAAGATGAGCGGCACATACGAGGGTGTTAAAATCATCGGCACCGACGACGACAGGCACGAGATCTTCAAGAAATATGGCGACATTCCGTTGGTGCTGACTCCTGACAAACCTGCCATCCGCGAGAAACTGTATCATCTCTACAAAGATGCCGGTTTCAGCTTTAAAACCGTCATCAGTCCGACGGCGAGAATCTCAAGGACGGCAACCATTGGCATGGGCACAGTGATACAAGACAAGGTGAACGTGTCGTCACACACCAAAATCGGTGATTTTGTGAAGCTTAACACCATGTCGAACGTGATGCACGACTGCAACGTGGGCGATTTCACTACCATCGCGCCAAATGTGTGTGTGCTCGGTAGAATCAGCATCGGAGAGAAATGCTACATCGGGGCCAACGCGACGGTCTTGCCAGATGTGAAAATCGTTGGAAACACCACAGTGGGCGCAGGAGCTACAGTGCTGAAAACCATTGAGGAAGAAGGCGTTTACATAGGAACACCAACCCGACTTTTGAAGAAAAACAATATATGAAGAACATTCTGGAAAAAATATCAAACCGGGTGATTGGCGTTAAAGAGACCATCATCAATGCCATGAAAAAGATGGACAAAGAAGGCGTGAAGCTGCTTTTCGTCTTCGAAAACGACAGGTTTTTGGGCATTTTGACGATTGGCGATATACAACGAGCCATCATCAGAAATGTGGATATGAACGCCATGGTTCTGTCGATTCTGGACAAGAACAAAATCTATGCGAAAGTCTCGGAAAGCCTTGATGTCATTAAGAAAAAGATGTATGAGCTTCGCGCCGAATGTATGCCGTTGGTGGACGAGGCCAACAATCTCCTTGACGTTTATTTCTGGAATGACATGTTTGACGGCAAAAAAGAGGAAAGGCTTGACAAGATTGACGTTCCCGTAGTTATCATGGCAGGCGGACTGGGCACAAGGCTGAAGCCGATAACGAATGTTATCCCGAAGCCACTCATTCCGATCAACGAGAAGACGATTCTTGAAACCATCATCGACCAGTTTGAGAAGATAGGATGCTCAAAGTATTATCTGTCAGTGAATTACAAAAGCGAGATTATCGAATATTACCTGGCGCATCTTGACAAAAATCACGATATCACTTTCCTCAAGGAAGACAAGCCGCTCGGCACGATAGGCAGCGTATCGCTTCTGAAAGGCAAGATCGACAAGCCGTTTTTCGTGTCAAACTGTGATATAATAGTCGACCAGGATTATCGCGATGTGTTTGATTATCATCTGAATAACAAAAACGACATCACCATCGTGACAGCTATAAAATCGTTCCATATTCCGTATGGTGTGATTGAGACGGGCGAAAACGGCCTGATGAAAGGCATCTCGGAGAAACCTGACATGAGTTATATGATAAATACTGGCGTGTATATCCTTGAGCCTCAACTGATTAACGAG
>CADAFC010000126.1 GCA_902787095.1 uncultured Bacteroidia bacterium
TTTCATTTTCTTATCCCTAATTCCGTGTCGGGCGCAACTTTTAAAACGTTTACGCTGCAAAGTAACGGAATAAAAACGGAACCAGAAAAGTCCTTTTTGATCCTTATTGCTTATTAAGCTCTTCCTTGATTTTGTCGTTCAACATGAAAGCCACCATGTTGTACTTGTCGTTGTGCAGGTTTTCCCAGGCATTTCGGAACTCATCGGCAGTCTTCGGGTCATCAAGCAATGGCGAATCAATATCTTTTAGCAACGCCCTGCAGGTGTTTACCTTTTCAGACATCTCTATAGCAATATCAACAGTGTTTCTGCCATCATCAATATCTTTTATAATAGGATTATAAACGCTGTCGATAATAAAACTCGCCCTGTCCAAAAGCTGGTTAAACTCTTTCGAATAACCGTTATTCTGTTGGGGTTTTTTCAAGATATTTGGCAAAACCGCTATTCCCAAAACAACAATAATCATTGCCAAAAACGACAATCTCAATCTTCTTGAAAACGCCTTTTTCACTGCCTCGGCATTCTGATATCGCCGCTCTCTGTCGTTTCTGACACATTTTTTCGCAATACAGCGATAACGATGCGGAAAAATAAGCTTCAGAAGCATTCCGAAAGAGTAAATATCAGCTCTGCCGTCAATCTTCACGCATGGCTGTCTCTGCTCGGGTGCCATATATTTCAAAGTGCCGGCAGGCTGTTTCAAAATGGCATAATCATCAGCATCAGAGAGACCAAAATCAATGATTTTCACATTGTTGCCGTTTCTGGTCACCAAGATATTGCTCGGCTTTAAGTCGCGATGGATGATTTGTTTGCCATGGATGTATGCCAACGCATCAAGAAGCTGCTCCACGACCTTTTTCCTTGCTGCCACCGACGGCTTAGTCTTCAAAAACTCGTCAAGTGTCACACCATCGACAAATTCCATCACTATGCACGGCCCGATTTGATCGTTTTCCTCTTTTGCGATGGCTTTCACGATGTTAGGATGGTCGAGCTGCACCATCATATCGTATTCTTTTTTCAACAACTCAAGATAAACGGCCTGTGTGCGGCATTCCGGTGCTAATCCCTTGAGAATAAACCACCTGCCCTGCCGTTTCACCTTCATCAATGTGTTGAAACCTCGGCTTGACACGGCTTCGTAAACCGATTTGCCGTCGTCGTCATTCAAAAAAAGTCCCTCGATGATTCCCGATGTGCTGTCGTCGTGCATAATGCTAATTTTCCGCAAAATTATAACTTATTTCCGACTTTTTCAAAAAAAGGATTAAAAAGGACTTTCGTTTTTCGATAAAAATTTGCATTTTTGCAGTTCAAAAGCACATTATGAACAAGACAAGTCCTGAAATACTCGAACTTCGCAAACGCATCGAGGACGATTTGAAGCGCAAGATGAAAACGCCAGCCGACTTCATCTTCCTGAGCGGTGCCATCTGGGAGCGCACACACGAGACTATGAGCCCTACCACGCTGAAACGCCTCTGGGGCTACATCGACGGCGCCGACACCACGCGCAACTGCACGCTCAACATTCTATCAAAGTTTCTAGGCTTCAATGATTGGGATGCTTTCCTTGCAAACATTGGTCAAGACAATGGTTCTGATTATGTGAAATCACAACACTTGAAAGTCGAGGATTTATCAGTCGGCGACCGTGTCTCCGTGTCATGGAAACCCAACCGCCGCTGCACTTTCCGTTATCTTGGCGACTACAGATTTATCGTTGAAAAAGCAGAAAACTCCAAGTTAAAAGTTGGCAACACTTTCAGTTGCAGCCTTTTCATACTTGGAGAGCCTCTGTATATAAATGATTTGGTACAGGACAACAACCTTCCTGTAGCGTTTGTTGTTGGAAACAAAGACGGTCTTGTAGAACTAAAGACTAAAGTCTAACGACTAAAGACTAAATACTATTCTTCATCCTCAAAATCCTCAGGCATCGGCTCGGCACATTCCTCATCGTAGAACTCCTCGCCTACCAGCTCGCGGTCGGATTTGTCCTGCCCGCCAAGCATCTGGCGCATGATATTTGAAGGGATTGGAAAAATCTGGCCTTCGGTGCCAGTCGAGATGGCGATGCCGACATTGTCGCTACCGAGTTCACGCGTCCAAGTAATGAATTCGGCAATCTCCATTGTGGCGACCGTATAGTTGGCCCAGTCGTCACCGATGTTTGCCTCGGCCTCTTCTTTCGTCGCCCAAACAGGGATATATGAGTTTCCGCCGCCGTCTTCAAGCATGGCGAAAAGCCCAGGTTTTGCCTCCAGGAGCCATAACATTCCGTTGGCGTTTACAGTATGTAAAAATTTTTGAATCTCTTCCATAATGCAGTTTTATTTTGTCAATTTTTTATATTCCTTCTTCGCTTTCTCCAAATCATTCAGATATTCCTTGCAGGTATGTAACCTGGCGTATGTGGCGGCGGCGAGCAAACGGGAGGCATCGACATCGCTCTGCCAGTGATAGCCGGCGATGACACGGCTCTGCCCCCACTCGTAACCGAGTTTGAACAACTCGTTCTGTGCCCCAGGGTTTATCTCACAGAGTATCAACGCCATACCCCAGCCACGGATGGCATGACCCGACGGATATGAGCCGTTGTGACGCAGCTCTTCCTCTTCCTCAGGCACCAATGTCGGTTCGTTGAAGTAGGCATACGGACGGGTGCGCATATACGTCGCCTTGGGGTTCGTGGCACTCAGACGGATGGTCTCCACACCACGTTGAATCACCTTATATATGGCAGGTGTCTTTTCTTCAGAAATCTCCATTCCGAAAGCGTCGCTGAACTGGGCAGCCATGTCTTTTATCTCATACGCAGCCTCACGAATTGCTTTTTGTGCACGCAAGGAGTCGTTACGCTGGTCCTTCCCCCAGTAATACTGCGAGATGTCATACATAAACTGCGACGAGCCTGGAGCAGGAGGCGCTGGCAGCCAATAGACCGCATCCGGCACCTCTTCGTCCGTGAGATACATCTGTGAAGCGTCTTGCGCATACGAAATCATGCCCGACAGCATCAAAACTGCCAGCATCAACACATCTAAAAAATGATTTGTCTTTTTCATAATATAATAAACTTAATACTACAAACTCTAAACTTTAAAACCACTCTAAACTCTACACTTTAAACTCTCAACTAAATTTCATCAAGTTCCAGCCACCGCATCTCTTTCTCATCCAACAAATCGTTGATTTCCGTCAGCCTCTTCCCTATCTTGTCAATCTCCTGATAATCAGTCTGATTCTCAAGCTGCAAAGTTAACGTTTTTTTCTCATTTTCCAAATTTTCGATGTCGATTGCAAGCTGTTCGTATTCCCTTTGCTCTTTAAACGAGCGTTTCTTGCTGCGTTCCGTCGCCTTCGGTCTGTTTTCTCGGGTATCAACACGTTCAGCCACCTGAATTTTGTGCTGTTCCTTGTTTCTCTCCTCAAGCCAGTCGTGATATTGCGAATAGTTACCCATGAAACCTTTCACCATGCCCTCGCCTTCAAAGACGAAGAGCTGGTCGACGGTCTGGTCGAGGAAATAGCGGTCGTGAGAGACCACTATAAGGCAGCCCTTGTAACCTTGCAGAAAGTCCTCGAGTTTCTGTAACGTCAAGATATCCAAGTCGTTTGTAGGCTCGTCGAGAATCAGGAAGTTCGGATTTTTTATCAAAATCGTGAGCAGATAAAGTCTGCGTTTC
>CADAFC010000127.1 GCA_902787095.1 uncultured Bacteroidia bacterium
ATTAAAAGAATTTTAGATGGAAAAAAGACCGACTATTTTAGTCACGAACGATGACGGGTATATGGCGAAAGGCTTGCAGACACTGGCAAGTCTGATGCGCCAGATAGGCAAGGTGGTGGTGGTTTCGACAGAAGAGGTGAAATCGGCACAGGGACACTCGATGACGATTAACGAGCCGTTGAGAGTGAGAACTTTGGAGAAACACGACGACTTCGAGATGTACGTCCTTAACGGCTGTCCCGTGGATTGCGCAAAGGTGGGCTTTCAGATGCTGATGAAAGAATATCCTGATATATTGGTGTCGGGCATCAACCATGGGTCCAATGCCTCGACGAATGTGATATATTCAGGAACGATGGCAGCTGTCGTAGAGGCATGCATGGACAACATACCGGCTGTCGGCTTCAGCGTTGAGGATTATTCGCATGACGCAAATTTTGAACATATCGAGAAATATATCCTCGACATCACGCGAAAAGTCTTGAGGGAAGGACTCCCGAAAGGCGTTTGTCTGAACGTGAATTTCCCAAAATATTCTGAAGGAAACCCGATAAAAGGAGTGAAGATATGTCGTCAGGCGAAGGCGCGCTGGAAAGAGGTCTTTGACAAGCGGAAAGACCCACACGGACGCGAATATTTCTGGATCGGAGGCGACTTCATAGTGGAGGACGAAGGCACCGACACCGACATCTATGCGTTGAAAAACAACTATGCGTCAATAACAATACGATTGGACGGCGTATGATGTCATGAACGAATTAAAAAAGTTTGAGAAATGAAGTATTATATCATAGCAGGTGAGGCTTCAGGCGACTTGCACGGTTCCAATCTTGTAGCATCGTTGCGAACTCAAGATCCTGAAGCGAAAATAAGGGCGTGGGGAGGCGAGAAAATGCGACGCAATGGTGCCAACGTGGTGAAAAATTACCACGAATTGGCCTTCATGGGCTTCGTCGAAGTGTTAATGAATCTGCGAACAATCCTAAAAAATTTTAGTTTTTGCAAAAAAGACATAACAGAATTTAACCCTGATGCCATCATTTTAATCGACTACCCGGGTTTTAACCTGAAAGTGGCGAAATGGGCACATCAGAAAGGCTACAAGGTGTTTTATTACATCTCACCACAGGTGTGGGCATGGAAACGCCGCCGTGTGTACAAAATCAAAAAAGTCGTCGACAAGATGCTGTGCATATTGCCGTTCGAGAAGAAGTTTTATGATAGCTATAATGTCGATTGTCAATTTGTTGGGCATCCATTACTCGACGAAATAGCAAAAGTTAACCCTGTCGACAAAAACAAATTTTACAAGTCGAACCGCCTGAATCCTAAGAAGGAAATCATTGCGATGTTGCCAGGCAGCCGCAAACAGGAGGTGAGCCGTATGCTCACGGTGATGCTCGACGTGGTGAAGCAATTCCCTAATTATCAATTTGTTATAGCATGTGCGCCATCACTGCCGGTGAGCTATTATAAAGAAATAATAGGCGACAAAGCAAATGTGCGACTGGTGGTGAACCGCACCTACCAGCTGCTGCAACTCTCGAGTGCCGCCATGGTGACATCTGGAACCGCAACGCTTGAGACAGCATTGTTCGATGTGCCCGAGGTGGTGTGCTACAAAGCAAACAAGATCTCGTATATCATTGCACGACAGCTCGCCAAAGTGCGTTTCATCTGTCTGGTGAATCTCATCATGGATAGGGAAGTGGTTAAAGAGCTGATACAGAACGACTTAACTGCCAACAACGTGGCCAATGAGCTGAAGTCGCTTCTCGCAAGCTCGAAGCGACAGAAAAAACTGCTCGAGGATTACGAAGAGCTGAAGTCAGTGCTCGGAAATGCGGGCGCATCCGACAAAGCAGCCGAGATAATAATCGCAAATGTTAAAAAATATTAACAATTGTGTTAAAAATTTTTAGGATTCCTAAAAGATTTTAAGGAAAAATTGTTGAAAATTAGTCGGGGAAAATGTTTTTTCTCCGACTAATTGTTTGTAACTTGCATGTCGGAAAAACATGTGAGTATGATCAACTGGTTCAAATATCCGTTCATAAGGATGCTGATGCCTTTCGCCTTGGGTATCTGGCTGTCGTTTTCATGTTTGAACCTGTCGGAGAACATGGTTTTTTATCTCTTGGTTGCTGTGGTTTTACTGGGTGTTACGCTTTTTGTGGTGGCATCGGCTGTCAAGGACTACAGATACCGCTGGATTTTCGGACTGATACTCAACCTTCAGTTTATATTAATAGGAGTTGTGGTCGTACATATCCGTGACGACGATATGGATGCCGGCCAGGAAGTTTTTGTGGCACGTCTGGCGGAATGCCCGACAGAGAAAGAACGCTCGGTGAAGGTGATACTGAAAATGCAGTCCGACCAAGGTGCTGTAATGGCTTATCTCGAGAAAAACGAGCGTTCACTGGGCTTGAGATATGGCGACGTGATTGCGTTTTATGAGCCTCCTGACATGGTGGAGCCACCGAAGAACCCCGAACAGTTCGATTATCAGAAATATCTGTATCGTAAGGGTATTCTGCGACAGGTGTATCTGAAAAACGACGCATGGGAAGAGCTCGGCATGAATCATGCAAACCCGATTTATGCGTTCTCGTATCGACTGCGTGACTTTTTGCTAAACACTATGCGCGATTTGGGCATCGAAGGCGACGAATACGCTGTGGCAGCCGCCATTTTGCTGGGTTACGACGATACCCTGCCCACCGAGCTGCGACAAAAATACGTTGCGTCAGGCTCGATGCACATACTATGTGTGTCGGGCATGCATGTAGGAGTGGTGTTTATGGTTTTCTCATATCTGCTTGGCTTCTTGAACAGACGCAAACCATGGCAGAATGTGCTCAAACAGTCGTTATTGCTGCTGCTGATATGGTTTTATGCCTTGCTGGCGGGTTTGGCACCTTCGATTTTGCGCTCCACCATAATGCTCTCGTTCGTGATTATCGGTGACATGCTCAAGAGGGAAGGGGTGCTGCTTAACAGCCTCGCCGCCTCTGCGTTTCTGCTGCTGTGTATCGACCCGGCAAACTTGTTTAATGTAGGATTTCTGCTTTCGTATTGCGCGGTGATAGGCATAGTGGTGCTTCAAAGGCCAATTTACAACTTGTTTTACACAAAATTCAAGTTTTTGGACAAGATTTGGGAGCTGACGGCGGTCACTTTGGCGGCTCAGATAGCCACAGCACCGTTTTCTATATACTATTTCCATCAGTTTCCGAGCTATTTCTGGCTTAGCAACCTGTTTATGGGCCCGATTTCGACCGCCGTCATCATTGGTGGCATGGTGATGCTGCTCGTGTGCTTCATACCTTATATTAATATAGGTGTGGCTTTTTGCGTGAAATGGATGATATATGCGATGAATTTTATCGTGACAAGAGTTGAGGATATGCCTTATTCGATAATAAAAGGATTGTATGTCAATACTTTGGAGTTTTGCTGTCTGATAGTCGCACTTTTGTTGCTTATGATGCTTATTGAGCACAAAAAGAAGTTTGTGGTCTTTGGTATGCTCTTTATGTTGTCGGTCTTCAGCGTGTCGCAATTGACTCGTAGTGTGTATCAGAGAACTCAGATGTCGCTGACGGTTTATTTGATGAGCAAAAACACAGCCATCGACTTCGTTTGCGGCACTGAGCATGTGCTTTTGTGCGACACTATGGTGATGAACGACCCCTCACAAGTGAGTTTCAGCGTAGAAAACCATCTGATTAGTGAAGGTGTTTACAAAAATGGCACAATGTTGCCACTATGTTGCCCCAATTTTGAGAATCATTACATGAAGAAATCCAAAAACATGGTGTCGTTTGGTGGAAAAACCATTGCGTTTTTTGATAAAAATTCCACTTTTGGCGTAAAATTGCCGTTTCAGCCTCATGTCGATTATTTCGTGGTTCATGGTCGCGGCAAAGTCGACCTGGAGAAGCTTTTGAATTGCTATGTTGTTGATTTACTGATAATTGACGGCAGTATTCCTGATTATTTAAGGAACAGAATTATTGAAAAGGCTGAAGAGGTTGGGCAGGAGTATTACGATGTGAAAACATCAGGAGCTTTTGTTTTGCGATTGTAAGATAATGATTATCAAATGTTTGCGATTGAAGAATAAAATTTTTCAAAATTTTTTAAAAAAAATGTTGTGGGTAATAAAAAACGTTGTATCTTTGCACCGTTCAAACAGAACAGGATTGGTGCCGTAGTTCAGTTTGGTTAGAATGCCTGCCTGTCACGCAGGAGGTCGACGGTTCGAGCCCGTTCGGCACCGCAA
>CADAFC010000128.1 GCA_902787095.1 uncultured Bacteroidia bacterium
CTCTTCGGTGACTCGTTGGCAGCCTTGTCGTAAGCATCCATCAAGTTGGTGATAGTCACTGATTTAGAGCCGTGTTCCTTGCGGATCCAGTCGGCGTTCGGCAGGTTGATGCCGATTGGAGGTGCCGGGAAGCAGTCGCCAGCCAAGGTGGTGACGATGATACCTTTGGCACTCACACCCTTGCATTCTTTTTTCTTGAAACGCGGGTCGACTGGTGAGTTGTCCTCAAACCACTGTGCGTTGGCGCTGATGATTTCCGAGCGTTTGGTAGCCTCCATGTCTTTGTAGTCGACGATGGCCTCCCATGTGGCTTTCATGCCCATCGGGTCGTTGTAGTCCTCAATGAATCCGTTCACGAAGTCGATATTCGAAATAGAATCCTCAACCCAAGCGATATTGTATTCATCCCATTTCTTGAGGCAACCTGTTGTGTAATAATCGATTAACAGGTTGGTGTAGTTACGCTGGCTGTCGTTTTCGGCCACCTCATTTGCCTTCTTGAGCCAATAAATGATTTGCTCTATGGCTTTTCCGTAAAGGCCGTCGGCCTTATAAACCTCTTCATGAAGCTTGCCGTTTTCCTTGACGAGCTTTGAATTCAAGCCGTAAGAAATAGGCTGTGCGTCGTTTGGTTTGCGTTGTGCATCATAAAATGCCTCAACTTCACCTTTATTAATATTGCCTTTGTAGAAATTTACGCATGAGTTCTGGATGATGTCCTCTTCGCTGCTGCGGCGCTTTGCATAAAGGTCTTTGTCAAAGATTACAGGGGTGATGAACGTCAGGAAGCTGTCAACCGACTCGCCTTCTGCCAACGGCAATAACTTCGGATCGGAGTTTTTCACCAGCTGTGCGAAATACTCCTGCGAGATTTCAGGGAACATTTTGTCTTCGGCATAGTGATGATGAATACCATTGCTGAAGAAAACACGCTTTGCATAAACCACAAAGTTCTGATAATCAGCGCATTGTGTATCGCCTTTGTAAGAATTCAGTATAGCCTCGAGGGTCTTACGAACGGTCAGGTTATACTTAAAATTCTGGTCGGCAAGGATGTCACGACCGCATTTTGCAGCCTCGCCAAGATAATAGATGTACTCTTTCTGCTGAAGCGTCAGTTCGTCCCATCCCGGGATCTGATAACGCATCACTTTCAGGTCGGCAAACTCGTCGACGAGATACTTGAATTCTCCATTTTGAGCTTCTTTATCGCTTGAGCCACAAGCAGTTAGAAGTCCAGCAATTCCTAAAATCATGATAAGTTTTTTCATTATTTTTATTTTAATTAATAATTCCTAAAATAAGAGTGCAAAATTATCGTTTTTTTTATTATCTTTGCAAAAATAAACAAATTAAAAATTTCAAGATATGGAATACACGCAAACAAATGGTTATCAACAGAATAAGCCATCAAACAACAAAAAATACGGACCATTCATCATTATCGGTGTGGTGGTATTGTTGCTTATAATTTTCTGGAGTCGCATCACGGTGACGATTCCAGCAGGTCATGGCGGAGTGCTTTACCGCTTGTTTGGCGGCGGTATTGATGTCACGAAGACCTACGAGGAAGGCTTCCATTTCATCGCCCCTTGGAACAGCATGACGCTGTATGAGACACGTCAGCAGGTCGCTGACGAGGAGATGAGTGCTCTTTCGTCTAACGGATTGGAAATCAAGATAGAATTCTCCACTTGGTATCAGCCGATGTGGCAGGAGTTAGGACAGTTGCACGCCACCATAGGCACACAATACCTCACCAGAGCGGTCTATCCGGCCATGCGTTCCGCCGCGAGAAGCGTCCTCGGACGTTACACTCCGGAACAGATCTACTCGACCAAACGTGATGCCATCCAGGAAGAGATCTTCATCGAGACGAAAAACCTCTTGGAAGGCAAGCATATTCAGCTCAATCAGGTGCTCATCCGCTCGGTCACACTCCCTCCTACCATCAAATCGGCTATCGAGAGCAAGCTCAAACAGGAACAAGAGGCGTTGGAATACGAGTTTAAGCTCGAAAAGGCATCACAAGAGGCTGAGCGTCAACGTGTTGAGGCTGAAGGTAAGGCAAGAGCCAACAATATCGTCAGCGCGAGTATCAACGATAAGATTTTGCGTGAGAAAGGCATTGATGCGACATTGAAACTCGCAGAATCGCCAAATACGAAAATCGTCATTGTGGGCAACAGCAAAGACGGAATGCCGCTTATTTTAGGAGACATCAAGTAATGGCTAACAAGGTCAAACAGGTCAAGATAAGCATCAAAAACAAGCGGGCGTCGTTCGAGTATTTCCTCATCGACCGCTACACCGCCGGCATCGTCCTGACAGGCACAGAGATCAAAAGCATCCGCGAAGGCAAAGCAAGCCTGGTGGATTCGTACTGTACCTTCGTCGGCAACGAGCTGTTCGTCGTGGGGATGCACATAGCGGAATACCGCTTCGGGACGTACAACAACCACGTTCCGAAACGCGACCGCAAGCTGCTGCTAACCATGAAGGAACTGCGCAAACTAAAGGCAAAGAGCTCCGAAAAAGGCTTCACCATCGTGCCAATAGAGATGTTTGTCAACGACCGCGGCCTTGCGAAAATGGAGATAGCACTGGCGAAAGGAAAACATTTCTACGATAAGAGAGACAGTTTGAAAGAAAAGGATTCGAAAAAGGAAATATTAAATAGCTATTAGCCACCAGCCATTAGCCATTAGCAGAAATCGAACTAATGGCTAACAGCTAATGGCTAAAATAATAAAATGAAAAAAATATTATTAACATTAGCGATCATAGCATCATTTGGTTTCTGTAACGCACAGAAAATCAATTGGATGACATTTCAGGAAGCGGTTGAGTTGAACAGGACGGCACCGAAGAAAATATTTATCGACACTTACACCGACTGGTGCGGCTGGTGCAAAAAAATGGATCAGACCACATTCCAAGATTCATTGGTGGTCGCATACATGAACGAGAACTACTATGCGGTGAAACTTAATGCCGAGATGAACGACACCATCGTTTTCGGCGGTTACACATACGTCAACAATGGAGGAATGAACGGTCGCCGTGGCACACACCAGCTGGCAGCGGCGTTGCTCCAAGGAAATATGTCGTACCCCTCATACGTCTTCATGAACGAGAAAAACCAACTCATCACGGTGGCCCCAGGCTACATGGACGCCAATCAGTTTCTGCCAGTTTTAAAGTATATCGGCACCGACGCCTATCTGAAACAAAGCTTCAAGGATTACATTAAGTAAATATGCGTAATTATTTGGTTGTCATAATATTATCAATTGTTGTTTTTGCAGTATCATGCCGCAAAGAGAGGACATATACCGACAACCCGTCGAAGAACATCAGCCTGTCAACCGACACAATCGCTTTCGACACCGTGTTTACAGCCATAGGCTCTTCGACGAGGGTTTTGATGGTATACAACAACAATTCCGACAACCTAAAAATCAACTCGATAAGACTCGAACAGGGCAGCAACTCCCCTTACAGCATCAACGTGGACGGACAGTCAGGGACGTTGTTTACCGACAAGGAGATATACGCAAAAGACAGCCTCTACGTGTTTGTCAAGGTCACGATAAACCCGAATAACGCTAACAACCCGTTTTTCGTTGAAGACCGTCTGATTTTCAAC
>CADAFC010000129.1 GCA_902787095.1 uncultured Bacteroidia bacterium
TTATGGCGAACCACGTCTTTCTCGTCCAGGAATATGAACTCTATGCCTTTCACGTCGCCTAAGACATCCACTGCCTGTGGCAGTCCCGACGGTGTGTTCTTCGGCAGGTCGATCTGCGTCACGTCGCCTGTGATGACGAACTTCGCGTCGCGTCCCATACGTGTGAGGAACATCTTGAGCTGGGCTCTTGTAGCGTTCTGTGCCTCATCCAGAATGACAAAAGCATGGTCCAAAGTCCTGCCTCTCATAAACGCCAGCGGCGCTATCTCTATGGTTCCGTCTTCCATGTATCCTGTGAGCTTCGCCTGCGGAATCATGTCGCGCAAGGCGTCGTACAACGGCTGCAGGTACGGGTCGAGCTTTTCTTTCAAGTCACCCGGAAGAAATCCGAGGTTCTCCCCTGCCTCCACGGCAGGTCTTGTCAAAATAATCCGTCTTACCTCCCTGTTTTTCAACGCTCTGACAGCCAGTGCCACTGCAGTGTAGGTCTTTCCTGTTCCGGCAGGACCGATGGCGAAAATCATGTCTTTCTTGCCTATCGCCTCCACCATGCGTTTCTGGTTTACAGTTATCGCCTTGATTTGCAGGCCATTACGGCCGTACACCAGCACGTCGCTGTCGTTCATCGCCTGCACATAGGCGGTCTGTCCGTTCGAGACCATCACATCCTCAATCACCTGCGGGTTGATGCTGCCGTAACGTTCCAGATGGTTCACGAGCATGTTGAGCCTGTCGAGGAAATAATTCACCTCGTCGTCGCCTCCAATCACCTTCACGAAATCGCCACGAGCGATAATCTTCAACTTCGGAAAAAAGTTTTTTATTATCGTAAGATGTTGATCCTTAGCACCATACAAATCGCTCGGGTTGACATTTTCTATCTGGACTATCTGCTCCGCCATCTGATTTTTTGACTAGTTTTTAAACAATTTTCAATATGCAAAGATAAAAAATAAAAATTGTTCATAACTTTTTTATTTCAATAAAAATTTTTCAATAGAAAAATGTATTTTTGCATTTGTCAAAATGACAGTTGAGAAGCAAAGCGGACAATTATGGCAATCATAACACTGACAAGCGATTGGGGGCAGGCCGACTACTATGTGGCGGCTGTAAAAGGTGCGATTTTTTCGGCACTACCCGACGCGACTGTCATCGACATAACCCATAATATTGAGCCGTGGGACATCGCATCGGCGGCGTTTATCATCCGAAACTGCTATAAAAACTTCCCTGAAGGCACCATCCACATCATCGCGGTGGAGACCGAGGAGTCGGCCGACAAGCCGCATATCGCGCTGAAAGCCGACGGTCATTATTTCATCGGCACCGACAACGATATCTTCTCGCTGATTTTGGGTGATATGCCTTACGAAGCCGTCACCATCGAGGTGGTTCAGGACTCTGATTTCTTCACCTTCACCACCCGTGACCGTTTTGTGAAAGTGGCTGCGATGATAGTTAAAGGACTGCCATTCAGCGAGATAGGCAAGCCCTATCCGCAGATTCGCAAATGCGTCACCTTCCAGCCGACCATCGACGGCAACTCCATCCACGGCATCGTCACCTTCGTCGACTCTTACGAAAATATAGTGACGAACATCACCAAGGAGCTGTTCGACAAGGTCAGAAACGGTCGTAATTTTGATATCAGGATTGGGAAATACAGCATCGACAAGGTGTGCCTCAGCTATACCGAGGTGCCGATACCCGACATCGTGGCGCTCTTTGGCACGCACGGATTCCTCGAGATAGCGATAAATCACGGGAAAGCCGCGTCGTTGCTTGGCCTGTCCCGTGATTCATCAGTCGATATTATTTTCAGATAATTTTATTTGTCGCCGTACGACGAGCCGTCGAAGCAGTGTGTGCATATCTGGCATTTAGGTAAGCCCACAGCACCGCAGATGTCTTCCAAAGTGTTGAATTTCAACGTGTCGACACCGATTTTCTTACGAAGCATCTCGACGAGGTTGGCATATTGCTTTGTCGAAGCATCGCAGTAAAGCTCGAGGTTCTTGTGGCTGTCGCCCTCCAGTTCCTCGATACAGCGGCGTGTGATGAGTTCGAGCTCGTTCTTCGAGGCGCTGAAGTTCAAGAAGTTGCAGCCGTACACCAATGGCGGGCAGCTGATTCTGATGTGCACCTCTTTCGCGCCGTAGTCGTAAAGCATCTTCACGTTGTCGCGGAGCTGTGTGCCGCGCACGATGGAGTCGTCGCAGAAGATGACGCGTTTGTCTTTCAGCAAGGCATGGTTCGGGATGAGTTTCATCTTCGCCACGTGCTCTCTTTGTTCTTGATTTACAGGCATGAAGCTGCGCGACCATGTCGGGGTGTATTTCACCACGCTACGTGTGTAAGGTATGCCGCTGGCGTGCGAATAACCAATGGCCATTCCTATGCCCGAATCCGGGATAGGCGCCACATAGTCGGCTTCCACGTCGTCTTTCTTACCCATGGCAAAGCCGCCACGATAACGCATCTCCTCCACGTTGATGTTCTCGTAGTCCGTTGCCGGAAAACCGTAGTATATCCAAAGGAAGGAGCATATCTGCATCTTGTCGTTAGGTGCCAGCAGCTGTGTCACGCCGTCGGCAGTGATGCGCACTATCTCACCCGGACCGATGTATCGCTCCGTCGAGTAGTCGAGGTTGATGTAGCTGTGGCTCTCAAATGCCGCCGCATAGCCTTCATGGTTCTTGCCGATGACGATAGGCGTTCTGCCATAGAAGTCGCGTGCCGCAATGATGCCGTCGCTGGTGAGGAGAAGCATAGAGACAGAGCCTCTCACCTTACTGTACACGTTCTGGATGCCGTCGACGAAGTCCTTGCCCTGGGTGATGAGCAATGCCACGAGCTCCGTCGGGTTGGTGTCGCCATGACTCAGCTCGGCGAAGTGCTGTTTGTTGTCGAGACACTCCTGCTCCAGCTCCCTGATGTTGGTGATCTTAGCCACCGTCACGATGGCGAACTTGCCGAGATGCGAGTTCACCACTATAGGCTGTGCGTCGGTGTCGCTGATGATTCCGATGCCGCTGTTACCCAGGAATTTGTGAATCTCGTCCTCGAATTTCGTTCTGAAGTAAGAGCCTTTCAAGCTGTGGATTGAACGGTGGAATGTCTCTCCGTCGAATGTGCAGATACCGCCTGCCGCGGTACCGAGATGTGAATGATAATCAATGCCGTAGAAAAGGTCTGTGATACAAGGCCTTTTAGTTATTACGCCAAAAAATCCGCTCATTTTTTATAGGTTTAAATTTTAAGGCGCAAAAATAATAAAAAGTTTGAAGTTAAAAGTTAAAAGTTAAAAGTTTTTTTTAGTTAGTCAATTAGTCAGTCAGCTGAACTGCTGAATAACTGACTAACTATTTTTGCGAAGCAGATAAGCACCACCTAACATGCTGAGAATCAACAGCCCAGAGCCAACTGGAGCTGACTGGTCGTTGTTTGAACTTCCAACCGAACCTTGTGGAAGACCCGGCATCGCAGTGCTGATGTCACGGGAACCGCCATCGTAACTGCCACCTCTGAAGAAATCATCGCTCTGGGCCGATGCGCTGAATACCATTGTCATCAAAACCGCAAAAACTAATAATATCTTTTTCATTGTATATTTTATTTTTCTTTTTGTCATTTCG
>CADAFC010000130.1 GCA_902787095.1 uncultured Bacteroidia bacterium
ATCCACAACTTCGTTTATTTCCCCGATACATCAAAAGAAGAACGCAAATATATCTGCCGTTATCCACAGTATTTTGCGGCACGCTCGCTTTATCAGAATATACTGAACCATAGCAAGCTGAATCCTAACGGAGACGGCAAAGGCGGCACATATTTCGGTGCAACAGGATGCGGTAAGTCGTTGACAATGTTGTTCTTATGTCATTTGCTTATGAAAAGCAAAGCATTATGCAGCCCAACAATTATTCTCATAACCGACCGAACCGACCTCGACGACCAGCTTTCACGTTTGTTGCTTAATGCTAAACAGTTTGTGGGTGACAGCGTCATCGAACAGGTTGAAAGTCGTGAGGATTTGAAGGCCAAACTGCAGGGTAGGACAAGCGGAGGTGTGTTCTTAACGACAATACAAAAATTTTCAAAAGATATAAATCTGCTTTCAAACAGAGCTAACATCATCTGTATCAGCGATGAAGCCCATCGTACACAGACAAGTTTGGAAGAGAAAGTGGAGATTACCGATAAAGGTGTCAAACGCTCATTTGGTTTTGCAAAATATCTTCGCGATTCGTTGCCAAACGCCACATACGTCGGCTTTACTGGAACTCCAATAGACCCGACACTTGATGTGTTTGGCGGTATTGTGGATGAATATTCGATGATTGAGGCCGTTGAGGATGGAATCACAAAAACCATTATGTATGAAGGGCGTGCATCGCATGTATTCGCCGACAGCGAGCTTATTAAACAAATCGAGGCTTATTACGACAAATGCGCCGAAGAAGGCTCGTCGGAATATCAGATCGAAGAAAGCAAACGTGCAATGACGCAAATGAGTATATTGCTCAACAGTCCGGATTTGATTCATCGTCTGGCTGTAGATTTCATACAGCATTACGAGCGCAGAGTGGAAGAGGGTAGTACCGTCAAAGGCAAAGCGATGATAGTGTGCGCCACGCGTGAGATAGCGTACTCGATTTATAAAGAGATTGTCGCCATGCGTCCTGAATGGGCGGAGGTGAAGATTTGCGGTGATGGTGAGGAACTTACAAAAGAAGAGGCTGAAAAAATCAAGCCAATTGAGAAAATCAAGTTAGTTTGTATCCGACAAAAAGACGACGACCCGGAATTATACGATTTATTGGGTACCGATGATGAGCGTAAGAAACTCGACCTTCAGTTTAAGGAAGACAAGTCGAATTTCAAAATTGCCATCGTCGTCGATATGTGGATTACCGGCTTCGATGTGCCATGTCTTGATACAATGTACTGCTACAAGCCGTTGCAGATGCATACTTTGATTCAGACAGTCAGCCGTGTAAACAGAAATTATCCTGGCAAAGACAAGGGTTTAATCGTTGATTATCTTGGGATTAAGAAAAAGTTCAACCAGGCGATGCGGAAATATGCCAATGGCGGACAAAACGAAACACCTGTTGAAACTATAGATGCAGCGGTTAAGTTGTTTAAAGATGAACTCGACTTGTTGAGGCGTATGTTTAACGGCTTTGATTACAGCAAATTCTTTACCGGAACACCGCTTGAACAGCTGAATATATTGCAGATTGCTGCTGAGCGTATCCAGCAGACTGCTGAATCAGAGAAACGCTTCATGAAACATTCTTTAATCATGAAGTCGGCATATAATATGTGCAACAATGACGAGCGTATCATAAATGACGAAGTCAATGATGTACATTTCTTCTCCGGCGTGCGTTCAATAATCTATAAAACTACTACGGGCGAATCACCAGATGCCACGCAGATGAACAAACATGTGCTGAAATTGGTTAATGAAGCGCTTGTCTCGGAAGAAGTTGTCGCTATCAACACCATGCGACTCGACAATTCGGAGCAAATTGACATGCTTGCGACTCAATATATGGAGAAACTGAAACGTCTGCCATATCAAAACACCAAAGTCAAGTTGATGGAACAGCTGCTAAAGCGTGTAATTGATAGCGTCAGACGGGTTAATAAGGTCAAGGCAGTCAGTTTTACCGACCGTTTGAAAGAGATTATCGACAAATACAACGACCGCTCTGATGACATCGTTTTGGCTGATGAAATAGTTACAGAAGTAGCAAAGCAGTTGGCTGATTTGTTTGAAGATATTAAGAAAGACAACGTTTTGCCAGATGGAATTCCAAATATCGAAGTAAAGGCGTTTTATGATATTTTGAAATCTGTAGCTGAACAATATGGTTTCTTGAATGAATACACCGAGGAACAATATATTGCCCTTGCTAAAGATGTCAAAGAAGTCGTAGATGACAAAACCCAATACATCGACTGGGACAAGAAAGCCGACATCAAGGCACAATTAAAAGTTCAGATTATTCTCACTCTTGCCAAGCATAAATACCCACCAGCGACAAGAGACGAAGTTTTCAAGGCTATTTTTGAGCAAGCAGAGAATTTTAAGAAAAATAATTTGTAGGCTAATACACCATCTCCCCATTTATAAACGTGTTCATCACCTTTACATCTGGGATTTTCTCGTCATCAATGGTCATTATATCGTCGGAAAGAATGACAAAATCAGCTTCCTTGCCGATTTCGATGCTGCCTTTGCGGGACTCGGCGAAATAACCTTTGGCTGCCCAGATTGTCATTGACTTCAATGCTTCTTCACGACTTAACTTGTTGTCGGTCAGATATTTACGTGCTACAGAAGAATAGAAAGTCTTGAGAGGGGAGACGTGCTCGATAGGGAAGTCGGTGCCATTGATGAGCCATCCGTTCTGGTCAAGCAACATCTTATATGCATAAGCATATTTAACTCGTTCAGAACCCAAACGCTCTTCCGCCCATGGCATGTCGGAGGTGCAATGTGTGGCCTGAATCGAAGGAATCACGTTGTATTTTTTATATAATGCAAAGTCCTGAGAATTAACGACTTGAGAGTGTTCGATGCGCCATCTGAGGTCGTTTTCGCCTTTCAGGAACTTGCCATATTCGTTGAGAATCATGCGCACGCCGCCGTCACCGATGGCATGGCAGCAGACCTGATAACCGGCATTGTATGCCTTTTCGCAGACGTGATCGTAGAAATCTTCGTTTTCAACGTATAATCCATAGGTTTCTGGCGCATCGGAATAAGGCTCGAGCAATTTGGCACCACGCGAGCCGAGAGCTCCGTCAGCGTAAATCTTAACCGAGCGCACGGTAAGCCGTTCCTTCTCGATGACACCGAACTTCATGAAGTAATCCATCGTCTCGTCGTCAGGGTTGATCATGGCGTTGACTTTCATCTGCAAAACGCCAGCTTGCTGTAAAGAGTCAATCAAGGCGATGGATTTTATGTCGAGACCGGCATCGGTGACGCCAGTCAAGCCGTGAGCGAAACAGTCACGCTGTGAGATCTTTAATGCTTTGATTCTCTGAGTGTTATCGAGTGTCGGGATGATAGCCCTCGCCATGTCGGCAGCGTTGTCGAGAAGTATGCCGGAAGGCTTGCCTTTCTTATTTAACAGAACCTCGCCGCCGTCAACATTCGAATGCTCGTTTAATCCAATGGTTTTCAATATGTTATCCGTCACAAGTACCGCATGTCCGTCAACTCTGGTGATGAGCACCTTCTTGCCTGGAAAACGCTTCTGAAGCTCGGTGTTTTCAGGAAATTCCTT
>CADAFC010000131.1 GCA_902787095.1 uncultured Bacteroidia bacterium
TTTCGTATTTTTGCATTCTAATTTTAACATAATCATTCGATGAAAGAAGATTTCGTAGAAGAATTGCGCTGGCGCGGTATGTTGAACAACATGACCCCAGGCACAGAAGAACAATTGAAGAAAGAGATGACCACGGCGTACCTCGGCATCGACCCGACCGCCGACTCACTGCATATCGGACACCTTTGCGGCATCATGATGCTGCGTCATTTCCAGGCTGCCGGCCATAAACCGTTGGCATTGCTTGGTGGCGCAACTGGTATGATCGGCGACCCATCAGGAAAGTCAGCTGAGCGTAACCTGTTGAACGATGAGACGTTGCAGCATAACCAAGCCTGCATCAAGAAACAGCTTGCCAAGTTCCTCGATTTCGACAGCGACGCCCCGAACCGCGCTGAACTCGTCAACAACTACGACTGGATGAAGGATTACACCTTCCTTCATTTCATCCGCGACATCGGCAAACACATCACCGTCAACTACATGATGGCAAAGGATTCCGTGAAAAAACGTTTCAACGGCGAAGGCGAAGGCATGTCGTTCACAGAGTTTAGCTACCAGCTTGTTCAGGGCTACGATTTCCTGTATCTCTTCGAGCATAAGAACTGCAAGCTGCAGATGGGCGGCTCCGACCAGTGGGGTAACATCACAACTGGTACAGAGCTCATCCGTCGCAAACTCGGCGCCGACAAAGAGGCGTTTGCACTCACATGCAACCTCATCACCAAGGCTGACGGCGGCAAGTTCGGCAAGACAGAGAAAGGCAACATCTGGCTCGACCCGGAGAAGACCTCGCCATATGCTTTCTACCAGTTCTGGATGAACTGCACCGATGAGGACGCTGCACGTTACATCAAGATCTTTACCTTGCTGAAGAAAGATGAAATCGACGCTCTGATTGCCCGACATACAGCAGAGCCGCATCTCCGCGAGCTCCAGCGTACACTGGCACGCGAGCTTACTCTCGTGGTGCACTCAAAGGAAGACCTCGAGATGGCAGAAGAAGCCACACAGATTCTTTTCGGAAAAGGCACAGCCGAAGCGTTACATAAGTTCGATGAAAACACATTGCTGAGCATCTTCGACGGTGTGCCGCAGTCTAATTTCTCGAAAGACGCTCTTGGCACAGGTGTCGGCATCGTCGACTTCCTCGTGCAGACCGGCGTGTTCCCGTCGAAAGGCGAGGCTCGTAAGATGGTCCAGGGCAATGGTGTGTCGATTAACAAAGACAAAGTCACCGAGCAGAAGACCGTCGGCACCGACGACCTCCTCAACGGCAAATACATCCTCGTGCAGAAAGGCAAGAAGAACTATTATCTCATAGTCTGCGCATAATGTACTGGATATTCTTGATACCGACGCTGTTTCTCGTCCTGTTGGCGGTCGCTGCAATAGGAATCAAGAGTATTGTGAAGAAAAACGGCAAATTCGAACGGAAATGCGCCCATTCGCTCGACCCTGATGCGAAATGTGTGTGCGGCGGTGATGAAACTCAATGTCCCAACCATTCTGAATGAATGGCACCGTCTTCCACAAATATGAAATAAGCCTCGACGCCTTGTCCTTCAAGCAGTTTCGAGGCTTTTTCTTTGCCTAAAATCATGCAGATGGTGGCAAGACAGTCGGCCCATGAAGCATTGTCAGCGATTATTGTGGCACTCAAAAGATTCTGCTCCACAGGATATCCAGTCTTCGGGTCGATAGAATGAGAATATCGGACGCCGTCTTTCTCGATGTATTTCCTGTAGTTGCCGGATGTCACGATGCCTTTGTCTTTGAGTGTGAACGTTTCTTGCACCGAACGCTCTGAGTCATAGTTTTCGGCAGGTTTCTCAATGCCGATAGTCCATAATTCGCCATTGGGTTTGGTGCCGCGAGCTATGATTTCACCCCCGACATCGACCAGATAGTTATATATCCCTTTGGTTTCCAAGAAGTTGCCAATAATATCAGTCGTGTAGCCTTGTGCTACAGCGTTGAAATCCAATGTCATGTTCGGATTGGCTTTCACAACCTTGTCGTCAACAATCTGAATCTTCTGATAACCAACGAGTTGGCGTATTGAATCGACCATTTCCGGCGTCATCTCAAGCTCTTTTTTATAATGGAAGCCCCATGCTGAAACCAGAGGACCTATAGTGGCATCGAAAGCACCGTCGGAAAACTCGGAAGCTTTGCAAGCCCACTCGAAATTATCCTTAAATATCTGATTTACAACGACATCTTCGTTGCGATTAACCTTTCGGATGATGGAATTCTCGTTCCAAAGCGACACCGATTTGTCGACCTCTTTAAAAATCGAGTCGATTTCGGCCTCAAAAGTACGACCTTCCTCATCATAGTAAATAATTGAGAAATACGATCCTTGCGTGATGCCGGAATAGTTGATTTTTTGCGGCTGCCTCATGCAAGACGCAAAAACGATTGCAATTACGAATAATAAATATAATCTTTTCATAAACAATTGTTTTTGTCATCTCGACCGACCGAAGGGAGTGAATAAATCTCCACCAATAAAACCGTAATAATTGAATATAGGAGATTTCTCCATTCCGCCTATCGGCTTCAGTCGAAATGACGGGAGTGTGCTAATGCGACCTAATCACTTTATAGCCAATAAGTTGGTCGTAATTTTGCAAATAATCGTACAAATAGACGAAGATATGATACAAGTTGTTCGTCTCCCAGAAGTCACCGTTGATCGGGGCGAGCGATGCCGTGCCTGTTTCCTTGTCCTTGACGATGTACATGTAGTCGTAATAGCCTTGTTTCAGTAGCAGTCTCTTCTGGTATCCGCGCCGCTGTGGGTCGTATTCCATCTTCGAGCTCTCGTCCATGTGCCAGTCGGTGATGGCTCCGAGGATGTAAACCTCTTTGTCGAGCATATACTGCGGCCATTGCAGGAAAAACTCAACCCAAGCATAGTCGGCTTCCTTGGTGGCATCGTAACCCGCGAGCTCCATGTAAATGTATTTCTCACCATACAAATCCTCATCGGTGATATATGCCACGGTGTTGCGCTTCGTGTCAGGAAATAGCGTCACCACATATCCGTTGTCGTCGTGATATACCGTCCTGGTACGCTCCGGGCGATTGTCAAAATTACTCGTATTTATTCTAATATATTGATTGCCAGACTCAAACACGGTCTTTGCATTGTTGACGTACGACAACTTTTCAGGATATATATAAGTCGGTTTCAGACCGAAAACGGCATTGTCCCAACGACCGTTTTGCTGGATGGTGACATTCGAATACTGGTCGGCGCGACTATTGAACAAGTCGGGATAAACAATGTCAAGGTCAATCTCCTGTTTCTCCTTACCGAGGTTCAAATCGAAAGGATAACGCGGCATAGTGGTCGAGATAACCGCCTTTTCATCAACGACATAAAACCTTCTGGTGAAATAAACATCGTCCGCGTTTTCACCCGTAACAACAAGAAGATAATTGCCCGAAAGCTTAGGCATCATCTCAGGAGTCGGAAACATGAGGTCGTAATGAACATAGTTTTTATATGTGTTAAACGAAAACGTGAAATTGTCGATGTCATCCTGCTCAACCATATTGTTGAGATTTATAACCGGCTTGTTGAAGTCGAAATCTTTCGGATGAAGCAGCACAGTTTGCACGTCATCACGATAATTCATGTCAGAACACGATATGTTTTTTTGTGCAAAAATATTGGCACAAAATGATAATGATATGATTATCAATAGTTTAAATTTCATTGTATATATATGTTTTATTTTGCCAAAAATAATAAAAAATTCAAAATATTTAGTATTTTTGTTTTGTCAATTGTTTTGTTCGTCATTTCGAGTGTTATGGAAAGAAAAACGTACTTCGTCAACGTCATTTTGCCGCTGCCAGTGCCTGGGAGATTCACCTATCGTGTCCCATTGGAACTCAACGACAGTGTGCGGGTCGGACAACGTGCCGTGGTGCAGTTCGGCCGGACGAAGATTATGTCTGGACTGATAGCCGAGATAACCGAGGAAGTGCCTGATTATGAACAGGTTAAGTATATTCTTGACATCCTCGATGAGAATCCTGTGGTCAACGTGGTCCAGATGAAGTTTTGGCAGTGGATTTGCGATTATTATCTCTGCTATGAAGGCGAGGTGATGCAGGCGGCACTTCCTTCAGCTATGAAACTTTCGAGCGAGTCGAAGATAAAGCTTTCCGATGAATTTGAACTCGACACGTTGACACTCAACGACTTCGAGTATCTGATAGTGGAGGCGTTGCAAGTGCAGCCTAAGCTCACAATAAGCGAGGTAAGCAAGATTATCGGTTACAAAAAG
>CADAFC010000132.1 GCA_902787095.1 uncultured Bacteroidia bacterium
GGCTTGGCGTTCTCGGTGCCTGACGGCATACAGCCGCCGCCGAGCTTGCAGAACATCTTCAAGGAGCTGCACACTGATATCGGGATGCCCATACCACGGAACGGAAACCTTGAGAAATGGGCCGACGAGGGCGTTTTGCTGCTCAACGCTTCGCTCACGGTGAGGGCTAACATGGCGGCATCACACGCCAAGATAGGATGGCAACAGTTCACCGACGCAGCGATACGCGCGCTTTCAGAGAAGAAGGAACATCTGGTGTTCATGTTGTGGGGCAACTACGCCATAGCCAAGGAAGGACTGATTGACCACAGCAAGCATCTGATATTGAAAACGGTGCACCCTTCCCCACTCTCAGCGAGCCGCGGATTCTTCGGATGCCGGCATTTCTCGCAGGCGAATCAGTACCTTATTAATAATAATATAGCACCGATACGGTGGGACTCTGTCATTTCGAGCGAAACGAAGTGAAGTCGAGAAATCACCGGCAATCGAATTGTTTAGAAATCAAATTGAATAGCGGTGATTTCTCCACTCCCTACGGTCGGTCGAAATGACGTTTAAAAATGTAACAATGGAAAAATTAGTTTTTGCGACGCATAATAAGAACAAATTAGCGGAAATTAGAAATATTTTAAAGAACTATGAGGTTGTTGGCTTACGCGATATCGGATGTGAGACCGACATCGTGGAAGATGGCGACAATCTTCAAGACAACGCCAAAATCAAGGCGGATTATGTGACGAACAATTATCATCTGAACTGTTTTGCCGATGACACAGGGCTGGAGGTCGAGGCGTTGGATGGCGCTCCAGGAGTGTATTCAGCAAGATATGCCGGCGAAGGATGCTCTTATCATGACAATGTGGTGAAACTGCTTGCCACGATGAAGGGAATCAAGAACAGAAAGGCACGTTTCAGAACCGTTATCGCATTGAATCTCAACGGGAAACAGTATTTCTTCGAAGGTATCGTCAATGGCGTTATCACTGAGGAGGAACATGGTGATGGCGGTTTCGGCTACGACCCTATTTTCAGGCCCGACGGCTATGAGGAGACGTTTGCGGAGATGGGCATGGAGGTAAAAAACAAGATATCGCATAGAGGAAGAGCTGTGCAAAAACTCGCTGATTTTTTGCATATATAAAATATTTTTCGTATCTTTGCAGATTGTATTGACATAAAATTTTCAAAAATGAAAAAGGCATTATTGATTGTAGCATTGTTTTTGCTGGTGTTTTCAGCGAAAGCGCAGGATATTAGAAATGATTATACATTCGACAAGATAAATAACACAGTCGAGTTTGACATCTCGAAAATCAGTCTTTTCGAGCAAAGAGCGCATTTACTGTATTTACTGAACAATGACGATCGTTTTGTTGTCACGACGAGCGACAGAGATGGCATTTTCGTTATAAAATGCAATGATAACAGCTATAATTTCAACCTTGAGAATACTTTCACCGAATTTCTTAATGAGGAAAACCATGCATTCGGCAAGATGTCGAAAGATGAGGTCGGTGAGCTTTTCGGTGAATGGAAATCGTCATTGCCCAATCAATTAGTTGCTTCGATGATGATGGATTTATATGTTAAAGACCGTCAGAACAACCTATGTGCCAATGCTGACCCTTTCTGCACAGACAATGGTATATATGAGTTTCCAGCTGGCGTAAATGCTGGAAATGGAGAGTCTGGTCCAAATTACGACTGTTTGAGTACCAGACCAAATCCAGCATGGTACTATATGAGAATGGCTAATTCCGGCGGTATGACTATTTACATGTACAGCACGCCAAGCGAAGACATTGACTTCTGCTGCTGGGGACCATTCGATGACCCCACATCACCATGTCCTAGTGGTTTAACCGGAGCTAAAGTTGTAAGTTGCAGTTATGCGCCAGCTCATACTGAAAACTGTATCATTCCCAACAACGCCCAATCAGGACAATATTATATCCTTGTCATAACCAATTTTTCAAATCATTCGTGCAACATTACTTTCAGCAAGACAGCAGGTTCGGGTACCACTGACTGCTCTATTCTTGAGCCATTTTTGACCGCTAACACGCCTTGTGTTGGTAATAGTTTGGTGCTTGAGGCAAATGTCATTGAGGGTGCCCAATACACCTGGACTAGTCCGGATAACCAGACACATGTCGGAAGGACATGGACACGTCAGAATGCCACACTTGCAATGGCAGGTTCATACACATGCCATGTAGTGGCTGGCACACAGAGTGGTGACGAGAGCATCAATGTGTTTGTGCTGCCTAATGTGACCGCCGACTTCACCAATACCGAAGCTATTGCCGGACAGGCGGTGCAGTTCACAGGCACTGAGACCACGAGTCCATCGGGGCACACCAGCGAAATCAATGTGAGACAATGGAACTTCGGTGACGGCACGACAAGCACAGCTGTCAACCCTACACATACATATTCGACACCGGGCGACTATCAGGTGTCATATTATGTTGCGATAGCAGGCGGAAACGATGGCGAATGCGGTGACACCAAGACAAAAACAGTACAGATAAGGAATGAATTTAGCGCTAATGTGAGCAGCGACGGGACAAGTTTCTGCGAAGACGACGCAAATCCAAACTTAACTGCCACAGCATCAGGCGGTTACGGCAACTACACCTATTCATGGACAGCCTCCCCTGCCTGCCAGATTGATTATCCACATTCGGCAAATACCACAGCCCATCCGCAGGTTGGAACAACCACATTCTCATGTGTGATATCCGATGGGCATTCAACGCTGACAAAATCTGTCAGTGTGACCGTCAACCCTATTCCTGATATCACTATCACAGGACCTAATCCGGCACACGTAAACTATGGTGCCACAGCCACATTGTCGGTACCGCAGATGCTGGGAGCCACATACGAGTGGAGCTCTGAGCCAGCCAATTTGATTGCATCAGGACAAGGCACAAACCAGATTCAGACTGTTGGTCTTACGGTGACAGTACCTGTGACATTCCATGTGACAGTGAGCAAAAACGACTGTTCTGACTCGAACAGCTTCACTATCGCAGTAGGCGACGCCCTGATGGCATCAGTGGCGATAACCGGCCAGCCGGAACTCTGCGCAGGAGAGACGACATCGTTGAAGGCAATACCATCAGGAGGAACAGAGCAATACTTTTACGACTGGCAGCCAGCAGGCAAGATTGCAGGGTCGAACACCACACAGGAGATTACGACAACGGCATTGACCGAGTCGACGACATATACTTGCACCATCACTGACACTGACAATCATACGTTTACAGCCACCTCGCCGATGATAACGGTCAACCAGATACCTGAGGCGAACGCTTATATCGAAGGTAATGGCACAACATACAAGACGTACAATATACTGGCAGGAAATCAGGTCTTATTGTCTATGGCCGAAGTCCCTGGTGCGATGTATTCATGGGAGCCTCAAGACAAGATTAGCAATTTTATCGGCGACAATCACAGGATTGCGAAGACTATAAACATGCCAGAAGGCCAGAACATAGAGTTTATAGGCACTGTAACATCGTCAAGTGGATGTGTCAA
>CADAFC010000133.1 GCA_902787095.1 uncultured Bacteroidia bacterium
CGACGGACGCAGCTGGTTTTACAACCTCAAGCTGAAACTCGCTGACGCGTTGGTTTACAAGAAGATACGCAACAAACTCGGTGCCGACTGCTTCGACATAATAGTGTCGGGAGCCGCCAGCATACAGAAGCAGATCTCAGCATTCTTCTCAGCCATCAAGATGCCGGTATATGAAGGCTACGGCATGACAGAATGCTCACCTGTCATCTGCACCAGCTCCAACGTGCCACACGGCCGTGAAGCAGGATATGTAGGTCCTGCATTGCCTGGCGTGGAGGTGAAAATCGCTGACAACGGCGAGATTATCTGCCGCGGACACAACGTGATGATGGGCTACTACAAACAGCCGGAACTGACAGCTGAAGTCATCGACAAAGACGGCTGGTTCCACACTGGCGACCTCGGAGAGTTCAACCAATACGGCAGCTTGAAGATCACAGGCCGCATGAAGAACCTCTTCAAGACCTCATTAGGGAAATACATCAACCCGGATATAATTGAAAACAGATTCACCGAGTCGGGATTCTTTGAGAACGTGGTGGTGCTTGGCGAAAACGAGAAATTCGCAGCAGCATTGATAGTCCCCGACTTCTCATTCCTTAAGGATTGGTGCGCGAAACACGAGATCAAGTTCACTACCAATGATGCCATGATCAACATCAAAGAGGTGAAAGACCGCTTGACAAAAGAGGTCCAGAAAATCAACGCTTTCTTCGGCGACACCGAAAAAGTCAAACGTTTCAAGTTCATCGCTGACGAATGGTCAACGGCAAACGGCATCCTCACTCCTACTCTTAAGGTGAAACGCTCTGTTATTCTTGACAGATACAAAGATGTGATTAACAGAATGTATCAGGGAGGGGATTAACCCATACAGTCATTTCGAGCGAAACGACGGCTAGCAGAATGTCAATGCGAAAGTCGTGGTATTTTTGTCGCTTTGTACGAGGGTTATGTTTCCGTTATGTTTGGTCATTATCTGTCGGGAGAGGCTCAGTCCGATGCCGGTGCCGTTAGGTTTTGTCGTGTAGAACGGCACAAAAATCTCATCCTGTTGGCGCAGAGGCACAGGTTTTCCGTTGTTTGTGACACTTATTATGGTGCGGTCTTCAGAGTTAAGCTCCGCGCTGATGCGAATTGAGTTGGCTTCAGCTTGCACAGCGTTTTTAATGAGGTTATTCAGCACCTGTAAAATCTGACTTTCGTCGATATAGACAAGTAAATCCGGTGTTTTTGCATTATAAGTTATCGTAACGTTTTGTTCTTTCAAACGTGATTGGTTCAGATTCAGTACACGTTCCATCAGCTCGTCGACCATCACGGCTTTACGGATTGGCGATGACAGTTTCATCATGCTGCGGTACGATTCCACAAATTTTATCAGGTCTTTTGACGATGCGGATATGGTTTCAAGTCCGGCTTTCACGTCGAGGCTGTCGTCTTTCGACAAGGCGTCGCTCAGCGAAGCTATCGGTGCCACGGTGTTCATGATTTCGTGCGTCATCACACGGAACAGCTTGCTCCACGAAGCGGCTTCATCCACTGCGGAGCGTCTCTTGAAAATGCCACGGATACGGTTCAAAGCTCTGTTAAGACTGGAGTTTTCACGGAAACGGAAGTTCATCTCGCCGTCCTCTAGCGAGTCCATCATGTATGAGACTTTCTTTGTATCATGCTTTCGAACCAAAAAAACAGATATTACAGACGCTAACGCTATGCCAGTAATGACAGACACTATATATAACCAGACGGGAATGTTCATATTCCGTATTTTTTAAGGCGGTTATATAATGTCGGGCGGCTGATATTCAACGCTTTAGCCACCAATGAGAGGTTGCCGTTGTATTTCTTCATTGCATTGCGTATCACCTGTTCTTCAGCGTCTTCAAGGGTAACGTTTGGGACAGTATTTTTTGCATTAACTAATTGTGAATCATTAATTTGCAGGTCATCTTTACTGATAATTTCGTTGTCAGACATGATGACAGCTTTCTCGATGCAGCCTTGCAGCTCCCGGATATTGCCGCTCCACTGGCAGTTCACAAGCAGAGCCTTTGCTTCATCTGAGAAATCCCTCGCTTTGCGATGATATTTCCCAGCATATTTCTCAACAAAAAGCATCGACAACGGTATGATTTCGTCCTGACGTTCGCGCAACGGCGGCAGATGCAGTGGCACTGTGTTGATGCGGTAATAAAGGTCTTCGCGGAAGCGGCCTTGTTTCACCATTTCGGCGAGATTCATATTGGTGGCGCAAATCAAGCGGATGTCGACAGGGATGTTTTTCGTGTCGCCCACCCTATTGATGCGGCGATTTTGAAGGACACGGAGCAATTTAGCCTGTTCGCTCAGCGGGATGTTACCTATTTCGTCGAGGAAGAGCGTAGTGCCGTTGGCTTGTTCAAATTTTCCGATATGGTCGGCATGGGCATCGGTGAAGGCGCCTTTCACATGGCCGAACATTTCGCTTTCGAATAGCGTCTCGGTGATTGCGCCGATGTCGACGCTCACCATTTGATTGCCAGAGCGTTGCGACAGCCTGTGAATCTCGTTTGCGAGCACGTCTTTTCCTGTTCCGTTTTCGCCTGTGATAAGCACTGTGGCATCGGTCGGAGCAATTTTTTCCACCATGTGGCGCAAATTCTGCATCGCATCAGAATTGCCCCATCGCATCTGAGGTTCAGATTGATTTTCAGGAGGGCACATGCGATGTGTCCCTACAGGATCGACATGACGATGTTTTTCCACGGCGGATTCCAGTATTGCAAGGAGTTTTGTGTTATCCCAAGGTTTCACCACGAAATCGAAGGCGCCGCGTTTCATGCCTTCCACAGCAAGTGCAATATCGGCGTAGGCGGTGAAAAGCACCACCTCCACTCCCGGGAAATGCTTTTTTAGTTCGGAGAGCCAAAACAGTCCCTCGTTGCCGGTGTTGATGTCCGTCTCGAAGTTCATGTCGAGCAGCACCACATCGGGTTTGAACGAGTGCATCGTGCTGATGAGAACCTTCGGTGAAGCTATTAGCTCCACATCGGTAAACCTTGTCGGCAGCAGGATCTTCAGTGCCGCACGGATTCCGGCATTGTCATCGACAACGAGGATATGTGACTTGAGTTTAGGCATTTTATATGATAATTCTTGCCAAAATTACGGAATTTTTCAATTACCGTAACATTTTTTTACAATTCCGGCAAAACATCCTCGACAACGCGACCGTCGAACAGGTTGATGATGCGGTCGGCGTAGCCTGCGTCACGTTGTGAGTGTGTCACCATGACGATGGTAGTGCCTTCTTTGTGGAGGTCGGTGAGCAGTTCCATCACCTCTTTGCCGTTTTTGGAGTCGAGGTTACCTGTAGGCTCGTCGGCGAGGATGAGTTTTGGGTTGGCGACGACGGCGCGGGCTATTGCCACACGCTGCTGCTGACCGCCTGACAGCTGCTGCGGGAAATGCTGTGCGCGGTGCGAGATCGCCATGCGTTTCATGATGGCTGTGACGCGTTCCTT
>CADAFC010000134.1 GCA_902787095.1 uncultured Bacteroidia bacterium
CAGGCTTTGACAGCTCTGTTGGCTGGCGCCGCGTTAGCGGTGGCCGGTCTCCTGATGCAGACGCTGTTCCGCAATCCGCTCGCCGACCCTTCGATGTTGGGCATAAGCAGCGGCGCCAGCTTAGGCGTAGGCATCGTGATACTCCTCACTGGTGCGATATCAGGAACCGCGGTCTCGTCATTCGGCTGGTGGTCGACCATCGGGGTGAGTCTCGCGGCATTCTTGGGCGCAGTGCTGGTCTTGTTCGTCATGCTGGCGTTCAGCTCACGAATGAAAGATATGACAACATTGATAATCATCGGCTTGATGATTGCCTACCTCGCAGGCTCCATCACTGATATCCTCAAGTTTTTCAGCTTGAAAGAAGACATCCACGCCTTTGTAATCTGGGGAATGGGCAGTTTCTCAGGTGTGGGAACCTCGAAAATGCCAGTCTTTGCCACCAGCATCATCATAGGATTATTCGTCACGTTTTTCTTGTCGAAGAACCTGAATATCCTGCTGTTAGGCGAAATGTACGCCGAGAATCTGGGGCTCAACATACGCAAAAACAGCGTGATAATAATCCTTGTTTCAGGCTATCTCACAGCCATTGTCACAGCTTACTGCGGCCCTATCGCCTTTGTGGGCTTGGCGATGCCTCATATCGCGCGTTTCCTGTTCAAAAGCAGCGACCATCGCTTACTCATCCCTGCCACTATGCTCATCGGCATGGATATGGCGTTGATTTGCAACCTGATAGCACGTATGCCGGGCTTTGACGGCAACCTCCCAGTCAACGCAGTGACGGCTTTCATTGGCGCACCAATAGTCATTTCTGTAATTTTGAAAAGTAGAAAATAATGAGAGAGATATTAAAAACAAAATCATTATCAATCGGTTACGAAGGCAAGACCGTCGTCTCCGACATCAACGTGACACTGAATGAAGGCGACATCATCGCTTTGGTGGGTCCCAATGGTGCTGGCAAATCGACGCTTTTCAAGACTTTTTCAACGCATATCAAGCCTGTTGGCGGCACTATAGTACTTTTCGGCAAGGACCTGTCGGCCATTTCGCCCAAAGAGCGCGCCAAGTTGCTCGGAATAGTTCTCACCGAACGTCCCGACGACATGTTTATGAAGGTCTATGATGTGGTCGCAGCCGGTCGTTACCCTTACACTGGCATGTTCGGAAAACTCTCGGATAACGATGAAAAAGAGATTAAAGTGTCACTTGAATTAGTTGGTGTCAATCATTTGATTGACAGAGTATTCAATACATTGTCAGACGGTGAAAAACAGAAGGTGATGATTGCCAAGGCGATAGCCCAGAACACCCCTATAATCATGCTCGACGAGCCGACGGCATTCTTGGATTATCCGAGCAAAATCGAGCTGTTTTCATTGCTGAAAAAGTTGGCGAAAGAGCAACACAAGGCTATTCTTTTCAGCTCGCACGACCTTGAATTACTGCTGCGTTACACCGACAACCTTTGGATTATCGCTAAAAATCAGCCATTTGCGGCTGGAAAGAGTTCGGAATTGTTAAAAAACAATGTTATAAAAAAATATTTTAACCTAAAAAATGAAGATAACGACTATCTTTTGAAAGAAAATTTATAAATTTGCAAATCAAAATAAATAATCATGAAAAAGCTTGTATCAATCATTTCATTATGCCTTCTGATTGGCATTGGTGTCACAAAAGCACAAAATCAGAGAGTCGTTGTGCTTGAATGCTTTACGAGTGCCACATGCGGCCCTTGCGCATCAGTCAACCCTACTCTTGACAACCTTATTAATAATAATTCCGACAAACTCATCGCTGTCAAATACCATGTCAATTGGCCGCAGGCAGGTGACCCGATGAACCTTCACAACCCAAGTGAAGTCGGTTCGAAAGTGACGTTTTATAATGTCAATTCAGTGCCTTATTCTGTCGGCGATGGCACATGGAAAAACCTTTCTAGCCAAGTCAACCAAAATCTTATTAACCAATGGGCTGCCGTTGAATCTCCTCTTGAGATGCGAATGACACACTATCTCAATGCCACTCAAGATACTATGACTGTGATAGTGATGGGTCGCGCCACATCTGAAATTGCATCAAACAACTTAAAACTCAATGTTGCTATTCTTGAAAAGACCATGACCTACACATCGGCACCTTGCAATTATTCCAATGGCGAGCGTGTTTTCCATAATGTCATGAAAAAAATGCTTCCTGGCGCAGGCGGCAAGAGTATCCCTGCCATGCAAGCCGGAGACTATTTCGCTTTCAAATACACATGGGCTTTGGCTAATGTGATGGACGTCAATGAGTTGACAGCCGTGGCATGGCTTCAGGACAGCGAAACAAAAATGGTTTACCAAGGATGCAAGTCATCAGACGATTTCCAGCCATACTATGCGAAACAAGCTTATATCACTGGAATCGACCATACCAAGACTACAATCTGCTCCGGCACGGTTGATCCGGTATTAACAATCGACAATTTAGGTTCAGAAACAATCAACACATTGGATATCAATGTGAAATTAAATGGCAACGACGTTACAACAATAACATGGAACGGCAATTTGCAATTCGGCAAAACCGTAAAATTTGACCTTGGCGAATTGAATTTCAATGAAATAGCCGAGAAAAACGAAATGACATTTGAGATTGTTGGTATCAACGGAGCTCCTGACGACTATCAGCCAAGCGTTTATACTTATGCATTTGACGAGGCATTTCTGGTTGTCAACAAATCATTCAAACTGACAATCCGCACAGACGATGACCCTCAATCTATCACCTGGGATCTCGTAAACACTGCCAATGGCGAGGTGGTCGTCAGTGGCGGTCCATACGCTGAAGCTTCAACAGTCTATACCGAAGAGTTCAACCTTGATGGTGACGGTTGTTATATGTTCACCATTTACGATGCCGGCGGTAACGGACTCAACGGCGGAAGTGGTTTCTATGGCTTGAAAGCCGGTTCAAAAACTATTGTTTCAGGTTCGAGTTTCAATGATAAGGAATCGAATGAGTTTGCTTATGAAAACTATGCTGATATCATTGAAAACCAGGCTAATACAGCTTCCGTCTACCCTAACCCTTCAAATGGAATGGTCACAATTGAAGCTGATGCTAACTGCACGCTTACAGTTTACAATACTGCCGGTCAGCTCGTTTATAACCAAACTGTTGAAGGCAAAACAATTGTCAATATGTCGGACTTCCAAAAAGGCACATATCTGTTTGTTTTGACAGATGAGGCAGGCTTAAGCAAGAAACAAGTTATTGTGTTACAATAAATTAAAAATTCATGGGCTGGCATCATTGTCAGCCCTTTTAGTATCATGAAAAGAATCTTTGTTTTATTATTAGTGCTCTCAATGTTTTCATGCACAAAGACAAAAGTCGATTTAATCGTCCATAACGCTAATGTCTATACCGTTGATAATCAGTTTAGTAAAGCGCAAGCTTTTGCCGTTCAAGACGGAAAATTTGTGGC
>CADAFC010000135.1 GCA_902787095.1 uncultured Bacteroidia bacterium
TTCTTGATACTCAGACGGTTGATACACTCCTCTTTATGTTCTCTAATATAAGGTATTGTTAACATAGTTGTAAAAATTAACTTGCAAAAATAATAAAAAGTTTTGAGTTTGCAGTGTGAAGTTTGAAGTTTTTTATTTTTTCACGTCTCTTGCCGCACGTACTGCATCTCCGTAATACGGAATATCATACTCCACTGTTATCAAATCGTAGTTATGAGTCCTTGTATCGAATGTGTTAGCGTCGAACTTAACATGGTTCATGCCGGTGCTCGTCCAGTAATAACCGCCGTCATCGTAATATTTTTGCTCATAACGCGAGCCTGCCATAGGCAAAAACACCGCTCCCGCAGTTTCAAACGACTCCCATTCCGACGGGGAAATCTTGTTTGGCGCACTGTCGTACCTGTCTTTTGCCTTCTTGAACTTATAAACCGTCGACGGCCAGTCGTCGGGGAGCAAAATAACGCCATCAACGCCGTTGACCTGCGCCTTGACATATCTCAATCCGGACGAGGTTTTGCGCTTGTTCAAAATATAATCCCATTCGTCGGCGGTCAGGGTGCGCCAAAGGTGTTTCTGGTCGCCTCCGTTGATGATTTTGTTGTCGCACCAGTCATAAAACGGCGATTCGAAATAATATGGGAGACTGGTGGTTGTAGCCGTCGGACGATTGCCTGTGCCACAACCGTAAAGGTCGATCCAGCCATCATATCTCTTTGAGATATTGGCATTACCTTCTCCAATGATATTCCATTGATGCTCAGCGAATTGCCATATTTTTGTCTTTGGATTGTACTGCAGATTCCCTTTCGAAAAAACCACTTGACCACCATTTGCATTAATGGTAAAAAGTCCGTTCAAGGCACCCACAGGAAGCGCATTCAAGGTCTTGTTTATCTCATAACTCTTGCCTTCTTCTACATAAAGATCCGATTTTTCAGTATAACTACCTGATTTCTTTACAGTTACAATATGATTTCCAGTTATCACATCATTCAAAACCAATGGCGTTTTACCACGACTGACGCTGTCGACATACACCGTAGCTCCGGCGGGTTCAGATGTCACCTTCAGACTCCCGTGTGCAAACGGCATCTCTATCTCGACGATTTCGTTGGAACCATCAGTGATTTCAATGGTTTTCGTCACTGTCTGGTATTTCTCAAGCGACACTTTTATCTCGTATTTCCCAGCCGCTATCATGTTGTTTGAATAAGGTGTTTTCACCTTTAAGACTTTGCCGTTCAACGAGATTGTGGCACCGTTTTCAGGCTTTGTTTGCACTGTAAGGGCACCCCAGCCAGCGTTTACAGCCTCCACTTTGTTCACCAGAAGCATCTCATAACCGCATTTAGGCTTCATCTCCAACGGGATTGTAAAGCTCACCGAGCCGAACTCAGGATGCGTAATCTTCAGCTGCGATGCCAGATAGGTGATGTAAACCCACACCTCGCCGTCTTTGTATTCAAGCTCGAACGAGGTGCCAGCCCCGCCATCAAAACTTAAGTCGCGGCGTTCTTTGTCGGTTATGTTTTCTGTTCTTACTTTGATGACGGCATACGAGGTACCGTTGTCGTCGTATTGTTTGTCATCGATATTGACAAAGCCTTCAACTTCCTTGAAAGAGCCTTGTTTTACTGATATTTGCGCATTCGCTAAAATCGAAAACAGGAAAATGCTGAAAATAAGGATGAAAAAACGTCTCATAATCTAAAATTACTGTATAACCAGGCGCAGGCCCAAATCCTTAGTTTTAATCTCCGGCTTGATATGCACACTTGACGTGTTTTTGCATCTGTCGGCCTCGCAGGTGAAGCTGCCACCCATGGCTGTGCGATAGCCTTTGGCGTCGACATCGGAGCATAGTTCATAAACGTTGCCGCTCATGTCGTATATCCCGAGCTCGTTGTCTTGCTTCTCGGCGACCCGATGGGTGCAGCGTGTCATGTTGAAATAATCCTGCTGGCGTTCTTGGCTATATCTTCCTTGCAGATAACTGCCGCTGTTTCCGGTGTACCATGCCACTTGGTCGATATCGTTGCTGCCGCTGTATTGACAACCTTTGCTCCACTTGCCTCCTTTCGCCGCATACTCCCATTCAGCCCTCGTTGGCAACCGGAACTTAGCCTTCGTCATCTTGTTCAACTTCTTGATAAACTTTTGGCAATCATCGTATGTCACCGACTCGACAGGCCTCGAACTGTCACCGTTTCTGCTCGGGTTTTTGCCCATCACAGCCTTCCACAACGCCTGTGTCACCTCACATCGTCCGATATAAAAATCACCCGAAGCGCCGCCTTTCACCAAAATCATATCGAACGACACATTTTTGACAGTATATGACTTGATAATCTTGGTGACGGTAAGTGGCTGGACAACAACGCAGTCTTTATCTTCCTCAACATTCAGAGTCCATTCGACGGTGTCGTATTCGTCTTTTTCGAGTTTCAAGGTGTGGCTTCCAACTCTTATATCGTTGATAATCAACGGCGTAACACCTCTTTTAACATTATCGACATAAACTGTCGCGCCAGTAGGATTTGTGTCGACATTGATTTTTCCGAGTGAGAGCTCCAGATTGACATCGATTTTTATCTCTTTTCCTTCCAAAACATCAATCTGACGAACCACTGTCTGATAGTTTTTCTTCACGATTTTCAGTTCGTGATGACCTGCTGCCACCATATCGTTGGAATATGGCGTAATTTCAAGCATTTTCCTACCATCCAGATACACCTCAGCACCAGGAACATTAGTCGTTATCGTCAACATGCCGTTTCCGCCCCCTGTTCTTGCCACGGCACCGTTCACAAGCACGAGCTCATATCCTTGCAAAGGCTTCATGTCGTACGGAATGGTGAACTCTGTCGAACTCAGGTCAGGATGTGTGATCTTCAGATATGGCGCGAGATACGTGAGATAAACCCACACCTCGGTGTCGTGAAACTCAGCGTCGATATAGGTCAGGGCGTTGCCGCTGAAACCCAGCTGTTCCACCTGCGTCGCCGTCATGTTCTCTGTCTTCACCTTGATGACTGCAAACGGAGTGTAGTTGTCGTCGGTCATGTCTTCCTTCATCGTGAAAAACTGTCCGACTTGCTTGAACGAGCCTTCTTTTACGGAAATCTGCGCTCTCACACACAACGATGCAAACAATATCAACAATAAAACATATAAACGTCTCATATTATACTTTAAACTGACTTTAAACTCTAAACTTTAAACTGACTTTAAACTCTAAACTTTAAACTCTAAACTAATTAAACCTCACATCGCTCATATTCATGAGTTTCTCCAAATCGACCTTGTCGGGCTGCCATGCGCGGACATGGATCAGCGGCATG
>CADAFC010000136.1 GCA_902787095.1 uncultured Bacteroidia bacterium
GCTCGCCCCAGTAACGCTGGCGGCTGAAGATGGCGTCACGCAGACGGTAGTTGGTCTTGCCCTTGCCGATGCCACGTTTCTCGAGTTCTTCTATCATGCGCAGGATAGCTTTTTTCACTGTGAGTCCGTTGAGGAACTCCGAGTTGACCAGCACGCCTTCTTTGGCGTCGAACGACTCTGACCATGTGGCCGGGTCGGACGGTTCCTCGCCCGGTTTCGCCACCACCTGAATTATTGGGAGGTTGAAGTGGCGTGCGAAGGCGAAGTCGCGGCTGTCGTGGGCTGGCACTGCCATGATGGCGCCGGTGCCGTAGCCCATGAGGACATAGTCGGATATCCATATCGGGATACGTGTGCCGTTGAACGGGTTCACTGCGTATGAGCCGGTGAACACGCCGCTCACCTTTTTCACTTCCGACATACGCTCGCGTTCGGAGCGGTTTTTCGCCCAGGTGACGTATTCATTGACGGCGTCACGCTGCTCGTCGGTGGTGAGCTGGTCTATCATCTCGTGTTCAGGTGCGAGCACCATGAATGTGACTCCGAATAAGGTGTCGGCACGAGTCGTAAACACTTCAAAATCAATGTCTTTATCGGCTACTTTGAAGAAAATCGAGGCACCCATTGACTTGCCTATCCAGTTACGCTGCACGTCTTTTATCGACTCTGTCCAGTCGAGGGTCTCGAGGCCTTGGAGGAGACGTTCGGCGTAGGCGGTGATACGCAGCAGCCACTGTTTCATCGACTTACGGATTACTGGGAAGCCACCGCGCACTGATAGGCCGTCCTGTACCTCGTCGTTGGCGAGCACCGTGCCAAGTTCAGGGCACCAGTTGACCATAGTGTCGGCGAGATAAGCGAGGCGGTAGTTCATCAGTGTTTCCTGTTGTTCGCGCTCGCTCATGGCGTTCCATTCATTGGCGGTGAGGCTCAAAGGCTTGGTGCAAGCCACATCGAGGCCTTCGGTGCCGTTTTTGCCGAGATAGTCAACGAGTTCGGAAATCGGGCGGGCTTTCTGGCATTTGTTGCAATAGAAAGAGTTGAACAGCTGGATGAAGGTCCACTGCGTCCATTTATAATAATTAGGGTCGCTGGTGCGCACCTCGCGGTTCCAGTCGTAGGAGAAGCCTATCTTATCCATCTGTTCACGGTAACGGTTGATGTTTTTTTCCGTGGTGACAGCCGGGTGAGTGCCTGTCTGTATTGCATATTGCTCTGCCGGAAGGCCATAAGCGTCGTAACCCATCGGGTGCAGCACATTGAAGCCTTTCAGACGTTTGTAACGCGCGAAGATGTCAGATGCGATATATCCGAGAGGATGACCCACATGCAGACCCGCTCCCGAAGGATACGGAAACATGTCGAGCACATAAAACTTCGGCTTGCTATGGTCTATCTCAACCTGGTAAATCTTGTTTTCACGCCAGTATTCCTGCCATTTCTTTTCTATTTCTTCAAAATTATATTCCATAATATTTCAAAAATTTTCCCGTTAAAAAAAACGTGTAAAATTACAACATTTTTCGCAATACACCTTAATTTATTTAAAAATTTTGTATTTTTGTGGAATGAAAACTAACATTTACTTACAAAAGCGATGGTGGAAGTTCGCCTTGATGGTGTTGGCCATCATCATCATCGCGATATCGGTTTATTACACCAACTATTTGGTGAAGCGTTTCGCGGCACAGGAGTCGAAGCAGATCGAGATGTGGGCGGAGGCGGTGCAGAGCCATGCCGACCTGATGAACTACACCAAGACGTTCTTCTCGGAGATGAGCGAGCAGGAGGAGAAACGCGTGCAATTGCTGGCGAAAGCATACGAGAGCTTCCTCGACGCCGACCCCAACGAGAACACCTCGATTTACCTCGAAATCATACAGAGCAACATCAGTATCCCGGTAGTCATCACCGATGACAACAAGAATATTTTCCTTTCGATAAACATGCCCGAGCATCTTAAAGAAAAGAAGGTCTTCGACGAAGAGATGCAGGACGAGTTCAACGTTTACAGCCCGATAAAGATAGACCTTTTCGGGAAGACCGAGTGGCTTTTCTATAAAGAATCGTTGATTTACACTGAGTTAAAGGCTGTCTTGGACAATTTGTTCACCTTGTTCATCACCGACGTAACCGACAACGCGGTGGGAGCGCCCGTCATCATATTGGACAGCACCGACAAGCGTGTTTTGGCCTACGGAAATCTCGATTCGGAGAAGATGAAAGACCCGAAATACGTTGAAAACCAGTTGGAGATAATGCAGGACGAGCATTTCCCGATAAAGGTGAATTACATCGACAACAACAAGGTTTACATCTACTACCGCACGTCGGACTTGCTGTTGCAGATGCGTTATTTTCCTATCATTCAGATACTTATCTTCAGTTTGTTTGTGCTTTTGGGCTACCTCGCGTTGAGTTACATACGGCGTTCGGAGCAGAACCAGGTATGGGCAGGCATGGCGAAAGAGACGGCGCACCAGATCGGAACGCCTTTGAGCTCGCTGATGGGCTGGATCGAGCTGATGAAGCTGGAAGAGGAGCCGTTTGTGGGGACGCTTGAGATGGAGCGTGACATCGACAGGCTGAACACCATCACGGAGCGTTTCTCGAAGATAGGCTCGATACCGACATTGGAGCCCACCGACGTGGTGGCCAGCGTTGACAAGACCATAAAATATCTGCAGCACAGGTTCTCGTCGAAATTCGAGTTCAACATACAACTGCCTGTGCGTGAGATAGTTATACCTTTGAATGCCGCTTTGTTCAGCTGGGTTTTGGAGAACCTGACGAAGAACGCCATCGATGCTATGGGCGACAAGGGGACGCTCACCATAGAGCTCACAGAGGACGACGGCAACGTGTTTATTGACATCAGCGACACGGGTAAGGGAATACCTCGCAACATGCACAAGCAGGTGTTCAGTCCGGGCTACACCTCCAAGAAACGTGGCTGGGGTTTGGGCCTGTCGCTTGCCAAGCGCATCATCGAGAACTACCACAGAGGCAAGATTTTCGTAAAGAGCAGTGTGGTGGGACAAGGCACCACATTCAGGATTGTGCTGAAAAAATAAATACGATTTTTGAGGTGTCGTAAGATAAAATTCACTAATTAATTCATTTGAAAATGGCGATATACGATAGATTTACAGACAGAAGCCGCAAGAAACTGGCGGTTCTCATCGACCCCGACAAGCCGACCGATGCGCAGATTATCTCGATAGTGGAGAAAGCCAAGGCCGCCGATGTCGACTTTTTCTTTGTAGGTGGCAGTCTTTTGGTGACCGACAGTCTGGATCACTGCATCAAATTGATCAAGGCGAACTGCGACATCCCGGTGTTGATTTTCCCAGGTAACTCATTGCAAATCAGCAAGTATTGCGACGGATTTTTGTTGCTCTCGTTGATTTCGGGTAGGAATCCAGAGATGCTTATCGGACGACATGTTATTGCCGCGCCATACCTTAAATTATATGGCAATGAAATAATCCCGACGGGTTACATGCTCATCGACAGCGGCAAGGCCACGTCGGTGAGTTACATGAGCGACACCACACCTATACCGCACGACAAGGACGACATCGCGTTGTGTACCGCCATAGCAGGCGAGATGCTCGGGTTGAAGCTGATATATTTGGAGGCGGGCTCAGGCGCGTTGATACCAGTGTCGACAAGCATGATTTCGAAGGTGAGCCAGATGATAAAGATTC
>CADAFC010000137.1 GCA_902787095.1 uncultured Bacteroidia bacterium
TGCCACACGCTGCTGCTGACCGCCTGACAGCTGCTGCGGGAAATGCTGTGCGCGGTGCGAGATCGCCATGCGTTTCATGATGGCTGTGACGCGTTCCTTACGCTCGGCGGCGCCGATATTCATGTAGCGCAGCGGCAGCTCGATATTCTCATAAACGTTGAGTTCGTCGATAAGGTTGAAGCTCTGGAACACGAAGCCGATGTTGCCTTTGCGAAACTTGGTGCGGTCTTTCTCTTTAAGGTCGCCCACCTGCTGTCCGAGTAGCTCGTATTTTCCATCCGAAGGGTTGTCGAGCAGGCCCAGGATGTTCAGCAGTGTTGACTTGCCGCAGCCTGAAGGGCCCATGATGGCTACAAACTCGCCGTCGTTGATTTCAAATGACACTCCATTCAAGGCGAGGGTCTCGATTTCTTCTGTACGGAAAATTTTTGTGAGGTTTTCTACTTTAATCATAGTTGTAATTATTTAAAGATTTAACATTCAAAATTTAAAATTATTTTATTTTTCAGTCGCCTTACGGCTCAAAATCTTCCAAAATCTATTTAAAAATCTATCAAAATGTTCTTCCATTTTTTCTTTTGCCCGCAGAAATTAAAGAAATTGAGAAAATTTAAATCTTTTTTCTGCCATTTCTGCTATTTTTGCGTGAGGCTATTTATTCTTTTTTCAATGATTCTACGGGGTTCATTTTTGCGATGCGGTTGCTGCTCAAAACGACCACGATGGTCACGATGATTATCACGAACAATGCGCCGATGAGGAAATACAATGGCGATAGGGCGATGCGTTCGGCAAATTGCTCCAGCCATTTGTGAGCCACGAAATAGGTGCAGATACAGGCTACGACTGACAATACAAGAGACAGTCTCAGCACGTCCCAAGTGAAGATACGAAGCACGTCGGTCACCGTAGCGCCATGTATTTTACGGACAGCCATCTCTTTGCTGCGACGGTTCGACTCGTCGCGGACGAAGCCGATGAGGCCGATTATTGCTATCATCAAGGCGAATACCGACCCGATGAGGATGGTGTTGCGCATCTTGAGGCTGCCGTCGTAAGCCTTGCGCATCGACTCTTGGTATGAGAATATCTCAACTTCTTTCCCGTTAAGGGCTTCAGAGACAGCATTCGTAAGTTTCTGCATCGAGGTGTCGTTGAGTTTCTCGTTGGTACGGAAAATCAGGAACGGCAGATACGACTCGTCGTCATCGAGGGTACCATAGAACAGCACGCTCGGCCTCTCATCAATATAGACGAGGTTTCCGATTCGGATGTCACGGTACACGCCGGAGATAGTAAAACTTCTCAGTTCCATTATTTTATCCGCGTCTTCATGACCAGTGATGTTCACAATCTTGCCCACAGCGCCGTCGCTCCAATCGGCGAACTCGTTCATTCGGTTCACAAAGCTTTCAGAGACAACGACTTCCGACACATCAGAAGGTTCATGGCCTTCGATAAACTCTATGCCAAGCAGGTCGAAATAGCCAGGAGTGACCTCGTAGCCGTCAGCCACGTTGAAAAGCTGGCGGTCGTCACCAGGAAGCATGATATTGTCGCCACCAAAGCCGATGATTGGTAGCGAGTTGCTGGCCTCCACGCCTTTTACTTCTTGATATTGCGTAAGTGTCTGAGCCACAACCTTTTCCGTGCCTTTATTACCATTGTAAAAACTCATGTAATAAAGGTTATCAGGCTCGTAGCCAGGGTTGGAATTGTTCATTTTACGATATTGCAGAGCCACAACGATGACCATCACAGCGATGAAGACGTTGATGAACACTTGCACACCGAGCAGACCTATCTTCCAGCGGCGAGAGTTCTCGGTATAGTTGCGGAACGCCACCGAGACCGGAATTCGCATGTAAAGCTGGGCAGGAACGAAGACCGAAACGAGCAAAACGAATATCAGCACCAGACTGATGACGAAGACGCTTCGAGGGATGAGTAATGTCTCGAACGGCACATCCAATAGGTTGATTATCAAGCCTTTAGATGCGAAGATAATACCGGCAGCCAACGCCAATGAAAGTATCAGATGCAGGAATGCCTCGCGAGCCAGCAGCCAGTGGATGTCGAACGAATTGGCGACATAGCATTTGCGCACGCCTATCTCCTTCGCGCGACGCACCATTGACGAAATCACGACGAGGATGTAGTTTAGTAGGCTGATGGTTATCAGCAAGGCGGCGGTGATTGTCAGCAGAATCACCATCGAGCGCACATACGATTCGGAGGTGTGAACATCGCTGAAAGGCTCGAGATAATACCAAAGCACCGTGCCGTTTTTCTCAAGTTCCTCCATTGGCTGATGTGCTTCCTGCATTCTACGGATTGCTTCGCCAAGTGATTTATAATCAACGCTTTGCTGAAGTTTTACAAAGCTAAAATAGCGGTCGTTACCGAACCAATTTTCGGTGCTCCACGAAGGAAGCGTCACCAACGAGCCCAGGACGCTGAAGTAACACTCGCCGTTATCGGGAAAGTCTTTGATCACGCCCTCGACGGTTAACTTGCGGTTAGGATAGTCCTCATTGGCGATGTTTTTACCAATACATTCCTCCACGCCTCCGAGTTTCTTGGCGAATGTCTCCGACACCACAACACAAAGCGGTTTGGAGAGAGCTTTTGCCGGGTCGCCAGCCAATATTGGGCGGTCGAACACCTTGAAGAAACAGGAGTCGGCAAGTATCATGCGGCCTGAGATTATGTTATTATCTTCATCAACAAAACGCTCGCTGCTATAATAAAAGGTATAGCGGGTCGCTTCTTCCACGCCAGGCACCTCGGCTTTAAAGCCCGGGGCGATGGCACCGCTTGTCTGGGAGAAATCGTGTTTCTCGCCTTGCTGTTCGTAGTGAGTATCAATAAGATATATGCGGTCCACATCTTTGTAGAAGCTTTCGTACGACAGTTCGAAGCACACCTTGGCGATGAGCACGATGCCGATGGCGAGACCTATACCCAGGGATAGGATTTTGATGAGGTTATCAGAGAAGTTTTTCATACATTAATAACGTAAATACATTAATAATGCTGCAACAATCATGCCAAAAACACAAATC
>CADAFC010000138.1 GCA_902787095.1 uncultured Bacteroidia bacterium
ACGGTAAAACTCGCTCCTCACCTGCTCCACCAGCTCCTGCGTCCTCTCAGGTTTTCCTGCAAAATTATACAGATACACGGTGTGATGACTCGGCTCGTTTCCGTGCGCATACTGACCGATGAAGCCACTGGCGTTGCCGTTGACCTCGCCAGAAGTGGCAGTCAGACTGAAGTTCTCGTCGAGCTTGGTTAAGAATCCTTTTTTGCCTCCAAAGAGGTCAATTAAGCCTTGCGGATCCTGCGGCACAAACCACATATACTGCCAGGCGTTGCCCTCCACAAAGCAGGGCTGCTCGTAGGAAAGCGGGTCGAAACCCTCTATCCAGTTGCCGTTTTCGTCTTTCGGACGGAAAAATCCAGTCTCAGGGTCGAACAAGTTTTTATAAAACATCGAGCGACGATAGAAACGCTCGTAATCTTCATCCTTACCTAATTTTTTGGCCACCAAAGCCACGCAAGCATCGTCGAAAGCCTGCTCCATGGTAATGCTGACACTCTCATTCTGAAGCGTTTGCGGCATATAACCATATTTCTCCCAGATTTCAAAAGGAGAGTTGAAATGGCTTCGCGTGCTGCTCTCGACCATCGCCTGATAAGCCTCTTCCACATTGATGCCAGGAATCTCTGCCAAAATGGCATCCGCCAAAACCGGGATGGCATGGTTGCCTATCATGCAGTAGTTATCCTGTCCCCAGAGGTCCCAAATCGGCAAATATCCGTAAGTTTTATGATGGATTATCATGTCATTGACAAACTGTGCGGCATTTTTCGGGTCGATAAGGGTGTAAAGCGGATGCGCGGCACGGAAAGTGTCCCACAGGCTGAAGGTGCTGTGATAGGTCTGTCCTTCAGGCATCTGCTTGATTTCGAAGTTAGTGTCCATATAACGTCCGTCGACGTCGCTCATCGTGTTAGGCTGCATCAAGACATGGTAAAGTCCGGTGTAGAATATGGTTTTCTGCTCATCGGTGCCCTCAATGTCGATGCGGCTGAGCTCGCGCTGCCAGACGTCATGGGCAGCTTTCACATAACCGTCGAAGTCCCAGCTTTCAGCCTCGGCAAGCATGTTCTTACGTGCACCGTCGTTGTCGACAGGCGATATTGCCACCTTGACAATCAATTCGTTACCGTCTTTAGGGTTGAAATCCAAGGCTGCACGCAAAGTCCTGCCATTCACCACGTCGCTGTTGCCGACGTTGAGTTTGCCGTTCATCAAAAGATGTCTTGTAATCGGCTTCGAAAACTCTGCTCTGAAATAAACTTTTCTCATTTTCGCCCATCCAGTGATGACGCGATATCCTTCGATGGTATTATCATCGACGATGCGTATCTGCGCCTGAATCACATCGTAACTCCTTCTGCCTGAATAATATGCGTCGCCACGATAGGTGCCGCGGTCGAGGTCGAGCACCACCGTCTGTGGCTGTCCTTCCTGGAATGTGTAACGATGAATTCCAGTGCGTGTCGTCGCCGAGACCTCAACATTCACACCGCTTTCCTGAAGCAAAACTTGATAATATCCTGGTCTTGCCGACTCATTTTCATGACTATAATGCTGACCGAAATCGGCTTTTGAAAGCTGTTCGGGTGTCACCTCCGAGCTCATCGGCATTAAGCTGACATCTATCAAATCGGTACATCCTGTGCCGCTCAGATGCGTATGTGTGAAGCCGTAAATCACATCTTTATTGTAATCGTAGCCCGAGCAAGGGTCCCATGTCACCATGAGCTCAGTCTCAGGACTGAGTTGCACCATGCCCTGCGGCATGGTCGCGCCCGGGAAGGTGCTTCCGCTCAACGCGCCCGTCTCGTCGGTCTGCGTGCCGATGAAAGGGTTGACAAAAATAGTGTAATCGTTAGTTTGCGCAGTGATTTTCCATGCTATAAAACAAGCAAGGAAGAGAGTAATAAGCTTTTTCATATTGAATAAATTTCGGTGCAAAAATACGTTATTTTTAGATTCTTTTAACTTTTTACCCATAACTTTTAACTATTTTGTATTTTTGTACTTCGAAAATCATTGGAAAATGGCATACACTTACACATATCCCCGTCCTGCCGTCACCGCCGACTGTATCGTGATGACAAAAGAAGACGACCCGAAGGTGCTGCTCATCGAGCGCGGACACGAGCCTTTCAAGGGCTGCTGGGCGTTTCCGGGCGGCTTCATGAACATGGACGAGACCACCGAGCAATGCGCCATCCGCGAGCTCGAAGAGGAGACTGGATTAAAAGTCAATGAAATCAAGCAGATCGGGGCCTATTCGAAGGTTGACCGCGACCCGCGAGGACGCACCATCACGGTGGCATACCTCGCCTTGGTCGACAAGCCCCTGCCCGTCAAAGGCAGCGATGATGCAGCCAATGCGCAGTGGTTTTCAATAAAAGATCTGCCAAAACTGGCTTTTGATCATGACGAAATTATAAAAGATGTATTACTTCGTCATTTCTCAAACAATTAAATGAGATTTCTCCACTCCCTACGGTCGGTCGAAATGACGGCTCTTAGCGTTTTTCGCAAATTCGAACAGCTCCAACGGCAGATGACAGTATCCGTCAGGGTTTTTCTCCAGATAATCCTGATGATAATCTTCGGCCGTGTAGAAATTCTGCAACGGCATCACCTCGACGGCGATTTTGCCCTCGATTTTGGATTGCTGTTCCGCCATCACCTTGTTAATCGTCTGTAAATCAGCGACATCGGTGTAATAGATGCCTGTGCGGTACTGCAAACCCACGTCATGTCCCTGTTGGTTAACGCTCGTCGGGTCGATGGCATGGAAATACATGTCGAGCAGGAACTCGAGGTCGATTTTACTCGGGTCATACTCCACCATGACGGTCTCGGCGGCCTTGGTCTCGCCGCTACAGACCTCCTTATACGTCGGGTTTTCCTTAATACTGTTGGCATAGCCGACTTTAGTCCCGACCACGCCCTCAATCATCTTGAAATAATGCTCGGTGCCCCAGAAGCAGCC
>CADAFC010000139.1 GCA_902787095.1 uncultured Bacteroidia bacterium
ATAAAAAGAGAGTCAATCGGCTCGCCATCCGGAGTGATCTTGTGGAGCATGTAACCGATGTCATTGTTATTATTGTCGAAAATCGCCTCCCTGACGATGAAGTTGCCGTCGCTCATCTGCACTATGTCATAACACTGGCTAAAGTGATAATCACCTGCATAATTACCAGTGTGCTCCCAAGTCCTGAAATCCTGGGCATTTAGGGATAACACCAGCAACGCTGTAACGATTGTAAGTAATGTTTTTTTCATGGCGGTTTGTTTTAAATTCCGGCACAAAACTATACAAATCATGGAAAAATATCAAGAAAAAAAGGTTATGTAAAGTTATGTATCGGAAAAAATAAATGATAATCAATGGATTATGCGTTGCACTGCGCCTGAAATGCCATGGCGGCAATGGCTGACTGAAGCGATTCTTTGGTGTTGAAAATGCGTTTTATCTTACGGCTGCGCTGACAAACTGTAGGATATGCGCGCTGCATCAAGGCTGCAATATCAGCTTCTTTCAACCCGAGTAGATATAAACAACAATAGTCCAAATCATCAAAAGTCAATTCAGGATATGTTTTGCTTAATAATTGAGTAAAGCTGTTGTAATGACGGTCAACGGCATCTCTCAGCATCATGATTTGGTTTCTGTCTAATGCGAATTTTTTATATGCCCTGAAATCAAGTTTTGCTTTGAAACTATTCTCATTTACAACTTTCAAAATATATTTGCATATAGGCTCTTTCACAAAAGGATTGGCTTCCATTTTTCGCTTCATTGCGGCTAAAGACTTGTCTTTCTCCTCAAGCTCATCATGTGACTTTTTCTTTATGGCACGAGTCTTTTTACTTATCAGGACGATGAGTACAATAATTATTACAAATGTTACAGACGAACACGTTATTATTATCCAATTGCGTTTCTTGATGTTTTTCAAATGCTCATTTTTCTCTTTTATTTGTTTTTGTATCAAATAATCTTGAAAAATCTCATCTAATGTTGAGACTTCCATCATGTTATCATAGGTTGATGTCGCATGTTTGGCAAGGATGGCAATATATTTGTTCGATGATACGGTGTCTTCAAGGGTCAAATATATATCGTGCAAATACATTGCAGATGTTAATTTTGTGATATCATCTGTTTCATTATTAAAGACTTTTTCAAAGTAATAAACAGCAGAATCATAAACTTTTTCTTTATAATAAATGTAACCAATAGCAATATACCGTTTTAGTTTTTCATGTTCATTATCTGTTTGATTTATGATTTTTTTCAAATCATATAAAGGAACATCAGTTTCATCATTCATACTATACAACAGCAGGTTTAAATTTGTGACCACACTACGGTATACAATATTATTACTGTCAGGAAGATGTTCCAGTGCCAGATTATAATAAGCATAAGCATTGTCAATCTGATGTAACATATCATATTTTTTACCTATTCTGTAATATATGTTCGGTACACTATAATGGGAAGTTGGCATGAGTTTGCAGAAAAACAATGCATGTTTGTCGCAATATATAGATGATTCTAGCATAAATTTATCTGAGAACAATTCAGATAGCCGATTATACGTCAAACCCATGAACTTCGCCCTATAACCTCTCAACGTTTCCACGTCGAAATGGTTTTCCATAATCTCCAGCGTGTGCAGGTATTCCTTGCAGGCCTCGACAATGCTGTCGTTTTCGTAAAAACCGACGCCGTTCATGTAATGCGAGCGGGCGGAGAGGACCGCGAGGTCGTCGTTGGTGGGATACAGGACGGCGAGGCTGTCGAAAAACCGCATCGCGGCTTGTAATTCATTGCGGTAATATTGTGGATTGTCGGTTTTGTAGAGGGCTTCGGAGGTTAGTAATGCTTGGTAGTGAGCGTTTATATTGGATGAGGTTCCTCGCTCCTGCGGAGCTCGGAATGACAGCAGTTCTTGCAACGCAGTCGTGGCATCGGATTGCAGTAATGTGTCGATGTTTTGCAGGTTTTCGTCAAATTCAAACGGTAATGGTTCGAGCTCGGCAACGACAAGCTCGGGCTGCGGTTTGTTGCACGCAACAAACAAAGCCAATAACAAATACAGTATGCACCAACATCTTTTCACTAATGTCCGCTTTTCATCTGACTCAGCTGCATCCTGATTCGGCTTGCAACTATATCGATCGCAACCTGGTTGCTGCCGCCTTGCGGGATGATGATGTCGGCTAAGCGTTTTGTGGGCTCGATGAATTGGTTGTGCATCGGCTTCACAAAGGTTTCGTAATGTCTTAAGACATCCGACACGGTACGTCCGCGCTCTTCGATGTCGCGGCGGATGATACGCATCAGACGGTCGTCACCGTCGGTATCCACAAAAATCTTGATATCTAAGCGTTTCACCAGCTCGGGACATGTCATTATGAGGATGCCTTCCACAATTACGACCTCTGTCGGCTTCACAGGGATGACTTCCTGCGAACGGGCGCATGTCACGTATGTGTAGATAGGCATCGGGATGGTCTTGCCTTCCTTGAGCATGTCGAGATGCTTCACCAAAAGATCCCATTCGATGGCGTCGGGATGGTCGAAGTTGATCTCTTTCTTGGCCTCAGGCGAAAGGTTTCCGTTGTCCCAATAATAGGCGTCCTGTGACACCACAGAGATCGAGTCCTCGGGGAGTGCCTCAATCAATTTCTTGACCACTGTTGTCTTGCCGGATCCCGAGCCGCCGGCGATGCCGATTAGTAACATAATACCGATTAAAAAAATTGTAGGGACGCGGCGCGCCACGTCCCTACGAATGATTCAAATTAAATTCCAATGAAACTCATCAAGATACCAGCTGCCACTGCCGAGCCGATAACACCTGCTACGTTAGGTGCCATGGCGTGCATGAGGAGGTGGTTCGATGGGTCGTATTTCTGACCTTCGAC
>CADAFC010000140.1 GCA_902787095.1 uncultured Bacteroidia bacterium
CCCGGCGTTTATCGAGGTCGCGCTGTAACTGCGCAAAACGATTAAGGAGTTTCGTAAACGCCATCAGGTGCGGACGGCGCGCATATTCCTCTTTCTGCGTCAACACGCGCGTATAGCGGATCAGCTCGCCATCCGACAGCGACTGCCCCACTTGAACGCAGGCGTTGTCGATGGCGAACGTCGCCGTGTCGACGGCCGCGTTCGTATTGGAGAGCAGCAGCACGCGCTTCCCCTGGGCGCGGTAGTGGGCGGCAAGATGGCCCAACGTATAGCTCTTGCCGGTGCCGGGCGGCCCCCACACGAAAGAGAAGTCCCGCACCTCGGCCTCCTCCAGCGCCATGAGCTGGGCTTTGCGCAAGTACGGCGCCGAAGGAGTCTTCACGTCCGCGATCTTCGGAGATGACAACAGCGAGTATCCAGAACCTGCACTCATCGACGAAGGACAGGTGAACCCAACCGGAGAGGCTGCTGGAAGCGACAGAGACAAGAATCAGGCTGGATGGGTACCGAATGGATGGTGGGACAAAGAGCAGGGTGTGGACGATACGTACTACTACGAATACGCATCGCACCGCGACTACATACAGGAAGACGGAGACGGCCACTGGGGTGACTTCAGCGAACCCTGCATCTGGCACCAGTACAAGGAGACGACCATCACCTACGACCTCGTGCCGAACGTGAGCGTCATCCACGCCGATGCCGACGGTACCGTGAACACCGACGGCATCATCGTCAAGGCATACCGCACCGTCGGCGACAAGAAGTCGGGCAATATCCTGCCGGAATATCAACCGCCAGAGGATGAGGATTACTACTATGCCGAATACCGCATAGACAATGGCGGCCAATGGCAGGCTTGTGCCGGATTTAATTATTATACGGGGCCTGATGATGACATTGAGGTCCTGCAAGTCTACGGCATCAGCCCGATTGCTGTCAGGATGGCCACTAAAAACATCACCTTGCGTCTGCTGCTCAGCAGCAACAGCAATGTCGTGCTGAAGGAAATCGCTCCCATCGACGTGGTGAAAGTCATCTCCGAGCAGGAAGTGATAGATGTTGTTGACGGCGGTTATATCACCAAGGCTTTCTTCAACACTTTGTTCGAGGCCATTGACAGCAACGGGCAGCCCATCACTCCTAACGGCAGGAACAATGACGGCACTCAGAAGACACCTGCTGAAATCCATGCGAAAGTTGGCCTGTGGTCATCGGGTTTTATCTCTGCTCTCGGCAAGAACGACGCTGGTGGTGGCGGCGGTGGTGGTGGTGCCGTGACGCTGGAGGATTTGACGGATGTGGAGATTTCATCGCCTGCCGTAGGACAGGTATTGAAACTGCGGCAAAATCCCACAACAGGCTTGTATGAGTGGTATAATGGTAGCGACGAAGGTGTGACAAGCATTGACTGGAGCAATATTACCAACAAGCCATCGACGTTTACGCCGTCGGCGCATAACCATGACGAGAGGTACTATATCAACAACGGAACGATATACCTCGGCGGTTTGTCGATTACACCAGTTACAAGCCTTGAAGGGTATGCCATGGAGTCGTATGTTAACAATAACTTCCTGTCAACTATCGGCGGTAGTCTGAACGGCGACCTGACTCTGAACAATGCGAGTCTGATACAGCAGTACATGATTAATCCGTCAGATCCCGAATACGCCTATCTCACCATCGAAGACGGCATTATCACACTCGACTCTGGCGGAAAGATACAGACGCGCGACGAGAGCTATTACTTCGACAATAACGGCAACGCCGTATTTGCCACGCTAAAAGTAGGAGTCAACGACGTGTGGCATGCGGGCAACCACCCGACCACACTTGGAGGCTATGGTATTACGGATGCGAAGATAGAGAATGGTGTGATAACGCTTGGTAGCAATACCATCATGCCAGTTACGAGTGTGGCAATGACTATGCCTACAGGACTATCGGTAACAGGTTCGCCTATCACTAAGACGGGAACATTTGCCGTGAGTTATGCGTCTGGCTACGAGGGTTTCACGACAGCATGGAAAAATGATATATACGATAAGGTTTACGCCATCTTCTCATGGTTCGAGGTTGACGCTAACGGCGATATAAAGACCAAAGACAAACCCAACAACGGCGGTCATCGCGGATTCTATTCCGAGAGCTTTGTTTCCGCGTTAGGCAAGAATGATGCCAGTGGCAGCGGCGGCTTGGATATAGATGCAATGTGGAGTGAGTTGATGAATATCGACAATACGAAGGTCATAGACATTTCGCACATACCCACCATTCCAACGTCTAAGATTAACAACCTGATTGGCTATGTCACGGACTGCCTGACCGACTATGCCTCTATCGCTGGCAACACGATTTATATTGGTGAGGACTCGCTTAACCTCAACAACTACCTGCCGCTGATAGGTGGCGGTATGGACGGAAATATATACTGGCAGTACTCTGGCAGGCGCACGACGCGGCTTGAAATCGGACAGCACACATTGTCTACCACCGCAGAATCTCTCAGGTAGGCCGCGGTATGCGTAAACGTACTAATACATTACTCGACATTTTGCTGTCGCTGATTCAGTTTAATAAAGATAACCGTTCATATGTAACCTTTATCTTAAAAAACATCCATTCAGGGTTTAATAAGATTAACTGGACACAAACCATTAATCACTCACCAGCCATCATTCAGAACGAAGAAGCTGTGTATGTTAAGATGGTAAACAAAAAGAGGAAGGTTAACTTTGACGAGGAACTACTGATTATTTACTTCAGCATATTAGCGTACATTAACGAGACCTACGGCTTCCACGTAGATATACAAGTAGGCTTTCCTCTTATAAAAGGAGCGAAATTTGATAGCTATTTGAAC
>CADAFC010000141.1 GCA_902787095.1 uncultured Bacteroidia bacterium
CGACATCGTCGCAATGATTAATCAGGTCGATACGACTAATTTGTACGACGACATTTATTGGATGCAGCAGTTTATCCGCGACTGCGCTTCGCCAGCGGCAGTTACGGTGCAACATTTCCTTATCGACAGGTTCGAAAGCCTCGGTCTTGAGACTTACATACACCATCATACAGGCGAAATAGGGTGGGGCGACACTCTTGATGCGGGCAATGTCATCGCAATTCAGCCAGGCACCGAGTTCCCGGACCAATATATCATCGTGGCATCGCATTACGACCATCCTGACGGTCCGGGTGCCGACGACAACGCCTCAGGAACCGCAGGAGTGCTTGAATGCGCCAGAATTTTGAGCCAGCATCAGTTCAAACGCACGATTCTCTATATCCCGTTTAACGGTGAGGAACGTTGGATGGTGGGAAGCGCTATCCTTTCGTTGAGAAATGCGCCCGCGAAGACATGAATATCCTCGGCGTGTTCGACATGGATATGATTGGCTTCTGGCCGGGTGCTGAGTATGGTCCAGTTACAATGTATTCGGGCTTTTCCTATATTTCGGAAAGATTGTTCGATTATTACCAAAATGTGGCTAATCTTTATATCCCTGAGATGCCGACAAGGCGTTTTACGGAGATGGATGCTTACGGTGGCGACCACTTGAGCTTTGATGTTCACGAATATCCGGCGTTGTACATCGGCGACGTTGAATATAAAGAGCAAAATGTTTATTATCACACACCGAACGATACCATCGGCTCTGGAGTGAATTGCTTCGCTTTGTCGGAAGGCTTTGTGAAAGCAGTGATAGCTGCCACTGCCGAACTTGCCGACGGAAGGCTCGCTCCTCAAGATTTCAGAGCCACAATTAAAAACGGTAATGTGTTTTTAAGTTGGGACGAGGCTCCAGGGACTGAATTTTATAAATTATTTAAAGACAATGAGTTACTTGCCGAAACAACAGAGAATTCATTAGTTGATGAAAATTTCGTTGACGGCGAATGGCATAATTATTTTGTGAAAGGAGTTGATCCTGAAGGATTTGAGAGCCCAGCCTCGAATATCGATTCGGTTTTTTCAAGAGAAGCCCTTCAACTTCCAGCATCTTATTACTTTAATGATACGATTGATGATCTTCATCTTTATAATGAAAATTGGGTTCTGGGAATGTATAAGCAACGGAAATGCTTGTTGGCGCGGACATATACAAATGATAATGTGTTGCAGATGATCGAAACCCCATGGTTTTCAATTCCTGAGACGACAGAAGATATCTCCGTTGAATTTAAGATGTACAGGATGTTTAGTTCAATATGGGTTCCTTATAACTTAAATGTTTTTGTTGAGGTAACCACAGATAGAAAAACTTGGCATAAAATTGCTAAAATCGATGGCGCTATGGGACAATGGAACGATTATGCTTTCTCTATCAACGACTATATCGGCAGCGATTATGTGCAGGTTAGAATCAGATTTGAAGGTAGTGGAAAGGGGGTCACCACAACCGATGCAAAGGTTATGGCAATCGACAATTTGTGCATCAATTTTAGTCATGATGCAGTGAATGAGCATTTTGTCAATAAAAAATTCAATTTTTTAGTTTCACCGAATCCGACTAACGGAATTGTGAATATTACAATGGAATCCGAAAGTAATTATCTTATCGCTGTTTATAATATGCTGGGAGTCAAGATGTTATCAAAAGAATCGTTATCTGACGGCATACTTGATCTCAGTTCGTTCCCACAAGGAATCTACTTCATCTCAGTTGATAACGGAGTCGACAGAATTACTAAAAGAATAGTTATCTCAAAGTAACTCTCGTAATTCCAGCGCCGCCGGTCTCCAAACTGGCGTCGCTGAACGACTGTACGCACGACTGCTTGCTCAGGTATTCTCTGATGAGCTTTCTGAGAATGCCGTTGCCTTTGCCATGAAGGATGCTTACTTCCTTGATACTCAATAGTGTAGCTTCATCGATGTATTTCGCCACGTTGTCGACGGCCTCATCACCACGCTGACCGCGAACATCCAAGGTGAGGTTGAAGTGCTGTGCCTTCTCGTTGATGTCGTTCATGATGCTCTTGCGCAGATACGATGGGTTGCTGGCGGCTTTCTTGGCCTGCGTCTTGCTCAGCTTGCGTAGCTTGTCGGCTGTGGTGCGCAGTCTCACATCTCCAAACTGCACCGTGGCATCAGTGTCGGATATCGCCAAAAGCTCGCCTATGATCTCTAACTCATTGATACACACTGTGTCGCCCACTCTAAGCTCTTGGGCGACGACTTCTTCTTTTTCTTCGGCTTTAAGCTTCTTCGAGATGACTTCTGCATCTTTCACGAGGTCGTTTTTCATCTCCTTGAGCTCCTCGCGAAGCTCCTTGGTGCGCTGTTTCTCTGCCTGTGCCTCCTTGATTTCCTTGATGGTCCGCTCAATCTTGGCGTTGGCCTTGTCGATGAGCGCCTGCGCCTCTTTGTTGGCCTCTTTCAAAAGCCTGTTTTTGTGTTTCTCGATGTCGGCAAGATGCCCTTTGTATTTCGTGACGACTTCATCGAGCAGCTTATCGGCGACTTTAAGCTCGTATTCCTTTTTTCGGACCTCTTTCTTCTCGATTTCGAGTTGCTGAAGCTGTTGGTCGAAGTCGAGGTGCTCGCGACCCGATATCACTGCCGCACTGTCAAGTATTTCCTGAGGAAAACCGATTTTTTTCGCTATCTCGAAGGCAAACGATGAACCGGGTTTGCCGATCATCATCACGTAGAGTGGCTGCAGATATCTTGTGTCGAACAGCATCGCTCCGTTGACGATGCCTGGATGGTTGTCGGCGAGAAGTTTTAAGTTGGCATAATGTGTCGTGACCACTCCGAACGCCTTTTTCTCGTTCATTTTCAATAAGATGGCTTCTGCTATGGCACCTCCAAGCTGTGGCTCTGTGCCTGTTCCGAACTCATCGATGAGGAACAGCGAGCGCTCGTTGCCGTTCTCGATGAGCGCTTTCATATTGATAAGGTGCGAGCTGTATGTCGAGAGGTCGTTTTCTAGCGACTGCTCATCGCCGATGTCGATAAACATGTCGTGAAACACGCCGCATTTCGAATCCACCTTGACGGGAATTGCCAAACCGCATTGCAACATGTACTGCAACAGTCCTATCGTCTTGAGACACACCGACTTACC
>CADAFC010000142.1 GCA_902787095.1 uncultured Bacteroidia bacterium
TGGTGCCGAGGTTCTCAGCGTTGAGCGGCATCCCGCAGCTCTGACAAAATTTCATTTCTTGTTCCATATTAAAATTTATATCTTCTTTATTCTAATAAAGTGTCCTTCCTGAATGGCGGCAAACGTTGCAAATATAGCAATAATTATTATCGGAATCAACGATTCAACAAAAAATATGACAGGGACTCCCACAAAAAGCAGGAATCCCGTCACTTTGTTAGCGATGGTATGCGGAAAAACACATTTTTTATATATCACCAAAGCTGAAATCTGGTTGATGACTTTTATTAAAATAATCACCAAAACCCAAATCCAAAGCCAGTTCGGAAGTGCTAATACCGGAATCAACTTAATGCAACAGCAAGCCACAAAAACGATGTCAGCCAAGCTGTCCAACAAAGCTCCGGTTTTGCTCTCGCAATGATATTTTCGGGCAAGAACACCATCTAGCATATCGCTGATGCCACAAGCAAAATATATCACCCAGAAAATAGGGCTTTCAACCTTGAAAAACAGTAATCCTAGAGCTCCAATAACTCTGAAAATCGTGATTATATTGGGCAGTGTTTTCACTTTATCTCTAATCTCAACACTCTGATAGGTCGTCCCTCGCCTTGATATTGGTTTTCATCTATGCATGTCTCGCCTGTCGGCACAAAGCCGCATTTCTCCATCACCTTGCCTGATGCGGGATTATCCACAAAATGACCGCTAATCAATGACTTGATATCAGTGATTTTGCGAATATGATCCAGCATCAATTTCAATGCCTCGGTACATATCCCTTGATTCCAATACGGCTTGGCAATCCAATATCCGCAAAGCGGCTCATTCTCTTTTGCCGGCAGCTCGCACTCGCACGACGGACCGTATCCTATCGCACCAATGACCTCGCCAGTGGCTTTCAATACAATAGCCCAATTAGAGTCGTTGTTGAACACCGTTCTGATAATCTCCAGACTTTCCTCCACGCTCTTATGAGGCGGCCAGCCTGCCCTCGGCCCCACGTCAGGGTCGGAAGCCCATTTGAAAAGCGTTTCAGCGTCGTCATCACACCAATGGCGAAGCAAAATTCTTTTCGTTTCCATCAATATCTCTCCACAAAATATCTTATGATTTTGAAAATAGGCTCGTAAGTCACAAAAATACCGTTCTCGTATGTGTCGTAAATCGTGTGATAATACTGGAAAGCGTCGCCGTTCTCGTTCTCGAACAGGATGCACGGCACATGACGCTCCGCAAACGGATAATGGTCGCTGTTGGCAGCCAACTCGCCACGATGCAAGGCCTCGAAATAGTTATTCTCACCGTTGATTTTCTCGAGCAAAGCGAATCCTCTGACACCCTCATCGCTGACCTCGCAATACTGCACCGGGTTGTTGTCGCCGATCATATCGATGTTGAACAGATATTTTATCTGCGAAAGCGGCACCGTTGGGTTGTCGACATAGAACATCGAGCCGTTCAAGCCAGAGTCTTCGCCCGAGAATGCTATGAAATACATATCGTATTCAGGCTTGTTCTTAGCATAATATTCCGCCAATGTGACGATGGTGGCAGTGCCCGAGGCATTGTCGTTGGCTCCAGCGTAATAGACCTTCTTGCCGAGGTTTCCGAGATGGTCGTAATGCGCAGTGAACACAAAACAGCTGTCATGCCGCTCGCCTTCAACCTTAGCGATGACGTTGAAAAGCTCGTAATCCTGCAGCCATTCGTTGTCGACGTCAAGCTTCACGTTTTTCACGCCATCGATGGCCTCAGGAGTCACCCAAACTATCGGTTTACCCATGACTTTGCTGCCGTAAGCCTTGTAAAACTTGATAGGCGATGTCCAGGTCTGGATAAAGCCTCCCACAGAAGAGTCTTTTTTATGCAGCGGCTTGAATTCCGAGTGCGTATACATAAACCAGAAGTCGCAAACCACCATGCAGTTGGCATATTCAGGCTTTGCAAGGTCGGCATACATCTTCTCTGCGTCGAAATTCAGCGTATCCACATGATACACAGGAAATTCACCGTGAACGCCCGGTGAATATTCTCTCATAGAGAAATCCACGCCTGGAGTGAGTTTCCTGCCGTCAGCCCACATGTCCATCTTGCCGCAGAATGTGTTGATGTCGATTTTGAAAGGCTGGCATACGACCTCGTCGACACCGGCTTTCTTGAACTCTTTCTCGAGATACTTCCCAGCCTTGTTGGCACCGTCCTTGGCATATCCCCTGCCCTGGTACTTCGCCGAACTCAATTCTTTCACAATCTTTTTGTAATGCTTCAAGTCCTGCGCATTCAATGATGTCTCTGCGAACATCCCGATGGCAAATACCGCAAATAATAAAATCAATAATCTTTTCATCTTATAAATTTTGCTGTTTTTAACACGTTATCATCCCTGATTTGCAGAAAATAAATCCCTTTTTCCAATTCCGCTACGGAAATTGTTCCATCAGAACAACCTGAAGCCACCTGTTGCCCCAAAACGTTGAAGATGGAGTAATCCACCATCTCAGATGGGATATTCTTCAAATATAAGACATCGGAGCACGGATTAGGATAAACCTCAAGTGATTGCTGGCATAAGGCCTCGTTAACCGCCGAAGGATCAGCAGGAATGATATTTACTATGATACCCTCCAACTTGGTCATTCCGTAATAAAAATTAGGATCCGGAATGTCGTACCAGTTGTCCAAAGAGCCACCATAGCCGAAGTTGACATGGAATTTGCCATCCGACTCGCGATAGCCGTCGACCACCACATTGTGGCCTACCGTTCCCTCTGGATTTTCAACAGCCATGTGGGCTGGATATCCGTCTTGGAGATTTGATATCAAAATCTCGAACATAAAATCTCGAACATTTCTTCTGTAGGCTCGCGGAAAAGAAGGCAGTCTTCGAAGCCAAACCGTTTGTAAGCCTCATACGCCTGATCCACATAGAATGTGCCTGAGCCTTCCGCCGTGTATATCTGCTTGCAGGCGGTGCCACAAGCAAACACCACTGCGGCCTTCAACAAGTCGGGAAGCTCCTCGCCGCGTTGGAAGATGGCGTCGACAGAGTCCAACATCACGTTCAAATCAGGGAACGACGGGAATCCCAATGTTTCCCAGTCGTCATCGATATAGTATTTGCGCCCCGCATAGTTGTGGTAATAATCGTCTTCATCGGTGAAGCGGGTTTCTTGTGTCGTCTGTAAATAATTGATAATCTGTCCCATAGCAATAGCAGGACATCCGGCATAACTGTATGCGTTGCTATAATACGGATCTCTTGGACAAAGCTGATTGTAAGGATAATCTTGGGTCCATTGGGATTTAAGAAGGAAATCCTGTGCCCAGGCACTTGATAGGTTGCTAAGACCTAAAATGGCCGTAAACGCTACGGTCACCAATACACGTAAAGTTTTTTTCATGGTTAATTTGTTTTAAAATTGCCCGCAAAGATAATAAAAAAAAGACTCTCAAACCATTTTGAAAGTCTTTTTTTCATTTTTTAATACTCATCCTCGTGGAAGAAAAAGTCATCCTTGGTAGGATAGTCGGGCCAGAGGTCTTCGATACGCTCGTAAACATCACCCTCGTCCTCAATCTCCTGAAGATTCTCTATCACCTCCTGCGGGGCTCCGGTTCTCATCGCCCACTCCAGAAGCTCATCTCTCGTTGCCGGCCATGGAGCATCCTCCATCTTCGACGCTAATTCTAATGTCCAATACATATCTATATCTTTTTTTCGGGCTGCAAAAATACTACAATTTTTTATTTTGTCAAGAAAAATTTTGTAAAAATTTTTCTCGTAGGGACGTGGCGCGCCGCGTCCCTACATTTTATCGTGGTTCCCACTTCGTATCGCCTTCCGAAAACACTCTCGACATCACAAAAAACATGTCCGACAAACGATTTAAATATCTCATTATCACCGGGTTAACCTCGTGTTCCCTGCTCATGCGCACCACTGCCCTCTCAGCACGTCTGCATACGGTTCTGCACACATGGCATTTCGACGCCAACAGGTTGCCTCCAGGGATTATCAGGCTGTTCAACGGCTTCAGACCTTCATTCATCTCATCAATGAACTTCTCGATGCCTTCCACATCGGCCTCTTCCATCTGCGGAAGCTGTTTCTTCAAATCGGAATTCTCGTCGGTGGCAAGCAGACATTCCGCCACCAGAAGGCGTTCCTGAATGCGTTTGAACACGTCGTTATACTTTTCTGTCGAGTCCATCAGCACCGCGATGAATGCGCTCAACTCATCCAAGGTGCCGTAAGCCTCCAAACGCACATCGTCCTTACCGACACGCGTGCCGTTGACCAACGATGTGGTGCCTTTGTCGCCTGTTTTCGTGTAAACTTTCATACCTTTAATATATAATGTTCTTTTTTTAGCCTTTTCATAACAAAAATCATGCCAAACTTCCAGCAGTCGATGCTCAATCGCACCTTCCCGTCACCAACCAGCCTCTCCCAGTCGCTCTCATTCTGCTTGCCGCGATGAATGTCCTTAACAATCATCACAACATCATTATCATTGAAAATCAACTGATTATCATTGACAAAAGCCTTCAAATTCTTGTCAAGTGTCTCATAAAAGGCCTCGTCATTTCGACTGGAGCGGAGCGGAATGGAGAAATCTCCTCCTTTAAAATGCATGTGATTTCCCGACTTCGCTCGAAATGACATGGAGGGTTCGAGGACCTTTTCATAAAGGTCGAAAACCAACGGCGAATGCAGATGGTATTTCCCTTGTGCTCTCCTTCTATATTTCAGATAGCTGATGATCATCGATTTAAAACATAGGGACGCATTTGCTGCGTCCCTACATATTTTCGTTATGTGACGTCAATTATCTCTTGATGAATTTCACGACGCTGCCGTCGATCTTCACGAAATAAACGCCGTTGGCGAGTTCAGCCACGTTGACTGTGTTCTCACCTGCGTTCACATTGACATTCATCACCACGCGGCCGGTCATGTCGATGACCTGTGCCTCTGCTGCAGCCTCAGCCTCAATCTTGACGATGCTGTTAGCAGGGTTCGGGTAGAGGTTGAACTTCACAGCCTCGTTCTCCTCGACTGCGTCATAGCCTGTGTAGACTTTGAACTCAGCGACTTCCCATGTTGATGCTGCTGCTTCTGTGCTAGTGTATTTGAATGCGATGTACA
>CADAFC010000143.1 GCA_902787095.1 uncultured Bacteroidia bacterium
CATCTGGTGGATACAAAAAACATGCAGATTATCAGATAATTATATTTGCAATTTAATAAATATTGGTAACCTACAAACACCAAACACTATGAAAAGAGTATTATTAACGATGGCTGTAGCCTTGATGGTCGTCCTCGTAAGCTGCAAACAGAATCAACAGCTGAAGGAGATGCACTCCGAGGCCGACCTCAGCGGGCTGAAGGTAGGCATGATGACGGGCACCGCCCACGATTTACGTCTGTCCAAACGTACCGATATCACCACAATGAAGTTTAACTCAACTGCCGACGCTTTGATGGCACTCTCACAAGGTAAAGTGGATGTCTTTGTCGAAGACGAAAGCAGCCTCTCGTCAGAAGAGATGAAACGGCTCGGGCTTCGTATAGCCCTCTATGGCGACGAGGCGATACCTTGCGGATTCCCCATGAGGAAAAACGAGCCAGGGCTTCGCGACTCACTGTCATATTTCATCGACTCCCTTTCAAGATATTGACCAGAGCCTGATGATTCCCGTCAAAGAGCTTTCCAAAGGGATCATCGAGGAACCTACCACGCTGGGCTTCAGAGTGAAAGTTATAGTATAATTAATATTTTTCAACATGCAACTGGATATGCACTGCGAGATGATTCTCGACGAATACCGCAAGAAACAGCCTGTCTTCGAAAAGCTACGCTCCATAGTGACGGAACGACTGCAACAAAGCCTCGACGAGAACAACATCATTGTGGCAGGCGTCGACTCACGCATCAAGACCGAGGAGAGCCTCACCGGCAAGCTGGAGCTGAAAGGCTACAAATACCACTCTCTTGACGACATCACCGACATCCTCGGCTTGCGCGTCATCACATTTTTCAGCGACGATGTGGATGTCATCGCCGCCATCGCCGAGAAACTGTTCGAGATCGACTGGGACAACACCGTCGACAAACGTAAGATGCTGGAGATAGACCGCTTCGGATACATGTCGCTGCATTATATCTGCCGTTTGCCGAAATCGTTATGCGACGACCCGGCAATGCCCGAACTCAACAAGATACGCTTCGAGATACAGATGCGCAGCACCCTGCAGCATGTGTGGGCCAGCATACAGCACGACATGGGCTACAAGACCGATGTCGAGATACCGCGTGAATACCAACGCAGCATGACACGTCTGGCCGGCATCCTCGAGCTCGCCGACGAGCAGTTCAGCCAGATCCGTAAAGACATCATGGAATACCGCCGTAAGGTGCAGTCGCTCGTGGCAAGCGGCAACTTCGATGAGGTGCCATTCAACGGCGACACCTTCCGCTCTTTCATAGCCCTCGACCCGTTCCGACGACTCGTCGAAAAGATGGCCAACATCAACCATGCCGAGGTGTACGACGACAGCCTGATGCCTTATTTTAACGTCCTGCTGATGCTGAAGATGGAGACTATCGGCGACGTGGTGCGGATGAGAAAAGAATACAGCGACAGCGCCTATCAGCTGGCTCTCGTACAGCTCGCCGGCACAGGCCTCGACATCCTGGCATCATCAGTAGCACTGCAGAACCTCTGCATCGTATACATCCTGAAAAAAGGCTTCGGCGAAGCAGGCCTCGTCCGTATGTTCGACACCCTCTACGGAAAGAACGACTATAACGTCCAGTCGGCCGAACGTATCTTCAAACAAGCACAACGAGTCAACATCATATAAAGTTTTAATGTGGATATGAACACCGATTTATTCGATAAAGCCGCGAAATTCGCCATCGACGCCCATGCAGGCACACTGCGCAAAGGCAAAGGTTATCCTTATATACTCCACCCCATGGAAGCCACCTGCATCGTCGCCACACTCACCGACGACCCCGAGATGCTGGCTGCCGCCATGCTGCACGACACCGTGGAAGACACCGACGTCACCATCGAACAGATACGCCACGAGTTCGGCGAACGCGTGGCATCACTGGTGCAGATAGATACCTCGCAACTGCCACACGACGCCCCATGGCGCGAACGCAAACAGGCACAGGCCGACACCATCGCCACAGCATCTCTCGACAGCAAGATAGTGGCATTCGGCGACAAATACTCCAACCTCTACAACATCGTTACCGACTACCATAAAATCGGCGACGACCTCTGGCAACGCTTCAGCGCCCCAAACGGCAAAGAAGACATAGTGTGGTATTACACCATCCTCGCCGACGCCCTCAAAGACCTCGCCGGAACAGAAGCGTATGACGAATATCTCGTGATGTTAAAAGAATTAAATAGATGTTAATGTTTTTTAATTTAAAAAATCCTATTTATAATACCATTTCTTGATTCTTTGCATAATCAAGGCCTGTCTTCCCATAAACAAAATCAAGCCCAGCAACCACCTGTGCTTTATGATGCTTTGTTGTAAAGAATAACGTTTTTTAATTTCCGATTGCACCCTCTGGCGCAGTTTTTCAGAATACCATTTGGTCATATCGGCACTGCAATCACCAGCAGTTATTGCTTTTTCGGCTATCTGTGCCGCAAAATGACCACTCAACATGGCAGTGCCGATTCCACCACCTGAAATGGGGTCAATCAGATTGGCGGTATCACCGCAAATACAGTAATTGTCGCCATAACAATCAAATTGTTTGGTATTATAAGGTATCAAGCCACCTTGCATCAAACCCACCTGCTCGGCATCGGCAAACCGCAGTCGCAACATATCGTCGTTTTTTATCCAATTTGTCAAAACATCTTGGATCCTTTCATTGTGTTTCTGCCCTAAATGCCAGCCAACACCGACATTGGCAATGCCGTCGGCCATCGGAAAAATCCATAGATAGCCGGGAAAATATTCTTTTTTGTAATGCAACTCTATGGT
>CADAFC010000144.1 GCA_902787095.1 uncultured Bacteroidia bacterium
TTGATGAGGTTATCAGAGAAGTTTTTCATACATTAATAACGTAAATACATTAATAATGCTGCAACAATCATGCCAAAAACACAAATCATTAAATATCAACTAGATACATTTTTAACACAATAAAAAGTGTAAAATTATTTTACAGTGGGTGTAAAGGAATTTTACAATTAAACAATTATTCTTTTTTCAACGCCTCCGCAGGATTTGTCTTTGCGGCTTTTAATGTCTGCCATAATACGGACAGGTATGCCATCAGCATGCCGATGACGACTGCCACGACGATGATCCAGCCGTAATGGCTGATGCGGTATGAGAAACGGTCAAGATAATGGCTGCAGAAATATATCGACAGCGGTATCCCGATGATTGCGGCGATGCCGACCAAAACCATGTAATCCTTCACAGCACGCCACAATTCACTTCTGACAGTGCCACCAAACACCTTGCGTACGGCGATGCCTTTTGTGCTTTGCTCGCTGTAATAGGTGCTCATTGCGATGAGGCCGAGCAGGGAAATCAGTACCGAGAGCACCATAAACAGCTCCAGAAGACGCATCGCCATCTTGGCGGGCATCAGCATCACGTTGTTAAGGTCCTTCACATAGCCATTTTGAGCCGCCTCGACCACCATGCCGTTCTGCTCTTCAGAAAACTCGGCGTATGCTTGCATAATGGCTTTCTCGGTTGCCTTGTAGTCGCCTGCCACGTCGATCATCACGCCACCACCCCACTTCAGATCTTCGTCTTTGGCGATGACGACAGCCGAAAACTGGTTCGGTTCCGATGCCGCCGCCGAGCGTGTAGGTATATCTTCGTATATGCCGCCCACATTCTGAGGCCTGCAGCCGTTGAGACGCAGATGACGCGCATAATAACGTGCCCGGGCGTCATCCAACGTAAGTTTCTCCGCCAAAGTTTTGGACAGCCATACCGAGTTGGTGCGCGGGATACCGAAATCTTCCACCACATGCAGACCGAGCATGTTGAAATAGGTCTCATCACATAGTATCAGCTGCATATCCACGGCTTCGTCTTCAGGCGTGATCAGCGACGTGCCCATACCCAGCTGACCGGCGAAACCGCGCCCGTAGCCGACAGCGTTAACGTTAGGAATCTTCTCCAACCTGTTGATAAGCGGTACGAGTCCGTCGTAGTCTTGTGCCCAATATTGTAGAGAATACAGGCCTTCGGAGCGTGCGTTGATGGGTCGGGTCGTCATGTGACGCATCTGGATCTCCATCAGCAACGCCATGGCGATAAGCACTATTGTGATGGTGTTTTGAAACACGATAAAAACCTTGCTAAACACCATTTTCGTCTTACGACGATAAGTGCCACGGACCACGTCGATTGGCGCGAAACGCGACGCGATGGCAGCCGGTGCGATGCCAGCAAGCACGCCCAGAATCACGATGGCAACGATATATGCCGCCACGATGCCTGCCGACCAGTCGAAACTGATTGGGACAAACTGCTCAAACGGCATGTTAGAAGCATATTCGCCACCTGACACACTCTGCAACATGTTGTTCATCATCGGCAACAGAGCTATGGCAATCAAGAAAGCCAACACGAAGCAAACAGCAGTAAACGCTATCGATTCGGTGATGTATTTCATAATGATGCGACCTTGTGTGGCTCCATGAAGCCTGCGGGTAGCCATCTCCTTGGCACGTTTTCCCGAAAGGGCCATATTCAGATTGATATAGTTGAAAACCGCCGAGAGGAGAAGCAGAATAACCACGACGGAAAGCATCTGCAGCACAGCCTTGTTGCCTTTTTTAAACATAAACTGGTTCTCGTTGAAATAGACCTCCGGCAGGGTGTAAATCGGCATGGCTTTCACGAAACCGTTTCCGTAGCTGGGCAGGCCCACAGCCTCCACTTTCTTTGCAAACTCTTGACGGTCAGTGCCTTCGCGCACCTTTATCAAGGTCATATACGAACCGATTGAGCTGAACGGTGTCAGGTCGCCTGGGTTGTAAAGCTCGTCGTATTCGGCATTCAGAAGAACGTCGACGTGAGGTATCATCGAGTTCGGAGCATCTTTGATAACGCCGCAAATCACACTTTCTATCTTACCATCAAAATAAGTGATTTTCAATGGCTTACCGATGGCATCGCCGTTAAAGGCGCGATTGGCAAGCGACTCTGAGACGAGGCAATAACCTCTCAGACTAAATTGTTCCAAATTCCCGTCGAGCAATGTCAGACTGGGGAACATCTCAAATATCTCAGGGTCGGCCTCAGTGACAGTTGCTGCGAAAGGCTCGTTGCCGATGGTGATGTAACCGCCGTCATCGGTATTGCTGATGCGCATGACGGCTTCCGCCTCGGGCAGATTAGCTTCAAACACCGCCTTATCCCACCATGACAGCATCAGGAAATCCTGGTTTCCGACGGCATAAATGCGATTGCCGTCAGGGTTGCCGTAAGCGACGGAATACTGCTTATACACATAGTTGCCAATAAGGATTACGAAGGCTATTGACACGATGAGACCCACCGCCTCAATGGTCGTATAAAGCTTGTTTCGGCTTAAGAATTTCAGGTAACTGCTCATATTTTATATTTTTTAGCCATTAGCCATTAGCTTATTCTGTTCTTAACGATTTCACCGGATTCACTGTGGCTGCTCTCAAACTTCTCAACGTAACGACAGCTATTGTTATTGCCAGGACTGCCAACAATGATATCGCAAACACCCAGATGTACAGCGGCACGCGGTAGGCAAAGCCTTCCAGATAGCGGTTCATGATGACGACGCTCACTGGCACTGCGATGACGAAGCACACCAAAACTATTTTCACGAAACGTGAGTTG
>CADAFC010000145.1 GCA_902787095.1 uncultured Bacteroidia bacterium
TTTCTGTAAGGCGAAGGTCGGTGACTGTTTCGGAGTCATCCTGCTCCCGGACGATTGGAACGCAGACTACTACACTCTGTATAATTGCAACGAGATTGAAGCACGTAACTTTAGTGATAATACTATCAACAACAAACTCACTATTGACGAATGGACAAACAATCTTGAAGTACATGGCGCAGTTTTCTTGCCATGCGCAGGACAGCGTAATAGCGGTACTACAGTGAACGCTCCTAATGGTCAAGTGCACTATTGGTCTGCTACGCATAGTAGTACCAACGTCAACGCTGCAAATCACGTGAAAGTTGATGGTAATGGTGTGGTTCCAGATACTGGCGCAGGTAAGGTCAACGGCTTCTCCGTCCGCCTCGTTTGCGATGTGCAATGATTCATCATTTAGTATAAAAACGGATATAATCTAAAATGTCAAGTCCCCGACGCATTCGCGTCGGGGACTTGTTTTTGTCGCCTGTTGAGATTATACTGATTCGGGAGCATAAGCATTAAGGCAGGCGGGAATCTCTTTGTTGATCAATGATTTTGAAAAAAATAATTTTTTTTTAAAAAAAAGTTTGCATATTAAAAAAATGTTGTATTTTTGCGATGTGAAAATGATATCAAAATGATATTACAAAAATTAAATAATCATCTAAAAATTACAACTATGGAAAATAAGGAATTTGAATTTAAAGGATTGAGAATCAATGGATTCTTGATGCTGTTTGTGGTCATTGCATTTTTTGCTTTGATAATCTACGGATTTACAACATTGAAAGAAGGTGAGCCGCTGTGGCTGCTCATCGGCGGAATCGTGATGATGTTCATCGATTTCATTTTATGCATAGGCTTCATCAAAATTGAGCCTAACGAGGCAATGGTGATGGTGTTCTTCGGAAAATACCAGGGCACTTTGACAAAAGTCGGCTTCCACTGGGCAAATCCGTTCTATTCGTCAAAGAAAGTCTCTCTCCGTGCCCGTAACCTCAATGTCGACCCTATTAAGGTGAACGACAAGACCGGCAATCCTATCATGATTGGACAGATTTTGGTTTGGAAGCTGAAAGACACTTACAAGGCAATGTTCGAAATCGACTCGCAGACTCTGGCAGCTGCAGGTAGTGTGTCGGGCACCGGCGTTCAGGTCACAAGCCGTATGCGCGCTTTCGAGAGCTTCGTGAGAGTGCAGAGCGACGCTGCCTTGCGTGAAGTTGCAGGAATGTTTGCATACGACGAAAACGGCGACATCACAAAAGGCGATCTGACACTGCGTGCCGGCGGCTCGGAAATCAACGACATACTTCTCGGCAAGCTCAACGACCGTCTCGCGATGTCGGGTCTCGAGGTCATCGAAGCTCGCATCAACTACCTGGCTTATTCGCCTGAGATTGCGGCAGTTATGCTTCGCCGTCAGCAGGCTGCGGCTATCATTGCAGCACGTGAGAAGATTGTGGAAGGTGCCGTCTCTATGGTAAAAATGGCCCTCGACAAGCTCAAAGATGAGGAAGTTGTCGAACTCGATGACGACAAGAAGGCCGCTATGGTCTCCAACCTTATGGTCGTGCTCTGCGCCGACGACGCCGCACAACCTGTAGTAAACACTGGTACTTTGTATCAATAAGGAATTATCATGGTTATGATGTGGTTTACATGGGTTTGGATAATCGTCACCACCGCTGTGTTGCTGGTTTTGGCAGGTAAAGCATCGAAAATACAGCTTTTCAACGACGGCATTCTCATTGATGATTTCATGTATCCGGCATTTATTCCGAACGATGCGATAAAATCGATAGACTTGATATATCATATAAGCGTTGTGATGAGAATAAATGGCTACGGCGGTTTGAAGACATGGAAAGGCTTTTATAAAATGAAAGGCTTAAAACGTGCTGTGCTGTATCTTGAAAATCACAATAAAGGTCCGTTTGTCGAGATAAAGACCTCTAGCGATGTGTATTATTTAAATTGTAAAAATGCTGAGCAAACAACGCAGCTTTATGATGAAATGAAATCAACTGTTAAACTCGTAGATGAGTCGGGATTGGTTGATATACCTAAGCTTTCGCAAAAAAGGAGCATAGTGGTGGTGGTTGTTTTTGTCTTAATTCTAATGCTACCTATTACAATAATACCAATGTTGATTTAGTTATGAAAAAAGCAATAAATTTCTCAATAATAGTTTGCCTCGCAAGCTGGATTTTCGCCGCCTTCATGTGGTTCGGAATGGGAATCCATAACACTACCGACAACCTTAAGCTTTATTCGCTCTGTGCTACGATTTACATGTTTTTCCCGCTGGTTTGTGCATTAGTGATTCAAATCATCAAAAAAGAGAAACTTGGCAGCACAGGCTTGCTGAAGTTCAAAATCAGATGGTCGTGGCTCGTCGCATGGCTGCTGCCAGTGGTGATAGTCGCAGCTACCATCATCGTAAACTCGCTGTTAGACGGTTGCACGCTCGGTTTCCACTTGCCGGCAATCCCAGGAATGGAAAATCTTTCTCCTGAAGACCAGGCAAAATTCATGGCGATGCGGAATCCTAAAACTATAATTATAACCACACTGGTTTCCGGACTTCTCGCAGGCATCACTATTAACGCTGTTGCGGCGTTCGGGGAGGAGTACGGCTGGCGTAATTATCTCGTCAGCTTATTGAAAGGCAGGAACTTCTGGGTGGCATGCCTTTTCATCGGCGTAGTATGGGGATTATGGCATTTCCCGATCATTCTCATGGGGCATAACTACTTCGTTCACCGCACGGCAGGCGTCTTCATGATGGTTGCGATGTGCCTCGTGATGACTCCAATA
>CADAFC010000146.1 GCA_902787095.1 uncultured Bacteroidia bacterium
GCCGCCACCCAATTTCAGCTGTGCGAAAAGCTCTGTCGCGTTTAGTTTCTTGTCGCCCTCATACTTGACGATATTTCCCAGAATGTCTTTGATATAAATGTTTTTGAACCTCAGCACGTCGGAGTTTAACGAGAGGCTAAGTTTTGCTTCAAGCTGTCCGATTTTGAACAGCGGATAGCCATAAAGGTCGTTGGCATGTACGTTTTCGACGCAAATCGTGCCGTCGTTGGTGATATAGAAAGTTTTGATACGGACGTCGGCGTTGAGACGTTTCGACAGCTCGGTAGCCACTGAACGCGCAATCATACACTGCACCGTCACGTCACGCAGAGCCGCCGTGACGCTGGCGATAATGGCAAAAAATATCACAAAGATAATTAAAATGCCGTGTATTATGTTATTTTTTGTACTTTTGCGCATTATTTTATGCTATGAACGAATACATTTTAGCTACATTTTAGCCATCGAATCATCGTGTGACGACACGTCAGCGGCAGTCCTCAGGGGCACGACAGTCTTGTCGAATGTCATTGCTAATCAAGAGGTTCACCGCCAGTACGGAGGCGTCATCCCCGAGCTCGCATCGCGTGCCCACCAACAGAACATCATACCTGTGGTCGACGCCGCAATTAAGCAAGCAAATATACAAAAAAATCAAATAAGTGCAATTTCTTTTACACGTGGTCCCGGACTTTTGGGTTCATTGCTCGTAGGCACTTCATTTTCAAAGGCTTTCGCACTTGCGATGGACATCCCGATGATTGAAATTAATCATACCAACGGCCATGTGCTGGCACTTTTCGCCCAGGAGCCTGACGATCCGACGCCAGTTCCGCAGTTTCCGTTCCTCTGTTTGACAGTGTCGGGCGGTCACACCCAGATTATGAAGGTGAACGACTATTTCGACATGGATATTCTGGGCAAGACCATCGACGACGCTGCCGGTGAGGCATTCGACAAGACGGCAAAAATCATGGGTCTCGGATATCCTGGCGGCCCTATAATCAATAAGTTAGCAAAAGAAGGCAACCCTGACGCGTTCCAGTTCAGCAAGCCGCATATCCCCGGATATGACTACAGTTTCAGCGGACTGAAAACGAGTTTCTTGTATTTCTTGCGTGACAAATTGAAGGAAAACGAGAATTTCATCGAGGAAAACAAGGCTGACCTGTGCGCTTCGATACAGAAGGACATCATCGACACGCTCATGAAGAAGCTCATCAAGGCGGCGAAGGACACTGGGATAAGACAGGTTGCCATTGCAGGCGGAGTGTCAGCAAACACTGGGCTTCAGGATGCGTTGAGAGCCGCTGGAAAGAAATATCACTGGGAGGTGTTCATTCCTAAGTTCAAGTTCAGCACCGACAACGCCGCAATGATTGGCGTGGCTGGATATTTGAAATATCAAAGAGGAGAGTTTGGAACACAAGATATGACGCCTTATGCACGTACAGTCATTTCGACTGGAGCGTAGCGGAAAGGAGACCTGAGCTTGCGAAAGCATTCACCTTTAGTGAATAAATCACCGCCTGTAAAATTAAAAATGAACATTATTAATTCCGATGCCGGTGATTTCTCGACTCCACTTCGTTACGCTCGAAATGACGGAATAAAAAAGTTAATAATATGAATTGGGAACAGCTTTTATCACCGAAACGTGAGGCTCGCGCGCAGAGTGTGGCCGACATCAGAAACGAGTTTCAGAGAGATTATGACCGTATAATCTTCTCAAATATCTTTCACCGTCTGCAGAACAAGACGCAGGTGTTTGCGTTGCCAGGCGCGAAGCTCGTGCATAACCGATTGACACACAGCCTCGAAGTGGCCAGCGTGGGTCGTTCCATTGCACGCAAAGTGTCGAAGTTTCTCATCGACAAATACGGTCCCGGTTTCCATGATGTGATATACGACATCGACACCATCGTCTCTACCGCCTGTCTGGCCCACGACCTTGGCAACCCTCCTTTCGGACATTCTGGCGAGGAGACGATGAGCAGTTATTTCAAGTTCGGTGAAGGCTTGAAGTTGCAGAGCCAAATCCCTGAATATCAATGGAGTGATTTAATATCATTTGAAGGCAACGCCAATGCTTTCCGACAGCTCACTCATCAGTTTGCGGGCCGTCGTGAGGGTGGTTTGTCGCTCACATACGCCTCGCTGGCGACTCTGATAAAATACCCCTACCCTTCGTTTGGCAAGGGTGACCGCAAGAAATACAACGTCTTCAACAGCGAGATCGAGCAGTTTGAGAAGGTCATGGAAGGCTGCGGAATACCACGTCTCGACAGTGATAAGCCGATTTACGCCCGTCATCCTTTGTCATATATGATGGAGGCTGCCGATGACATCTGCTACCTGATTCTGGACATGGAAGACGCCCACAAGCGCGGCATCATTCAGACTGTAGACATTGAGAAGCATTTCATGGCGTTTTTCGATGAAGCCAACAAGGGAGAGGCTTGGTTTTTCGAGCGTCGCGACCATGTGTTCCGCACCGTCACCGATGCCAACGAACGCATGGCGTTTTTGCGTGCCACCGTCATCAACAAGCTGGTGGATTGCGTCTCGAAGGTGTTCATCGAGAACTACGACGACATCATGGCGGGCACGTTCAGAGGCAGCCTGATAGCACATCTGCCGAAGCATGAAAACGACGCTTTGGAAGGTTGCAGAAGTTTCTCAGTACCAAACATTTACAAGCATCCATCTGTAGTAAAGATTGAAGTACGCGGTTACAACATCATCGGCTCGTTGATGAACGAGTTTATTGACGCTGTTTTGCATCCCGACAGTGGCTATCACAAGCGTCTGATGTCGATAATCCCCGACCAGTTCAAGACCGAGAAGACCGACCTATATTCGAAGATTCAGGTCGTCCTTGACTACATCTCCAACATGACAGATTTGTACGCTGTGCAGTTGTACAAGGATTTGAGAGGGATTGAGTAATATATATAGTCTTAAAGACCAAGGCATTACACATCGAAAAACACGAAACTCACGAAAACTGGTTTTGATAAATTCAATTAAATCGAAATCAGATAATATTATTTTAGCATTTCGTGTTTGAAAAAAGTGTATTTTTGCATCAGATTTTTGAATCCCACCACACCAGAGTATCGTAAAATTTATTATTAACTCCTAAGGAATTGCCAGATTGC
>CADAFC010000147.1 GCA_902787095.1 uncultured Bacteroidia bacterium
TGTCTGTTTGAGGGCACCGATGTGGGTGTCGGTCGTGGCACAAAGCTGCCGTTTCAGATTTACACCTTGCCGCAGACAAATGATACGGTTAACCTTGTGGATTATGCGCATCGTTACCGCAACAACGAGCAAAAGCTGAATCTTGCGTGGATTCTTGATGCCAGGAGACGGTTACAAAACGATGAAAAATTCTTCAACAATTATTTCATAAAGCTGGTTGGCGTTAGCGATTTGCAACAAAAAATCAATTCCGGCCTTACCGAGGATGAGATTCGTTCATCGTGGCAGACCGGAATCGATAACTATCTGAAAATCAGAGCGAAATATCTGATTTATTAGTAATTTCTCTTACCTGGATAAACTTCGAGAGCTTTTCCGAGTATCATCATGGCGTCTTTGAGGTCGTCGCAGTTGAGGCAGTAGCTTAGACGAACTTCCTGACGGCCGAGACCGATTGTTGAGTAGAAACCGCTTGCTGGTGCGAGCATCACTGTCTTTCCCTGATAGTTGAAGTCGGTGAGCATCCACTTGCAGAACTTGTCTGAGTCGTCAATTGGAAGATGTGCCACGATATAGAAAGCGCCTTTTGGTGTCGGGCAGTATGCTCCAGGAATCTTGTTGATGCCTTCCACGCACACGTTACGGCGTTTCACGTATTCTGCGACGATGGCGTCGAAGTATGACAATGGGGTGTCGAGAGCAGCCTCGCCAGCCACCTGACCGTATGTCGGAGGTGAAAGACGTGCCTGAGCGAATTTCATTGCTGTGCTGATGACTTCGCGGTTACGTGTCACCATACGACCGACGCGGATACCGCAAGCGCTGAAACGCTTTGACACTGAGTCGATTAATATAACGTTATCATCGACACCTTTAAGACTCATCGCTGAGTAATGTTTCGAACCGTCGTAGCAGAACTCACGATAAACCTCATCAGAGATAAGATAAAGGTCATATTTCAGGATAATCTGGCGAAGACGTTCCATTTCCTCTTCTGAATAGAGGTAACCTGTCGGGTTGTTAGGGTTGCAGATGAGGATAGCCTTGGTGTGTTCGGTGATAGCTTTCTCAAAGTCCTCGATTGGAGGCAGTGCGAAGCCGTTGCTGATCTCAGAATAGATTGGACGGACGCGCACTCCTGCTGTCTGAGCGAAACCATTATAGTTGGCGTAGAATGGTTCTGGAATGACGATTTCATCATCCGGGTCCATGATTGTCTGGAATGCAATCGACAGAGCTTCCGAGGCTCCGTTTGTCACGATGATATCATCTGGGGTGACGTGGATGTTCAGTCTGTCATAGTATTCGCAGAGTTTCTTTCTATATGAAAGAGTACCTGCCGAATGGGTATATTTAATGACTTTTTCGTCATAATTTTTGACTGCTTCAAGAGCGTATGGAGTTGTCGCGATATCAGGCTGACCAATATTCAGGTGATATACGTGGATACCTCTTGATTTTGCTTCGTCGGCGAAAGGGACGAGCTTTCTGATTGGCGAAGCCGGCATAAACTGGCCTTTTTTCGAAATTTTAGGCATAGGATTATATATTATTATATGTTAGTTTTCTTTATTTACTGGCGTCCCGATCGATTCGATCTTCAGTGGTGCGGCGTCGGTCGGCTCGGCAAGGATAGTTCCCTTGATGTGCAGTTTCACCTCTTTGTTAATCAACGCGTTTGAGAACACTGTCACATATTTATTGAAACTACCTGGGCGGTCGGTGTTTTTATAAGTCACTTTGATGACATTTGATTCGCCGGGAAGAATTGGTTGTCTTGGCCATTCAGGCACTGTGCAGCCGCATGATGACTTAGGCTGTGTAAGGATAAGCGGTTCATTGCCGGTGTTGACAAACACAAACTCGTATGAACCGTTGCCTTTATATTCTATATTGCCGAAGTCGTGGTTAGTTTCCTTGAATGTCATTTCAGGGCCATTCTGGTTGTCAGCGGTCTTTTGTGTTGCAGATTGTTTTTCTGTTGACAGGTTTTTTTTGTCTTCTTTTTTATTTTCAACCTTTTTCACATCAACCTTTTGAAAATCAGATTTTTTAACATCAGCTTTGTCTTCTTTCACTTCCGATTTCGCTTCAATCTTTGATTTGTTGTCATTTTTGATTGTCTTCTCTGTTTGAGCAAAAGACACTGAACCGATAAGGAACAGCATGCTAACCAATACAAATAGCTTTTTCATATCGAATAATTTTTAAAATTTTCAACCTACAAAAATACAAATAATTCTGATATGTGACGACAAAAATAATTTTTTTAAAAAAATGAAAAAAAATGTCGGGGGTATTGAAAAGTTGTGTATTTTTGCACTCCGAAAACGGCGGGGTAGCTCAGTTGGTTAGAGCGTCGGATTCATAACCCGGAGGTCATGAGTTCAATTCTCATCCCCGCTACATCAAAAACAAAAACGGCGACTTTCAGTCGCCGTTTTTTTTATTTTCTTGAAACCACCTTTTTCGCAGCTTCCACGATATCTGGGGTATCCAGATGATAGTGTTTCAGCAGCTCGTCTGGGGTGCCGCTCTGACCGAAGATGTCGTTGACGGCAACCATTTCGATAGGTCTCGGGTTATTTAACGCCAAAACTTGTGCTATGCTGTCACCAAGACCGCCATTGCGCATGTGTTCTTCAGCGGTGACCACACAGCCTGTCTTTGCAACTGACTTCAACACTGCCTCGACATCCAACGGCTTGATAGTATGGATATTGATGAGCTCGGCGTTGATTCCCATCTCTTTCAAGATCGGGAGTGCCTCGATGGCTTTCCACACGAGATGACCGCA
>CADAFC010000148.1 GCA_902787095.1 uncultured Bacteroidia bacterium
TGGCGTGGTGAAGATTTTGTTTTCCTTGTCAACAGCCACTCCGCCGTGGGTTGTCTCGATATGTTTGCAGCCCATTTGCTCTATTTCTTTTGCCTGCTGACATTGTCCACTGCCCATCGTAACGCTCACATTACCAAGCACTTTAGCAACCATCAGAGGAGCGATGCACATGGCTCCAATCGGCTTGCCTTGGGCGTGAACGTCTTTGATGGCTTTCTCAACATCTTTCAAGACCTTGAAATTGATGCCGTCGTAAGCGTAAGTGAACAGGTTTTTGGCAGCTCCGAAGCCACCCGGGAAAAACAAAGCGTCAAAGTCATCAGCGTTGAATTTTGTAATCGGCTGAATCTTGCCACGGACAATGCGTGCCGCCTCAACCATCATGTTTCTGCGCTCCATCATGCGCTGACCTGTGGCGTGGTTACAAACCTCTGCTTGATATGAGTCGGGTGCAAATGCCTGATATTCAATATTATGCTGGTCCAATGCCAACAACAACGTCACGGTCTCGGTGATTTCCGAACCGTCCATTTTGCCGCAACCGGCAAGAATAACTGCTACTTTTTTCATAATATAATATTTGAGATTTCTCCACTTCGGTCGAAATGACGGATTAAATGATTTCTTCCACTTTTTCGTATCCGTCATTCAGCTTCTTCAGCCATCCGTCTTTGTTGTCGTAAATCCATGTCGCCACCTGCTCCGATGTCTTGTAAAGCTTTGAGCCTTCGCGAGTTTCTTCATTCAAAACGTCTTTAATTCCGAAGAAATCGAGGAGTAAAATCAACACACCGATAAGCAAAAAGCCTTGTGCGATGCCGAAGACCAAACCGCCGAGTTTGTCAACAAAACCGAGGTTTAATGAGGCAAACAAATTTGACAACATGGTTCCCAACCAACTGATTAGCAATGCCAAAGCGATAAAAACGATAATAAACGAAATCACCGACATCCACTCCGGACTCACATTGATAAGCTTGCCGAGCAAGCCTCCCACCCAATCAGAAAGTTTGAGTGCGCCGTAAATGCCGAGGATGAACGCCACGAGCGAGAACGCCTCTTTGATAATTCCGTTTCTCCATCCGCCTATCGCAAAGAGAATCAATATGATAGCGATGATAATGTCTAAATAGTTCATGATTTTTTAGTTTTTTTACGTTTATTCAGGGTGTAAAATTACAATTTTTTTAAAAAAATTTTAAATTTTTTTCAGAATTTTTTATTTTTGCGGTTTAAAAATATTCACTTTGCGTCATTTCGATAGGAGTGTATCATTATCTTCGTCATTTCGACTGTAGCGCAGCGGAATGGAGAAATCTCCTGAAATTGAATGAGATTTCTCCGCTCCCTACGGTCGGTCGGAATGACGGGAAAGAAAAGGTTTCGAGCGAAATGACGAGGAGAGATTTAAAAGTTATTACTATGATTTCCGAAGAAGCTGAAAAAGAAGAAAAGAAATCGCTGAATTTCATTGAAGCGAAAGTTGAGGAAGATTTACGAAACGGCAAGAACGGCAAGCGTATCCAGACACGTTTCCCTCCGGAGCCTAACGGCTACCTGCATATCGGTCACGCCAAGGCTATATGCCTGGACTTCGGCATCGCCAAGAACTATGGCGGCGTTTGCAACCTGCGTTTCGACGACACCAACCCCACCAAGGAGAACATGGAGTATGTGGATGCCATCAAGGAAGACATCCAATGGCTTGGTTATCAATGGGGTAACGAGTATTACGCCTCAGATTATTTCCAGCAGCTTTGGGATTTTGCTATCGAACTGATAAAACGTGGCAAGGCATATATCGACGAGCAGTCGTCGGAGGAGATTGCAGCCCAGAAAGGCACTCCTACGCAGCCAGGCACCGAGAGCCCGTACCGTAACCGCCCTGTTGAGGAGTCGTTGGAGCTTTTCAACAAGATGAACTCGGGCGAGATAGAGGAAGGCAAGATGGTGCTACGCGCAAAGATTGACATGGCGAACCCTAACATGCACTTCCGCGACCCTATCATCTACCGCGTGGTGAAGACACCGCATCATCGTACCGGCACAAAATGGAACGCCTACCCGATGTACGACTTCGCTCACGGCCAAAGCGACTACTTCGAGGGCGTGACACACTCGCTCTGCACCCTTGAATTCGTGGTGCACCGCCCACTCTACGACCTGTTTGTCGACTGGCTCAAAGAAATCCGCGGTGAGGGCGACAACATGGACGACAACCGTCCGCGTCAGACCGAGTTCAACAAGCTGAATCTCAACTACACCCTGATGAGCAAGCGTAACCTGCTTATCTTGGTGAAAGAAGGCGTTGTCAACGGCTGGGATGACCCGCGTATGCCTACGATTTGCGGCTTCCGCCGCCGTGGCTACACCCCGGAATCGATTCATAAATTTATCGATAAGATCGGATATACCACATACGACGCCTTGAACGACTTCGCGTTGCTCGAGAGCTCAATCCGTGAAGACCTCAACGCCCGCGCGACACGTGTTGCAGCCGTCGTAAATCCCGTTAAGCTGGTGATTACCAACTATCCTGAAGGTCAGACCGAGGAACTCGAGGCTATCAACAACCCTGAAGATGAGTCGGCAGGCAGCCATAAGATTGAGTTCAGCCGCGAGCTGTGGATCGAGAAGGAAGACTTCATGGAATGCCCTCCGAACAAATATTTCCGCCTCACCCCAGGCAAAGAAGTGCGTCTGAAGAACGCCTACATCGTGAAATGCACAGGCTGCAAGAAAGACGGAAACGGCGAAGTTGTTGAGGTTTACGCCGAATACGACCCGATG
>CADAFC010000149.1 GCA_902787095.1 uncultured Bacteroidia bacterium
GATGTAAACACCAGTTGTCGACGGCTTTTCAACAGTCTGCACGCCGTTCACGTGCTGGTTCATCACCATGCGTCCCATCACATCGAACACCTGGAGCTCGCCCTCGCCGTTGACGATGATGTCGTTGCCGCTCTGGTAGGCGAATGTCTCCGTTGCCGTTGAAGCAGGGTCTGCATTATATCTTAAAACGACCTCAAAACGATCTTTGTCGTCGGTCGATGAGCCCACAAAAGTGTAGCTGCCGTTGGCGAGCATGTCGATATCCTCACCAGCCACCTTGTCGATGAGATGCAGATAGCTGAAGTCGCCGTTGGCATTGACTGTCAGAGTGTATTGGCTAATGTTTTTGCTCTCGAAGCGGAGGTCGATGACTTCAGTGTCGTCAGGCATGCAGACTGAGGCGAAGTCCTCGTCATCGTGTCTCACGTAGAACATCGGGGCATCGGCATTATAGTGAGTCGGCTTGTTGAAGCCGTGACCATCACGGAATTCTACACAGGCCTTGTCCATAAACTCGCTGTTTCTGACGGTGAACCAGATGTTGTCGTTGTCGGCTTTTTTTCCAGGGCCAACAATACTGTTGGTAATAACCAGTGAGCCTGCCTCCGGCTTGGCCTGCACAAGAATACCCTGTCCCGGAGCTATGGCTACGTTGTCTTCTGTAAGAGTCCATGTGCCGTCGGTGTTGAGCACGCAATATTTTTCCACAAGGTAGTCGTTGGCGATGGCGTTGCCCTCGACTGAGCCTTTGTAAATATTATGCGAGAACGGGTTGCCGATAAGGTTGAAACCTTTATTAACCCCCGCATCTTCGGTGTACGAAAGATCGTAAACTACAGACGCATTGTTGAGGGTGCCGTTAAACGTGATAGAGCCTTCGTTTGTGGTGCGGAACAGATATCCGCGGCCATTCTCGAACGATTCGAACTGATTGTTTGGATTACGATATTCCTGCCACATATTGGTTGGCTCGTCGTAACGGTAAATATTATGATGTGTACCATCGGTGAGACCTGTGACATATTCAAACCTCTGGCCGTTGACAGGCGATGCGATAAGATACCATTTGTTTTCTCCTTGGTAAGTTGATGCCTCTATTGTCTTTTGCACCTGTGCCGTAATAGCGTTATTTGCGATCAGCTGTCCTCCGTCTCTGATGATGATGGAGGCTCTCGATTGCATATCAATATTGTCGACAATGGCAGTACATCCGCTTGGAATGATTGCCGCATTTGCAATGGCGACATCACAATCGGTTGGTACTACGCCTAAACTCCAGTTGCCTGCAACGTTCCAATCACCGTCTTTGTTGAAAGTGTTAAACGAAATGTTTGCAGTGATTATGCAGTTGTTATCAACCATGGTAAACGTGAAAGGATTGCTTTCACCGCTGAGTGTGCCGTGTGAAGCGGAGAAACCATTGTGATGATAATTGCTACCTCCGGTATAGCCGAGGGTTAGGCTTAAAACATCTTCATTACCGGCGCGAAGCGTGTCGGCGTATAGGATGCCATGGTTGGTGCCATAGCTGGTAAGGCCGCTGACATTGTATACAGTTGCTGTTGCGGCATTTTCAACAGTGGTAAATCTGTTCGGTATGATCGAACGTCCACGCTTGCCTTGTACCTGAAGACCTTTTTCAATCAAACTTGCGGCAACACTGTTGTAATAGCAGTTTTTAAAGGTTCTATCACCATATCCTCCAACGAGCATATAATGGTAATATTGTACATCACCTGTAGTGACAAACTTTGTGACCGTGAATTCTGATGGAGCAAACAGACAGTCTGTCAAAGTGACTTTTGCTAGGTGTTGTGTAAAGCCCACCAAACCGCCACCCTCGTAGCCTTCACTGTCGCTATAGATAATTTTGCCGGTGAATACACAGCCGGTCATATTAAGAGTCTGCTCGGTATTTACACGTGCCACGAAAGCTCCGGCATCGATATCGCTGTTATAATTCGATATAATATTGACACTGCTTGAGCAGTTCTCAATGTTTACAGTACCTTCAACGAAGCTCGTGATACTTGCCGGACGCATCCTGTTGGTGGTGACTGTACCTGTAAGGTTCAGATTCTCGATAGTGGCGTTCTCGAGTGCAAGAAATGGTGCCACCCAGTCGCTGCCAGTACCGACCAAGTTGAGGTTGAGCGTATGACCGTTGCCATTGAATGAACCTGAGAAATAGGTGTTTCCCTCTGCTGCGGGCTGTTTCTCATCCAAAGTGCATCCTACCATTGTGCTTATGTCTATATCTGCATCCAATCTGAAAAACATTCCGCTATAGCTGTTGTGACCGTTTACCTGTTTCATCAGATAGTTCCAGTTGGCTGTGGAGGCAATGATATATGGGCTTTCCTCTGTTCCTGAACCTGTAAATGGAGTGTCTTGGAAATCCAACTTCGGCAATGCCGCATCTGCAACATTTTGCCAATATGTTGAACCAAGTGCTTCAACGAGTTCATCTGTCGTCTTAGATCTTCCGTCAGTACCCTGAGCATCTTTGAAAATAGCTTTGTAATAGCATTTATCCAAGATGAGGCCTCCACTCTTTTCCGCTCTTGCGAAGGTCTTATGACCGCTGTTTTCCATATTCAGTTCCGCCGGATTGAACAAGCTGTTATTGATATAGGCTATTGCGTCATCGTCAACCCAGCCGACAAATCCGCCGCATTTTTCTGTCTTGGTACCGATAAACTTACCGTCGAACAGACAGTGATTAATGGTGACGTTTCCCTCTTCAATCTCCCCGATAAAGGTGGCCAGCATCTCCGTGACCCG
>CADAFC010000150.1 GCA_902787095.1 uncultured Bacteroidia bacterium
GGTGGGGTTTATCGTCACGCGGAAGTAGGCGAGGAGGTCTTTCACCTCTTTGCGGTCGTAGAACGAGAGGCCGCCATATATCTTATAAGGTATGTCCTGCTTGCGTAACGCCTCCTCAAGCGAACGTGACTGCGCATTCGTTCTGTAAAGAATCACGAAGTCTTTGTTCGCCAGCTGACGTGACATCTTGTATCCGAAAATCGAGTTGGCTACAAGAGTGCCTTCCTCGTTGTCGGAAGTGGCTCGCAACAAGGTGATGAGCTCGCCTTCTTCCTTGTCGGACCACACGTTTTTCTTTATCTGGTCTTTGTTGTTGGCGATAACGCTGTTTGCCGCTTTTACTATGGTCTTTGTCGAGCGGTAGTTTTGCTCAAGGCGGATGAGTCTCTGTTCAGGATAATCTATCTTGAAGTTCAGTATATTTTGGATGTTGGCGCCACGGAAGCCGTAGATAGACTGTGCGTCGTCGCCCACCACGCAGATGTTCTCGCGCATGGCGGCGATACGTTTTATTATAAGGTATTGCGCATAGTTGGTGTCCTGATACTCATCGACAAGGATATATTCGAAATGTCTTTGATATTTTAAAAGGATATCCGGGAAGTCACGCAGCAGCACGTTGGTGTTGAACAGTATGTCGTCGAAATCCATGGCGTTGGCGCGTTTCAGGCGGCTGTTGTACGTCTTGAATATCTCTCCGATGAGTGGCTTGTTGGCTCGGCGGTCCTGCTCCTGGATCTCAGCGTTGTCGCAGTAGTCTTCAGGCGTGTAGAGTGCCGACTTCGCCATCGAGATCCGGTGTAAGATATATTTTGCGGGATAAGCCTTGGTGTCTATTTCTCTTTCTTTTAAAATAGAATTGATGAGCGTCTTTGAGTCGTCGGTGTCGTAGATTGTAAATTCTGAGGTGTAGCCCAGGCTTGCCGCTTCGATGCGCAGAATCCTCGCAAAGATAGAGTGGAACGTGCCCATCCACACGTTACGTGCGGCGCCCGGCTCGACGAGCTGCATGATGCGTTCTTTCATCTCCTTGGCGGCTTTGTTGGTGAACGTCAGCGCCATGATTGAGAACGGGTTGATGCCTTGTTCTATCATATAAGCGATGCGGTGGGTGAGGGCACGGGTCTTGCCCGAGCCGGCGCCCGCAATGACCATCACCGGACCTTCTATCGTCGTAACCGCCTCACGCTGAGGCTCATTCAAATATTTCAGGATGTCTGACACGTTTCAAAATTTATCGGTGCAAAGATACAACTTTTAGTTTAAAGTTGAAAGTTTAAAGTTGAAAGTTTTTTTAATGTGTTACTGCATTATTTTTTTTTTTGTATTTTTGCGAACCATTTGAAATTTGACTATGAAAAACTACGGATTTGTTAAAACCTTAGTGGTTATGGGGTTTGTATTGATTGCATTTTCTGGCTTGAATGCCCAAACAGACTATTTCTTTCGTCCATATAACGACTTTTATGTCAACAGGGATAATGTCGATATTACCGATGGCGGCGGTATGACTGTCGAACCGTTCGGAGGTGGCGCCCCGCTTGGCTCGGGACTGCTGATAATGTCGCTGGCGGGTGCCGGCTATGTGGCACTGAAACGCAGACGCCTGCTTAAGAAAGGTACAGCGCTGATGCTCGCCACATTGATGCTACTTGACCTGACACAATGCAAAAAGCATGTTGATGCCATTGAAAATACCATACCGAATGGGGTCGCAATCACGCTTAGAACCGACAATGGCGACAGACACGGAGTCAATCCCGATAACGGCGATGTTTATTTTACTGACAACGACAGGCTTCTTATAAGTGACGGCACAAGGTGTATAGGAAGGATGAAGCGGACTGACGGTGTGTTTCAGGGTGTTGTTGAGCCATTGGAAGATGGAGCCGAGATGTATTTTTACTATCTGAGCAATCAAACTGACGACTATCCTTACGTGCCGACAGGTATCGCGGTATCCCTATCCGACCAGACCGATAGGCTTCCTGTGATGTTGTTCGGCCAAACAACATATTACCAAGGTGTTACTCAGTATTCTTGCCGATTCCACAACAAATGCGCTCTGGTCAAGTTTTCGCTGCAGTCTCCTACCAACGAAACGGTTGAAGTTGGATTTTTTTATACGGATTTTAGTGTCCCGTTTGACAGTCAGGGTACATTAAATCCGGGGAACCAGGGATATATCAAGTTGTATTCGACCAGTGACACAGAGAAATGGGCGGTGGTGTTGCCTCAGTATAGGATAGATGCGGCTAATGCAATCATAGGTGGTAAGAATTACGCTGTCTCACTTCCGGATATAACGGAAAATGCCTATATCACAGAAGGAATTGAAATCAGAAATTCCCACAACACTTTCAAGATCGCAGATGATCACGAAGTGTATTTCTCGCCAGGTAACCTTCAGTACAACGGCAGCACTCAACAATGGCGTTTTGCCGAGCATCAGTACGACACTCCCAATGATTATGACCCCACTACCTGGGTTGACATGTTCCCATGGGGCGGATGGTGTGAGGGGATGAATCCGCTTGATTTATCTCCGGGTCCGGATCATAGCTGCTATGGTGGATTTGTAGGGACTCTCAACGGTCATGACGACTGGACCGCTATGAGTTCCAGTGAGTGGCACTATCTGCTTTTTGAACGCCCTAATGCCGGTGACAAAGCGGGTCAATGCTATGTCGGCGAGTTCCCTGGTATAATTATTCTTCCCGAGATATGGGAATTGCCTGATGG
>CADAFC010000151.1 GCA_902787095.1 uncultured Bacteroidia bacterium
CCAGACCACATAACGAGGCACATCCGACACGTTGACGACGTAGCAAACAGCTATCACTGCTGCAAAAATCAGAATCCAGCTGTCAGGGAATCTCAAATCGACAAATTTGCTTGAGTAATATTTCGAGATGAAATAATTCACCAGGCGGGAGACTGTAAGGCTTAATGGTGCCACGATAACGCCGAACCGAGGCAGTAAAGTCACCAGAATTATCAGATTTATCAGGCTTCCTGCACAGTTGGCATAGCTAAGATACTTTGTTTTCCTTGAGATTTGGATGCCTGATGTCACAAAAGGCAGCAGCATGTAAATACTCAACGGCAGACAGAGCAGGGTGATGTATTTCACTGCGTCAAGATATGTCGGCTGGGCAAGTATCAGCACTATTTCGTTAGCCAAGAGTGAGAGATTTATCGACACCACGACGAGGAAAACGAAAAACAACCCATAAAGCTTGTTCACTTCCTCTTTAAAGCCGTCGTGCTTGTAATTCTCGTAAAGATACGGACCCCAGACGTTGTTGAAAGCCACGCTTATCAGCGAAAACACTGACGTTATCGATAGTGCGATGGAATAGACTCCAAGCACCTCGTATGACACATATTTCCCCACAAGCATCTGTCCGAGTGAGGCATCGATCCACCAAGCCAGTGTGGCCGGCAATGTCGGTATGGCAAACACCAAGGCCCTCCTTAACAAGGTCTTATCGAAAGTGATTGCTATAAACACGCGATTCACTATGATGAAGAATATGATGCTGTAAGTATTTGCCAGCAGTTCCGCAAACAAAATGCCATTGATGCCTGCGTCCTTAACAAGCACGAGATAAATCGACAGGCTGATTTGCAGAATAAGCGCTGTCACAGTGCCTATCACAAAGAGAACAGGCTTGTTTTTGAATCTTGTCAGTATTGCGAAATACGACTGCAGCGAGAACGCCGGTATGTTGGCGAGCATTATTATGAAGGCGGTCTCAAACGACTCCAGTCCAAGCATCCTCGTCCAGGTGTGACGCGAGATGAACATCACCAGGAACAGCGCGGCTGAGCACAACAATATCGAGAAAAAGCCTGTCGACACAAGCTTTTTGCGGACAACGCCCTCCTCAAAATAGTCGCGCGCTATGCCAGAATGTATGTTGAAGTTGGCGAGTATTCCGAGAACGCCGCTGCACGAAGCAATCATTGCCATAGCTCCATATTCACCAGTCGTCAGGATGCTGGTGTACAACGGCATCAGAAACACCGCCGCAATCTTCGACAGCATCGAGGCGCATCCGTAAATCAGAAACTGTGACAAAAACTTCCTCATATCAGCTCTCCGGACATAATTCTTTATAAACTTTAACCCAGTCTTTTATGCATTCAGTCCATGAATATTGTTGCGTGGCAAGTCTTTTGTTATCTTTCACCATATCGCGATAATATTCCTGATTATCAATGACTTTATAAAAAACATCGACGGCTTCTTCCCTGTTTGAGACTTCCAAATACTTAAATCCCGCAGACTTCAGCACATGATATGTCGGGAACCAGTCGCCGGAGATGAGCACTGAATTGGCGCAAAGACATTCTTTTATCGAGTTCGACAGACCGTCAAAATCCGACAGCTGGAACATTATGTCGGTAGCCTTTCGCAGACAAGCCACAGCATCGTCCGACATATATCCTTTTATCATCGAATAGCTGCAGCCGTTTTGCTTTAAGACAGCCTCCAAATCGTCGCAATACGAAGCTCCGTAGTTTCTCGACATGGGGAAAATGAAATGCAACCTGTCCACGACATTCTTGAAACCCTCATGATTCACTATATCTTTCAAAATCTTGTCGTGGTTGTGCAGCATTTTTCCGCTGTAGCCAAGCACCACTGTAATCTTGTCAGCAGCGACACCCATTTTTGCTTTGCAATCCTCCCTCGTCTCACTCATCTGCGATAGCTTCTCGATGATTGAAGAACCGTATATTCCATATCTTGAAACAGGTTTGACAAACGGATATCTGTCGAAAAACTCTTGATTTGCCATCGTCCCGATGACAGCATCGACAGTCTTTATGAAATCACCAAGTTTTGCAAGGTAATACTTATGCGACCTCAGCAGCTGCAGATATTCGAGTTCGCCGCCCCACAATGTCAAGCAAATCTTGTCGGCAAATTTGCGATAAGCCTTCGTACGAAGCACCCAAGCCGGCATAATCCATTGAAAATGAATGATATCGTATTTTATGCCATTTCTTTTAAGGAACTTGCCGAAATGCGCCCTCTCAACGTATGGCTCGTAAAACCATGACACATATCTTATGTCGCTGTATTTTTTCAGCAGATAGTCATCAAAATACACATAATCGTAAGGATATATGTCGTAATCACCTTTGTTAGGGAATGGCGAATACACATGAATCTCCACATCCATCGCCTTTTTCAATGCATTGGCATAATGAACGAAGAAAATCGAGTTCGCGTCACCTACCAAAAGTATCCTCATATCTTGATGATTTTAAGATATTCATTCCAGTCGCCAATATCGGTCCACGATTTCTCGCTCACTGGGAAACATCCCACTCGACCGCCGTTCTTTCTCACCTTCTCAATCAAATCGGTGATATGATAGAATGTATTCTCTGGAATCTCGTTAATCAGTTGAGGCTCAAGGATATACACGCCAGTATTTATCATATAACTCATGTCAGGTTTCTCCGAGATGCCTTTCATCAGGCCGTTTTCGCC
>CADAFC010000152.1 GCA_902787095.1 uncultured Bacteroidia bacterium
ATGTCGTTGGATATCATCAAGTTGCTACCCGATTCAGTTGCCAATCAGATTGCTGCAGGTGAGGTCATACAGCGGCCTGCCTCCGTCGTTAAGGAGCTAATAGAGAATGCTATAGATGCCGGTGCCACACAGATCGACCTGATTGTGAAAGATGCCGGTCGCACCTTTATCACCGTCATCGACAACGGATGCGGCATGTCGGAGACCGACGCAAGACTCTGTTTCGAACGTCACGCCACCTCAAAAATCAAGTGTGCCGATGACCTCTTTGCCATAAAAACCATGGGTTTCCGTGGAGAGGCTCTCGCTTCGATAGCTGCTGTGGCGCAGGTCGAGCTGACGACACGACGTAAAGAGGATGAAGTGGGCACAAAGATACGTATCGAGGGCTCGAAAGTGATCGAACAGCTGCCAAAACCGATGTCTGTGGGCACTAACTTCACCGTGAAAAACCTGTTTTTCAACGTACCGGCACGACGTAACTTCTTGAAATCCAATGAGGCAGAGCTTCGTCATATCAATGAGGAGTTTTTCCGTATCACGATAATTAACCCTGAAATTGGGTTTACCTTTGTGAGCAACGACAAGGAGCTTTTCCACCTTTATCCTGGCACTCTGAAGCAACGTATCGTTGGACTTTTTGGCAAAGATTACGAGAGTAAGTTATTGCCAGTCAATCAGATAACAGAGTCAGTGACAATAGATGGATTCATCGTTAAGCCAGAGTTCTCCAAGAAGACACGTGGCGAACAGTATTTCTTTGTGAACCGCCGTTTCATCAAACATGCTTACTTGCATCATGCGGTGGAAAATGCTTACAAAGAGCTCATTCCACAGGACTGTTTCCCCGGCTACTTCCTTGATATTCAGATAGATCCGAAGGAGATCGACATCAACATACATCCGACGAAGACCGAGGTCAACTTCATTGACGTGAAGCTGATATACGCAATCATGCACTCGGCTGTGCGTAAAGCCATCGGACAGAATAACTTGGCTCCGATGTTGGACTTCGACATAAACCCGAATATGGGCATCGATTTCGGAGAGGCGAGCCGTATGGACAGACCTGTCGTGGCTCCGAAAGTGGACTTCGACCCGACGTTTAACCCGTTCAAAATCAGTCCGATGCGACATCAACAACAGAACTGGCGGATAGCATACGACGACAGCGGTGACACTGTAGCCAATAGTCATATCGCTGATAATGAACATGTTATTGATGTGCAGGAAGAGGAACAGAAAAGCCTTTTCATCCAGCTGCAACAGTCGTATATAGTGACGACGGTGAAGTCAGGCATACTCGTTGTGGACCAGCATCTGGCACATGAGCGGATACTATACGAGAAGTACCTTAAGGAGATGGAGACCGAGGTGATAGCATCGCAACAAGAGCTGTTTCCGCATCATATCTCATTGAATATCAACGACGCATCGATATTAAAAGAGCTGAAACCTGAGCTTGAAAAGATTGGTTTCAGAATTGAGTCGATGAACAACACCACGTTCGTTATCAACGGTACGCCTGTCGACTGCAAAGGCAGTGACGCCGTCTCAATTATTGAAAAGATATTAGAGGATTACAAGACAAATATGGCTGGTAATCAATCAGATAAGAAGTTAAATTTAGCGCGTTCGCTGGCATCACAGATGGCGGTGAAGGCTGGTAAGACGTTGAGCTCGGTGGAGATGCAGGACATCATCGACCGTCTCTTCGGCTGCGCTGTTGCTGAAGTGGCCCCAAACGGCAAGAAAATCTTCACAATCATCAATGCTGACGACATAAAAACACGTTTAAACTAATGGAAAATCAATTTAGACCACAAGGATTCTCAATTTTACCGCCAGTGGTAAAGAACCTGTTGATTATCAACTTCGTTTTTTATCTTGCCACCATCGCTTTTGACTATGTCTGGCACATCGACCTGGCGCAATATCTCGGTTTGCATTACATCGGAGCGTCCGATTTCAGACCCTACCAGTTCGTGACCTACATGTTCATGCACGGCAGCTTCGCACACATATTCTTCAACATGTTCGCCTTGTGGATGTTCGGCAACAGCATCGAAAACACATGGGGACCCAAACGATTCCTGATATTCTATATGGTTTGCGGCATCGGTGCCGGCTTGATACAGGAGTTGGTGCAATACATACAACTCTCTGATATTCAAAACTATGACAATGTCAACCTGGGAGGCAGAATCATTTCTGTGGATGATTATCTCAACATGCTTACCACAGTGGGCGCCTCAGGAGCCGTTTACGGCATTTTGCTCGCCTTCGGCATGATGTGGCCCGACTCCAGAATTTACATCTACTTCGCCATCCCAATCAAAGCGAAATATTTCGTGATAATTTACGGTTTGCTTGAGTTATTCATGGGATTCAACTCGGTGGACAATGTGGCTCACTTCGCACATGTCGGCGGCATGTTATGGGGCTTGTTGCTGATACTTTACTGGCGACACAAAGATAACGGATGGACACCTAAATTCAATATCAAAAGAAATAAAAACAACTCTTTCAACGACAGACCGAAGTCCGACTGGGATTACAACAAAGATCGTGCCGATGACGAACGCCGCACCAACCAAATCCTTGATAAGATCGGCAAAGGCGGTTACAGCAGCCTGACAGAGGAAGAGAAGGAGTTTTTGTTTAAACAAAGCAAGAAAAGCTGATGGGACAAAACGAGCAGAAACA
>CADAFC010000153.1 GCA_902787095.1 uncultured Bacteroidia bacterium
ATGGGGATTCCGATGTTCATCTAACGCTCAAAATGAGGTGCAAAGATACGTTTTTTTCACTTTATCTCCGAAGCACATGTTACATTTAGTAGCATCTGAACAAACCATACAACAAAGCCGAAAACATTTTTATCTCACAATCAATTTATGTAACTCGTTCCATAGGATAGGAGAAAGAAGTAACAACATCATTAATGCAGCTACCATCCAAATCTTAAACCATTGATTTGCTGGATGTTTCTCATATTTGCCAACTATTAAGTCTTGTTTGCGACGGTAACGGTTGCGATTAAATAGGAACAACAAAACGACAGCAACGAGCGAAATGATTATTGCCAACGTCTTATTCCCTCCTAACAATATGTCTGATAAAGTTTTGTTTGTGAAAATGTCAATAAAAACGAAAGCAGAATATAGCATCAAGAACTGTAAAATAGTCACATAAAATGCCGCAGTCCATATTGTATCACTGCCTTTTTCTCTTTTCTCATAGAATAGGTTCAATTGATAGAAAACGAAGTCAAACATATTAATATCAATCCTTAATCATGTCCTTACTTAACAAGGTTTTTCGTGTTTTTTACGACCGCAAAGAAATAACTTTATCGATTATGTTCGATAAAAATATATACTTTTTATCGTTTATAATCGACAAAAATACATCATTTTCTTCGATTATACTCGATAAGATGCCACAACTTGCTCCACAACCCGCAGAAAGCCTTCAACACATGTGCGATTATCTTCTTTCAGGCTGACAATAGTACAATCATTAGTCAATCGTGATAATCGCTGTCTTTCCATTCGAACTTCACCGTCGCGGGCACAAGGTATTTGCCTATCTTGTAGTCAATGTTTGCCTTATGGGCCTGGCTCAACTGATAGCACCGTGGCACATAAAACATCTTTCCATCCTTGATGAAATGAGCACCTGTCTGATGAAAGCGAAAGGCGACATTTTTTACGATACACTGCTCACGAAGGGCAAGTATCCAATCGTAGTTGCATGGTCTTGCCTCAACCCCCGACTCACCGCCTACCGACACTTCCTCTATCATTTCACCGAGATAAGGGGTAAGATCCATGGCTGTAATCAGCGGGGATGCAATAATGTTCTTGTGTTTGATGGGAAGCGACAAGAAAATGGGCAAACGATAATCCGCCATCTCTTGATTCTCCACCGTGCAGCCCACGATGACATTGTCATAGCCATCACCCCAGTCGTCGGGTACACACTCCATGAAACGATCGATGCGCTTGGTGAAAAAGAAAAACCGAAGGTCGCTCCGCTGCTTCATCATCTGCCAGCATTCCGGCCGCCATTCGTCCGCATCTTTTAGAAGAAAATCGGAGGTAAAACAGGTAAACACCAGCTTGCCACTCTCTATCTTCCATGACTTGTCGCGCTTCCTCTTCATGGGTAGGTTGAAGTTGCCCGTCTTTCTACATTCGCTACTCGATATCTCACTGCCGTACATCTCATCCTGACGATACACATAGCAATACTTACACCCGGGACTTATCTTGGTGCAACCGTGCCATGGATTCCAGTCAGCGTATATTTCCCAATGCTCGGACATAAAGTCTCACGAAAAGTCCACAAAAATAAGAAAAAAAGCCTACTTTTGCGGAAAATTTGCGTCCATGAACACCATTTCGGTCGTCATCATCACCTTCAACGAGGAGCAGAAAATCGCGCAATGCCTTGAATCTGTAAAGGATATTGCCGACGAGATCATCGTCGTTGACTCGCATTCCACCGATGCGACCGAGGCCATCTGCGACCACTACGGCGCCAAGTTCTTCACCCAGGACTGGCTCGGCTACTCCGACCAGAAGAACCTCGCCGACGAACTCGCCACCTGCGACCTCATCTTCAGTATCGATGCCGACGAAGCACTCTCGGACGAGCTAAAGCAGTCTATCAAAGCACTGAAAGACAAGGAAATCGCCGAGAACGAGGTCTTTGCCATGAACCGCCTCAACAACTACTGCGGACAGTGGGTGAAGGGCTGTGGGCTTTATCCCGAGACTAAAATCCGCATCTGGAAGCGCGGCTTCGCCGAGTGGGAAGGCATCATCCATGAGTGGCTAAAATACAAGGAAACACCGAAGAAAACCCTGTTGCGCGGCGACCTGCTACACTACTCCTGGGACACGCCCGAGGCCTTCCGCAAGCAGCAGTTCCACTTCGCCGAATTGGGTGCACAGTCGTACTACGAACGCGGAAAGAAGACTGGCATCCTGCCTTGGCTGTTCAGTCCAAGCATCAACTTTATCCGCACCTATATTATAAAAGGAGGCTTCCTCTACGGCAAGACGGGCTTCAGCATCTGCCGCATGATGATGCAGGCTAATAGGCATAAATACAATCTGTTAAGAGAGAAAATGAAACAAAACAAATAAGCATTATGGAAGAAGCATTTGAACAAGAAGTGGAACGCACAGTGGCGGCACTGAAAGCCGGAAAGACCATCCTCTACCCTACCGACACCATCTGGGGTGTGGGCTGCGACGCCACCAACAACAAGGCCTGCCTGCGGGTTTACGCCGTCAAGCAGAGGCCGCTCAACAAGAGCCTTATCATCCTCGTTGATTCGGTGGAAAGGCTTCAGGATTATGTGGTTAACGTGCCAGCCATTGCCTACGACCTCATCAAAGGTGCCAAAAG
>CADAFC010000154.1 GCA_902787095.1 uncultured Bacteroidia bacterium
ATCTTCAGTTTCTGCATGTTTTGTGAAAGCGTAAGCAAGTCGGAGTTGTCGACCACATGCTGGCGGGTGTTGCGGGTAAGCCAGAGTTCTACAAATGTAGCTATCGCCATCAATATGACCAAGATAATTGCGAAAGTGCGGAATCCCATAACTTCAAGATAAATGTACATCAGCACAGTAATGATAGGATAGACAAACATCGCCACTTTTCTGTTTCTTGTGAAGTAGTCGACGTTGCTTTGAATTACCGACTTCATCAGTCGTTGGTTGACGATTTCCTGCTGGTCGAACTGCTGTTTTAGCGTTTCGTATTGGGCTTTCAGTTGTTCAAGCTCGTTAAGATTGTTTTTTTCGTTGTTTTCCATGACGATTCCTTTCATTTTTTGTTTGACATTTTCACCAATTTGTCCTTGATGCGGAGGAGCCTCACTCCCACGTTGCTCGGTGTGATGCCGATGATTGCCCCGATTTCCTCGTAGGTGACGCCTTCGAGCCATAGCAGAATCAGGCTTCGGTCGATAAGATCGAGCTTGTTGATACGGTCGTAGAGCTGTCGTATCTGATGCGTCGATGGGTCGTCGGCCTCGTAAGGGTCGATGTCGATTGTCAGCGGCACGGTGCTGATGCGGCGGCGCTCCTTGCGGTCGTTGTTAATGGCTGCATTGAGTGCCACGCGGTAAATCCATGTGCGTGCGCTGCTGCGCTTCTCGAAGCTGTCGAAGCCTTTCCACATCCTGATGAGGATTTCCTGGAAGAGGTCGTCGACCTCAGCGGAGTTTTTCGAGAACATGTAACACACAGTGTAGATCGTGCGCTTGTGCTCCCTCACCAAATTTTCAAATTGTCGTTCTTTTTCAATCATAATTCGATCAAATTACAACCTAATAGACATCGAAATTGGGTGTTTATTACAAAAAATGAAAAAATTATTCCTCCAAATCTTTCAAAATACCTTCCAACACTATTTCAACATCGGGTCTGACAAAAACTTTGTCGATCACATAATAAAGACAGACGACAATTATATCAATATAAAGGCACATTGAAAATGCCGACACGCCTTTCATTGATGCATTTGTCACGATAAGGACAAACAATCCAACAATTATCAAAGACAAACAGAAGAATATCATTAAAAGCCGTCTCGTTCTCTTATATACTTTCATCATTTTGTGGATTCGTCTCGAATTATCAGCCACGTTCAACGATTCAAGGTTCCACCTCCTGCTTTTCAGATAGATATATAGATTCAATGAGATAACACCCAAGCACCAAGGCAAAAAATACCAACCTATCCACAAACAAATAAAAGGTGTCAGGACAGCCACGACTATCATTCTGATGAGCAGTTTACGCTGCATTTCCGAAACATGTTTCCTTGTAGCTTCGCTAATATGCTTATCGCTGATGATGCTTTCTTTTTCCAGCTTCTCGTTCAAGGTGGCAAGCTGAGTCCGCATTTCTTCCAATTCGTTGTTTTCCATAGCTTCGCGTTTTAATCGTTCGACATTTTCTTCAGTTGTTCTTTGATTCTGACCAGTTTTACGGAGACGTTTTTGGTGGAGATGCCGATGATTTCACCGATTTCCTCATAGCTCATGTTCTCCAGCCAAAGCAGGATGATTGCCCTATCGAGCACCCCGAGTTTGTTTATGCGGCGGTAAAGCATCTGCACTTGCCGGGTGTCATCGTCGGTGTCGGTGAACAGGTTGATGTCCATTGTCAGCGGCAACGTATCCACGCGGCGTTTCTTTTTACGTTCGAATGTGAGGCAGGTGTTCAGGCTGACGCGCCAGATCCAGGTCTTCACGTCGCATTTTCCCTGAAAGCCGTCGAATCCGCGCCACAGGTTGATGAGCGTCTCCTGAAACAGGTCGTTCACCTCATCCTGGTCCTTTGAAAAAAGGTAACACACGGTGAAAATGGCGGCTTTGTTGGCCTTCACGATTCGGTTAAACTCCAATTCATTCTCCTTCATGGTCTAAAACCTTTTGCCTATTAGACGCAATAGTGACGGAAAAACTACAATAAATGATTAATTTTTTGCAAAGATAAGAAAAAAAACAATTAGAACTTAATCTCAATTCCTATATTCCTGATTTCGCTGCTTGTCACACCTGATTTATACTCGGGCAAAAGGTTGGCGAACACCCTGATGCCGTGGAATATGCCCAGCATGTTGGTGTTGAAGCTGAAACCTACCTCAAGTTTCCATGGATTGAAGGTGTTTTTTATGTTTTCTCCATCCCAATTGGTTAATCCCAGCAAATTGGTGGCATCTTTGCTGGTGCGCAGATCTTCTTCTATGAGACGACCGCAGAAAATGTCAAATGAAATACTCTCGGTTTGTCGTTTGCCAAGATAATAGTTGAAAACAACAGGAACACCAATATAATAGGATTTTAAACGATTGCGCTCGAAATCCTCCTGACCATCAATCACAACTAGAGCGTCGTCTTCATATTTCACTTGATGGCATAATGATTTACGATTTGCGTTTAATAAGATTCCGATACTCAAACTCCAACGGTAGCTCAGCTGAAAATCAGTGCTTGCCCCTACGTTAATTGACAGTGTACCATCTTCCAGCAACGGACTATTCGCATCTGGTGGATTTGTGCCCCAGCGATAGCCGAAAGATGCCCAAACATTG
>CADAFC010000155.1 GCA_902787095.1 uncultured Bacteroidia bacterium
TTGTTCTTTCCGTAAAGCGAGACGATGGTGATTCCCGTCTTTTCGTCAACGCCAGATGACACGTGTTCGCCAGCTGCAGCGGTGCCTCTGAATCCATGCTCAGGAGTGAAAATCTTAACAATATTTATACCTTTACTCAATAGAGTATCAACAAGATGCATGCCGTTGTCCATGATGCTGCTCTGATTTGCGATTATTGCTACAGCCTTGTTTTTCAGGCAAGGCAGATACAAATCCATCCTCGAAGCACCGGTAACAGCATCTTTTGCATCAAGAAGTTTTAGGTCTTGAGCGTTGATATTCAATGATATAGATATAACAATGGCAAATAAAACCAAAATTTTTCTCAACATATTCGATATTTTTTTAATTTTGCAATGATAAGAAAAAAATGAACGCGGCCAGCTTCATATCCAAAAGAATTTTTTCGTTGTCGAAAGATAACCTCTCTTCGACAGTGATGCGCATTGCCGTGGCAAGCGTGGCTCTCGGAATAGCTATCATGTTGATTTCCATAGCTGTAGTGGTCGGTTTTAAAAATCAAATAAAGGATAAAGTTGTTGGTTTTGTCGCCCCGATTCACATCCAGGCACTGAACCAAAACGAGTCGATAGAGGAGACGCCATTCATCTATGACAGTGTGCTTAATGCCCGTCTCAACAAGCCTTTCATCACCGAGATGCACAAAACAGCCAACAAAGCGGGCATCATCAAGACCGACGACGAAATCTTGGCAGTTGTACTGAAAGGCGTTGACGCTGATTACAATTGGAGCTATATCAATTCTTATCTCGTTGACGGAATCATACCGCAATATGTTGATAATGAACGCTCTAACGATGTGGTGATTTCAAAAATCATCTCTCAAAAGATGAACCTTAACGTAGGCGACCCTGTGAGAATATGGTTTGTTGACATGGATATGAAGGCGAGAGGCCGCAAATTCAACGTCGTTGGAATATATGAGACCGGACTTCAGGAATGCGACGACCGTTTTCTTTACTGCGATTTGAACCAGATCAGAAAACTTAACGGCTGGGACAATGGCGAGATTGGGCATCTTGAGATTTGGGTTGATAATCAAACACTTATAAACGATTACAACGAAAAGATATACTACAGCATCCCTACGAATCTGGTGTCGTATACAGCTATGGAGACTTATCCGCATATCTTCGACTGGCTCGAGTTGCAGGATATGAACGTGGTAATCATCATCGCTCTGATGCTTTTGGTCGCAGGTATCACAATAATCAGTATGTTGTTGATAATCATTCTTGAACGCACTTCGACAATAGGTCTTTTGAAGGCTATGGGCGCGTCAAACGGACTTATCAGAAGCATCTTCCTTAAACGTTCATGCCGTATATTATTAATAGGTATGGTAATCGGGAATGTGATTGGTTTGGGACTCTGCCTGATTCAACAATATACCAATGTCATAACACTATCGCCGGAATCGTATTACCTTTCGGCGGTTCCTATCGAGCTGAATCCGTGGCATATCCTGATGCTCAACGTCGGCACATTCGTGCTTTGGGTGCTGATGCTGCTGTTGCCGACAATGCTGATAAACAATGTAAGACCTTCTAAATCAATAAGATTTGAATAATTAACCATATAAACATCATGATGGAAAATTATGTAATAGAACCTTTGAAAGGATACGGCGAATTCCAATTCGGAATGTCGATTGATGAGGTTGTCGAGTCGTTGGGACAGCCTTCAAACCAAGAGGAAATAGAATCGGCCTATGATGACGGCAACCACATCATAGTGCTTGATTATGAGGACTTTGACCTCTCGATGTATTTTGAGGGCGACACAGTGCAACGTCTTGCTAATTTCTACACCTACAACGAGAACAGCGTGCTTTTCGGCGCAAAAATCTTCGATCTTAACAAAGACCAGCTGATTGAACTCATGAAGGAAAACGGCTATGAAGACTTTGTCGAAGATAATGAAGACGGTGAATGCCTCACATATGATGAGTTAAACCTCGACTTCTATTTTGATGGAAATCAATTAGTTGAGGTCTTCTGGGAGTGCCAGCGCGGGTGATATTCCATGATTACCTGACGCAGGTATTCGTCTGAGATGTGAGTGTAAATCTCAGTCGTTGTAATGCTTGAATGTCCCAGCATTTGCTGTACTGCACGCAGGTCGGCACCACCTTCGATGAGATGAGTGGCAAATGAGTGCCGTAAAGTGTGCGGACTAATCGTCTTTTTGATTCCTGCTTGCTCGGCAAGTCGTTTCACCAACAGAAACACACTCTGGCGTGTCAAGCTCGTGCCACGTGCGCTGATGAACACCTTGTCGCTGAATTTAGGCTTTATATCCTGGTGCAGACGCTCGCCTCCGATGTAGAGCATCAGTTCGTGCAGGGTCTTGTTTCCGATTGGCACTAATCTTTCTTTTGAGCCTTTGCCAAATACTTTTATAAACTCGTCTTTGGCATATACATCACTGATATTCAATGATATAACTTCCGAGACACGCAGTCCGCAGCCGTACATCACCTCAATGATGGCCTTGTTGCGGTGCCCAAACTGCTGGCTCAGGTCGCGATGCAGTCCATCATACTCACAATCTCTTCATAACTAAGCACATCCGGAATATGACGGCCAATGGAAGGCGAGCTCACAAGCATTGTGGGATCAGCCTCGCAAATCTTTTCCTGCAAAAGGTATTTGAAAAAACTCTTCAAACCTGACAAAATACGTGCCTGCGACGATGCCGCTATACCCAAATCATAAAGCTTTGCGAAGAAATCCTCAATGTCGTGATGGGTTATTTCAGTTATCGAACAAGACTCTCCGGAATCCTCCAGATACTGCCTAAACAATTCAATATCATGACAATACGCTTCAATGGTATTGTCCGACAACGACTGTTCGAGACGAAGATAATCGCTGAAACTTCTAATTAGACTTTTATCCAATAACATATTGCAAAAATACAAAAAAGCCATTAGCGATTAGCCATTAGCTATTAGTTTTTTTCAACAGCCCCATACCACAGGGTACTGAGAGCATTTCGAAAATAGAATCAATTAATTAAGGTTTTAATGCCATTTGCAGAAATACGACTTACCACAGGGTACTGAGATTATTTCGAAAATAGAATCAATTAATTAAGATTTTAATGCCATTTGCAGAAATACGACTTACCACAAGGTACTGAGAGTATTTCGAAAATGGCATTAAAATATAATATCATTCAAAACTTTTTTGTAAATTTGCAGTGACAAATATTGAAAATATGAAGAAAGTCCATTTTATTGCAGTTGGTGGAAGTGCGATGCATAACCTCGCAATCGCCTTACACAGAAAGGGTTACGAAGTGACAGGTTCGGATGATGAGATTTTTGAGCCTTCACGCACACGTTTGGAAAAAGAAGGTATCCTGCCAAAGGAATTCGGTTGGCATCCTGAACTTTTGGATGACTCGTATGAAGCCGTCATTCTGGGCATGCACGCACGCATCGACAACCCGGAACTCGTTCGCGCTCAAGAACTTGGACTTAAAATATATTCATATCCCGAATATCTTTACGAGCAAAGCAAAGACAAAATCCGTATTGTGATTGGCGGTAGCCACGGTAAGACCACGATAACGTCGATGATTCTGCATGTGATGAAACAGGCTGGCATTGAGACCGATTTCATGGTCGGAGCCCAGCTCGAAGGCTTCGACGTGATGGTGCGCCTCAGCGAGACCGCGAAATATATGGTCATCGAAGGCGATGAATATCTCACTTCGCCTATCGACAGAGTTCCGAAATTCCATAAATATCATCCGCATATAGCAGTGATTTCAGGCATCGGATGGGACCATGTCAACGTTTTCCCGACATTTGATTGCTATCTTGAACAATTTAGAATCTTCGTAAATACCATTGAAAAAGGCGGCTGTCTTATATACGATGGAAACGATATGGAAGCAGCT
>CADAFC010000156.1:0-2499 GCA_902787095.1 uncultured Bacteroidia bacterium
CGAAACGAGTCCAACTGTTGGCAGCAAAAGCAAGCATCTTTGAACACCAGCGGAAATACGGCCAAACTGTAAATGTGCTGAAAGAAATATTAAAGAGTGGTTTGACAAAGCGTGAACAGGCCATTTTCAACTACAAGATAGGACTGAACCTATCTCTGATGGGCGACAGCCAATCAGAACAATTCTATGAAAAAAGCATCCAACAAGCCATGGAGAACAGCGATACGGCCATGGCGTGTGAATTCATGCGCAACCATGCCGACTATTTGGCCAACAACGGCCAATACCGTCGTTCCAACGACATTTACCATCGTATAGGTCGTATTCTGCCACAAGTGGCAGAATTATCGGCCATTCAAATGGCCATGGCGGGCAACTACATCAATCTTCATCGTCTTGACTCCGCCCGAATATGCCACGACAAGGCCACCAAGAGTGAGACAGAATTGGATGCACAAGGCTTTACCGACATCGCACGAAAGGCTGAGTTGGAACAAGAGCGCGTCATACTTGACTATACTGATGGGAAAGCCGTGTCGTTTGTGGATTTTGCTCGCTATTGCGACTCTATCACGATGGACATGCAAATGAAAGAGAACACTTCCACTCGACGACTGGAAGCCAAGAACCGTCTGCAGACAGCCAATTACGAACTGAAACTCAACCAACAGCGGATGGGATGGTTGTTGTCGGTGGCTACGCTGCTGTTGATTGGCGGCGGCATAGGTGGCTGGCTATACCGCAGGAACAAAATCAAGCAATCGGCAGAGGCAGAGGACAGGATAGACACACTGGCACGAATGCTGGAAGAAGCACAGAAAACCATAGCAGAAGAAGAGTCCGACATGAAGTCCATATCGAGCAATGCAGAAGAGTTGGAGCGTCCCAAGTCAGACGATGATGCTTTCTTCAAGAAAATCCTATTGCAACAGTTGGGAATCATTCGACTGGTAGCCAGCACCCCAACCAATCAGAACCAGGCTCTTCTGAAACGCATTTCAGGCATCAGTGGTGGTGAGATACCTACTAACAGCCTACTTGTTTGGTCAGACCTCTATCCCGTCATCGACCGGCTGTATGACAATTTCCATACTCGGCTAATGGAGCAATATGGCGATGCACTCACAGAAAAAGAGGAGCAAATCTGCTGTCTGCTCTGTGCGGGATTCTCGACGAAGGAGATAGGTGTCATCACACAACAGTCTGACGCGACAATATACGTTCGCAAGACCTCTATCCGAAAGAAGATAAGAGCAGCAGAGGGGCAAGATATTGTAGCCTGCGTGAACGAACAGAGATGAGAAAGATTGAAAACTGAAGATTATACATTCTCCCGCCGACAAGTTGGTTGGATAAAGGCCGAAACGTGATGGATGAAGCGTGAATCAAAGACATTAAGGGTTGTTTAAGATTCCGAGAGTCATCATTAAGATTTTTGAGAAACGTAACCATTGATTTCCAATGCGTTACGTTTCTTGCATTAAGACTTTTTATTTGACGATTTAGTCGTTTTAAGGTGCATTTGCATGGTAATTTTGCACCGACAATAATCAAATAAAAAGCGTATGAAAAGAAAGTGGTTTTATATTATCGGTTGCATCGCCATAGTGATGCTCTGGGCGTATGCGAAAAGCGGACATATCAATATGCCTGGTCATGGTAACAGAGAAAACAAAAATCTTGAGGAAGCCGTCGTAAAGCATGCTGCTTCCCTACATGCCGATGGCGGAATGGTTGAATTTGTCTGCAAGTACCTTTGTGAAGACTATAAAGAGAATGGTGAAGTACGTTTTTCTGCCAATGTCATTTATTATGTTGTTTCTGCGGATGGTACAAAAGAGAAACATACCGCCCATATCGTATGTAACGAAGACAAGGACAGAATCATCGAGTGGAAGGACATCACTGGTAAATGAACAATCCAACAAGCCCAATCTCTGATGAAATCCCTATGTTATCAACATCTTTTGCTACCCAAATGGGTAATTTTTCGTACTTGTTTGTCAGAATTACCCATTTGGGTAGTGGATTTCTCTTTGATACTTACATTCTTTGCATCGAAAAAGAATATCAAACAAGTAAAAAAGTCAAACGTAATAAAAAAACTAGGATGATGAGAAAGATTACATTCATATTCATAATGTGCCTCGTGACGATAGCCTCGAATGCACAGTGCATCAGCGGACGAGTGAATGACGAGCATTCTCAACCGATGCCATTTGCCAATGTCGTACTCGTCAATCGTGCCGACTCCGCTTTCATTGCAGGAGCCGTAACGAAGGACGACGGAACATTCAGCATCGACACCGACAAGAAAGACGGTCTGCTGAAAGTGTCGAGCGTAGGGTATATGACGAAATATGTCGATGCTCGGCAGGGCAACATGGGTGACATCCAGATGCAGCCCGACACGCAGACGCTTGGCGAAGTGACGGTGAAAGGTCAGATGCCGACGCACAAGATGACCACCGAGGGCATGCTGACCACGGTGGAGAACAC
>CADAFC010000156.1:2537-4823 GCA_902787095.1 uncultured Bacteroidia bacterium
ACATCAACGGGCGGCAGATGCGCAACAAGGCCGAATTGGACCAGATGAAGAGCGAGAGCATCAAGAGCGTGGAACTCATCACCAACCCCGGGGCGAAGTTCGACGCGCAGGTGGAGTCGGTCATCCTCATCAAGACCCGCCGTCAGCAGGGCGAAGGTTGGAGCGGCGATGTGCAGAGCCACTACCGCCAGGGCTACAATCCCGACCTCGACCTCGGGCTGAACCTGAACTACCGCTACAAGGGTCTCGACGTGTTCGGCAGCGTGTGGTACAACGACAACCAGTTGCGCCATCGCGACCTCATCACGCTCAATGTCGCGGCCGACACACTCTGGCACATGGACGAGCACTCTAATTTCGACATACACAACCGTTCCATCTATTACACGGCAGGCGTGAATTATACGTTTGACGACCAGCACTCGATGGGTTTCCGCTATGAGACGAAGGGCTGGCTCAAACAGAAAACAACTGGCAGTTTCATCGCAGACGTCATCGCAGACGGGGTCTTCTACGACCACCTTGACAACGATCTCGAACAGGAAATCACCTCGAACATGCCGCACACACTAAACGCCTATTATAACGGCAAGGTGGGCAAGACGTCGATTGACTTCAATACCGACTACATGTTCCACAAAGACCGCACGTCGCAGTTCAATAACGAGGTGAGCCAGGAGCGCGTGAGTCGCACTGTGACCAGCACCAACACCGTGCGTAACCAACTTTGGGCCTCGAAACTCGTACTGTCATGGCCGCTGTGGAATGGCAACCTACAGGCTGGCACCGAGTTCGACCTGACCAACCGCAACGATGACTATGTGAACCCTGAGCAGGTGGTGCCCACATCGTTTACCGAACAGCGCGAGCGCAACTACATCTTCTTCGCCGAATACAGCCGTCCGCTGCCCTTCGGCCAGATGCGCCTCGGCATACGCAACGAGAACGTCAACACCAAATACTATACGGAAGGAGTCTACCAGCCCGAACAAAGCCGCACGTACCACCATTTCTTCCCCACCGCCGCACTGATGGCAAAGGTGGGCAAGGTGCAGTTGATGGCCAACTATGCCGTGAAGATTCAGCGCCCGTACTACGGAATGTTGGGCAGCAATGTGAGCTATGCCAACCGCTTCACCTGGCAGAGCGGCAACCCGATGCTGCAGCCGACCATGCGCAACGAGGCCACACTGATGGCGATGTACAAATGGGCACGCCTCGCCGTCGACTACAAGCACACTACCGACGAGATTGTGAACGTGGCCGAAACCGTGCCGGGCAGCGAGGAAACGACCATCATCACATGCGCCAACGTGCGCCACTCCGACGGTCTGCGTGTCATGCTGACCCTCTCGCCGCGCTTCGGTTTGTACCAGCCGTCACTCACTGTCGGCGTGATAAAAGATTGGATCAAGATTCCATCACCCGTGGGTGACCTCAGTCCGAAGAATCCCATCGGCCTCATCCAGTCGGACAACAACTTCCAACTGTCACCGACCCTCACAGCCTCTGCCAATCTGCAAATCGTCACCAAAGGCGACCAGCAGAACATGACGCTCACCCGTGCCGGATACGTGGCCGACATCAGCGTGACCAAGACGTTCTTCAACAACCGCCTGTCGGTGAAACTCGGCGGCCGCAACCTGTTCGACACGACCGCCTGTCAGTGAAACTCGGCGGCCGCAACCTGTTCGACTCGCAGCAGCACATCAACATCCGCTACGGCCTTCGCACCCTCTATCAGGAAAACCATCGTGACTCTCGCAAACTGGAACTCGTCGTCCGTTACAACTTCAATGCCACCAACTCGAAATACAAGGGAACGGGTGCAGGTCAAGATGAAAAGAGCCGATTCTGAACTATGCATACCAACATCCAATACATCAATCTCTCCTGGGCAGTGGTAGGCGTTTGCGAGAGCCGCTCCCTCGTTTCTATCTTGTCATGCTCCGTCAGCAGATAGCCCCGATGGAATCTGATGGCTTGAGCCGGGTGTATCAAGTGTAAAAAACCATAAAACTCTGAACATTTGTTCAGACTTTCATCCTTGACAGCCACTTTTGGGGCATCGCTGAGTGTTTTATGAAAAGCAATGTTTACTTTTACACTCTGAAACTTGCCGCTGTCCACTTATGGACACTCATTGTCCGGTATCGGACAGTGCATGTAGTGCCCCTACCCTCATCATCAATGAGTTGCAAATGTGGCACGATTTTCGCCTTTTAAAAGAGCAGTCGAAGATAAAATCACGGAATATGAAAAAAATGGTTTACCTTTTCCGTTCTC
>CADAFC010000157.1 GCA_902787095.1 uncultured Bacteroidia bacterium
TGAGCCGGCGGTGCCATCACCTAAAACGGTGCCTGCGCAATGCGTCCCATGGCCTTTGTCATCCATCGGGTCATTATCATTGTTGACTATATCGTATCCATGATGCGGGAAAGCATCTCCTCCATCCCACAGATGGTCGGCCAAATCCTCATGGTTATAGTTGACACCAGAATCAACGACAGCAACCACTACACCTGCACCAGTGTAACCCTGCGCCCAAACTTCTTCAGCGTGCACCTGTGTGATATTCGGCGTGACTTCACGTGATTCCGAAGAGATTTCTGGGACGAGACGACTTTGTTTATTGAGCCCCATAATCTTTATATCATCTCGCCTCGAAATCATCATGATAACATCTTTCGTAGCCGAAAAACATAATGCAGTTGCAAAAAACAGAGACATGCCATCATGCATATCCACACCATAAATATTTAATAACCTAACTAAACTTTCCTGAGATTTTTCCGCAAATGCCTTCATCTCTTTCACAACAAAATCACGCCGCTCAGCACGCATCGCGAAAGTGCCCGCCTTCTGATTAAGAACGTCCCGGTCATATTGCGCCTTCATAACAACCACCACTTCAATTTTTTCGTCATCCGCACAACGATTCAGTTCCTCAAGCAACAGCGGATCGATTATTTGCGTTTTTGCAAATAATGTACACAAAAGAAATATTACTGTACAAATATACTTCATAACATTTTTACTACTTAGGTGCAAATTTAACAAAAAAACTAACATCGAAGTTATTATTTTCTGTTTTTTTGCACCTAATATATTGAAAAACGCTATCTTTGCACGATTAAAAAAACAAAGATTAAAAAACAAATAACAAATTAATTCAAATAAAATGAAAAAGAAACTATTACTTATTGCCATTTTTGTTTTGACAATGGGCAAGATTTTTGCAAATCCTGTCGATGCACAGCGCGCTCAGCAAATCGGACAGAGTTTTTTGAGTACTGCAAAAGGTGCACAGAAGCTTGACATCCAATTGGTCCATACATCAGCCACTCGCGGCGATGTGGATTACTACGTTTTTAATGTCAGCGGTGACAACGGATTCGTCATCGTGGCTGGCGACGACCGCGTGAAGCCTATTTTGGCTTATTCCACGACCGGACGCTTCAACCCAAACGATATCGCTGACGGTTTTGAGTTTACCCTTAACAGTTTCTGTGAAGAGATTCAGTATGTCAGAGATAACAACCTCGCTGTCACTCCCGACATCAAGGCCGAATGGACATCTGTTGCTGCGACAGGTAAAATCAATCAAGACAGAGCGACACGCGCTGTGGTGGGACCTCTCTGCCAGACTATCTGGAACCAGAACTACCCTTGGAACAGCCAGTGTCCTGAAGACGCGGAAGGCAGCGGCGGTCACGTGTATGCAGGCTGTGTCGCCACAGCAATGGCTCAGGTGATGAAATTCTACGACTGGCCACCAATGGGAACAGGCACGCACATATATATTCCGAGCGGTTATCCTCAGCAGACAGCCAACTTTGGTGAGACAGAATATCACTTCGAGCTGATGCCCAACGAACTGGATTCATTGAGCACAGAAGAAGACTATTTCTATATCGCGCAGTTCCAGCATCATTGCGGTATCGCCGTTGACATGCAATACGGCGGCAATGGCAGCGGTGCTTACTCCGATGATGTTCCATCAGCGTTGCGCAACTATTTCAGATACAACTGCGACGACCATATCACCAACGAAAACTGGTGGGGACAAAGCTACACCAACGAAGAATGGATCCAGATGCTGAAAGAAGGTGGTCTTGATGAAAACATACCTTTATATTATAGCGGTCAGGACGACAACTGGCAGGGCGGTCACGCCTTCGTGTGCGACGGCTACGACGAGAACGACTACTTCCACTTCAACTGGGGCTGGAGCGGCCGCGACGACGCCTGGTGCCCTATCGGAGCACTCAACACCACAAAATACGCATTCAACATGATGAACGGATTTACCGGCCACATCATCCCGAACTCACCGGAATATCTGAACCGTCCTGAAAACATAACCGATTTCGAAGTCGTTGAAAACGCTGACATGACAAGCGTCCGCATCAGCTGGACCAACCCTGAGACCAACCAAAACGGTGAGCCGCTGACAAGCTGCACCGTCACAGTCTACCGCAACAGAGAGCTTATCTATACAACAGAAAGCAACAAAGGTCAAAGAATGGATTTCGTCGACGAAGGACTCGAAGCAGGTCTTTACCAATATTCCATCGTCGCTGAAAATGAATTCGGCTTCAACAAGAAAGTCTATACTCAGATCCTTGTCGGCGACAAATGCGATGTCGTTTTCGAGCTTACCGACGACGGCGGCAACGGCTGGAAAGGTGCGGCTATCAGCGTGACAGATGAAAAAGGACAGCGCATCGCCATAATCACCATGACCGAAGGTTCAGAACAGACAGTAGTCATGCCATTACTGACCGGCAACATCAACTTCATCTGGAACCA
>CADAFC010000158.1 GCA_902787095.1 uncultured Bacteroidia bacterium
GTAACACGCTCCGCAGGGCGGTTGGGGGGTCCTGTGACAGAGACAAAAGGAAAAAATTTCCTTTTCAACCTTTAATCCGCTGATAATCAGCGGAAATTTATTTTGAAGTGCGGAAAAAATGTGATTTTAACAAATTCTCGTCCGTAAGACTATAGTCTAACTTGCTGAAATAGGAATTTTTACGGCATTCTAAAGAAGGAAGCCCAAATGTTAAAATTTTCCGCTTAATCATTCATGAAGTCCCAGCAGGCAACACAATGCATCAGCAAGACGTAACCATTTGAAAGCGGCTGTTATCGCCACGGAGAAAAGCGGTAACAGCATTCGTTGAAACCGTCTCACCGCACAACATAAATGCCGAAAATGCCAGGGCAAAGGCCATTCTGCCATGCTTCGGCCTTTGCACCAGGCCGAATTAGTTCCCTAGGCATGGATGAAACCGAACTGTCGCCCGATTTCATCTATGCACCTAAGCGACATTACCGCACATTCGCCCTGCATATAGCGCTTTTTTGACGGCCATTTTCAGAAGCGCTCCGCAGGGCAGTCGGGGGGTCCTCAGAGAGAAACAAAGGGAAAAATTTCCCTTTTCAACCCTTTAATGCTTGATAATCAAGTATTTGAATTTTTCAATCCTTTACAAATCGTAAAAAAACGCGAATTTTAACACTTTTTTTTCTGAAAGAACCCCGATGAATACAGGTTTTACGGCCACTTTTGAGACCAACCTCAAATGTTAATTTTCTGGCTATTTTTTTTCACGTACTCACAAGAAGTCTCAACCCGAAACGACCTTCCGCTGCCGTCCGAAAACGCCAGCGGAAGGTACAATAACAGCTTCAATGTAAACTATCTCATACCACACCAAATCGCTGGCAATAGTAGAAGAAAGAGACGATGCTGATGTGGCAAGCTGACCAGCGATCTCTCAATGCCCATTTATCGAAGACTTTTGCCTTTGAACTCGATAAAATTGAACATCTCAAGAAACCTGTCGGCGATGTAGTCGCCGTACTTCGGAGCAATCTCTTCCATCGTGAGGTTGGTGGTCACGTGTGTGACGCTAGTGCGTCTGTGATCATAGCGTAACTGGAAGACAAGCTGGAGTATGTTTTGCTCCATACCGTAGTATTTCGCAACTTTGGGCTCTCTTCCCAACTCATCGATGATGAGGTTCCTTTCATCGTCAGTGTACGGCACTAGACCAGGAAGGCCGTCGATAGCATAGATGTTCGCCAACTCACTGGCAGACTTCAACAAGATGCCCTTCATTCGAAAATCATCATGTGTGCTGTCATATCGGGCATGTACGCTGTTGCGGTATTGGCGCACAGCTTGCAGCGTCATTGATTTGCCAAGTCCCAGCGCCCCGTAAAGGTATAGCCCTTTTTCGTAGTCCAGCTTTAGGGTGTTGTATTCGTCGTTCTTCCACACCCAAGCAAATATAGACTTGAGGATATCCTTGTCTATGAGAGTTGAGTCGAAGCGCGGTTCGACCTTTCGAAAGGCGGCGAGGAAATAATTTGCCTCTTTGACCATATCAACCGATTTTTGCGGTGTGGATGGTCGCTCTCGAAAGCGGGTTACTTGCTTTTGAAGTGTTTGTTGTGTTTTGGGGTCCATTCGATGGTTGTTTTAAGTCGTTAACTTTATGGCGTAGAACAGACATGAAGTGTTTCTTTGTCCACTCACTATCTTCGAGATCTTGAAATTTCCAATCAGCGATGATCTTCTCAGCCAGATGTCTGTATTCTTCTGCAGTTATCCCACAGCTCTTACATGCAAGCTCAATGTTTAAATCAATCATCACTTCAAGTTCAAGTTTCTTGCGCGTATCGTCGTCGACGTTGTTATTTAATTGTTTTTTCTTATTATAATGTGTACTAGGGTACTCATTTGGTGGGGGTGGTACGGCTATTTTGGTGGGGGTACCATTTGAGCTACCTACTATTTTGGTGGGGGTCTCCTCACACTTGGGCGTATCTCTTACAGCTTCATACACATTCGTCTGACCTGGCACACTCTTCACGGAAACCAAACCTTTCCTCTCGAGTTTGCATACGCATCGGCACCAAGTTTTTTCGTTGATATGTAGTTTATCACAGGCCGAGCGCACGGTATACCTGTACCCGTTAGGCATAGAAGCGATGAAATTCCACACTGCTTTATCTGAAACACTAAGTTCAGATGAACGGATGATAGCGTTCGGAACCATTGTGAAGCCCTTGTCGTTCATAGTTACAATTTCTTTGAAAGTTCGTCGACCGGCAACTCAGCCTCCACAAGGAGGCTGAACTTGCCTTTCGAATACAGTGTGTTTTCCATGATAGATTAGATTTTACAGCCGACGAGACGTTCGATGTCGCTCTTGCGGTAGCGACGCTTGCCGCCGATCTCTACCTTCTTGAGGATGCCGTTCTGGTCCCAACGGTAGAGCGTCATCTTGGAGACGGACAGCAACTCTGATGCCTCGTCAATG
>CADAFC010000159.1 GCA_902787095.1 uncultured Bacteroidia bacterium
TAAGCCGTTACCATTTCTTTCTGGAGGAGTTCTTCCGTGCCTGGCATGATCTGTGCCAGCATTCCGCGCCAGCGGAGTTCTTCAACAAAATTCTTCATCTAGCGTTAGTTTATTTTGGGCGCAAAATTAAATAAATAATTCGTACTACGTCCACCTTCCTCGCTTTTCTTCAAAACACCTTTCTTAACCAGATCGTTGATGTCGTTAAGTGCGGTGTCGGTTGAACATTTCGCGATTTTAGCCCATTTGCCTGTGTTCAGTTTTCCAAAGAAACCGTCAAACAGCATGTTAATCAGTTTCTTTTGTCGTTCGTTGAAAGTCGTTTCGGAGTAAGTCTCCCAAAAACGCGCTTTGGCCAGCACTGATGCCAACGTCTCATCCGTGGCTTTCAGAGAACGGTCTAAACAATCCAGGAACCATAACAACCACTCTGTAATTTCACCATCGTCTTTTTGTGTGCTTTCCAGCACTTCATAATAGCGTTTTTTGTCCGATTGAATTTGGTTGGACATGCTGTAGAACCGCTTTGATGTTTCATCCGCTCGAGAAAGCAATAGTTCAGTTAACGCTCTCGCAATGCGTCCGTTGCCATCGTCGAAAGGGTGTATGACGACGAACCAAAGATGGGCTATTGCTGCCTTCAATACGGGGTCTATCGGGTCGCTGCCATTAAACCATTCAATAAAACGTGACATTTCTGTGGGCACACGCTCTGGTGCAGGGGCTTGGTAGTGAACCGTTTCAAATCCCATCGGACCTGAAACGACTTGCATATCGTGGGTACGGTATTTGGCTACATCAATCTTATAAAGACCACTGACACCTGTGGGGAACAGTACGTTATGCCAACCAAAAAGCCTTTCATCTGTCAAAGGTTGTTGGTAATGTTGTGTGGCATCTAACATCATTTCGACTACGCCTTCCACATACCGAGAGACGGGCACGATACCTGCGGCTGGTATGCCGAGACGTATTGCGATGGACGACCTCACTTGCTCCAAATTAAGCAACTCGCCTTCGATTTCCGACGATTTCACAATTTCGATAGAGAGATTGGCTAATTGAGCTTCTTCTTGCAAGGAAAACCCGATTGCCGATAGTTCACCGAGCAGCCTTCCTTGCCGAGCTCTGACCTCTGCCAACTTATTCATCACCGCTGAGGCATCATACCTGAACTTCCACCATTCTTTGTATTCGTGTAGATACATTTGTTGTAATTTTTCGGCAAAAGTACATCTTTTCGGTGAATAATAGATATAATCGCCGAACAATTTTCGGTGAATAATAGGCTTATTCGCCGAAATGTCTCAACCTGCATCTCATATTCTCTACCACATTACCGCCAAAGAGCCAGGAGTCGGCAAAGTGGAGATTGCCCTTTGGAAACATCCGCTCGTATGCCGGGATGAAGACCATCTCAGGGTCGAGGTCGGGACAGACGGTGTTGTGCTTGTAGAGATAAGTCCTCGTCGGACAAGGCACGATGAGGACGCTGTCGCGAGCATCGTTGTATTTAGCCATGCCCAAGTGGAACTCAGCTGGAATGGTATCGTTTGCCATCGTCCAAGTGGTAGGATTGATGCCCACCACGTCGCCGCGCGACACCATGCCGATGGCCGTCGTGTCGGTCACGGAATTGAAGACGACCAGACCTTGCATCGTGCTGTCGGTGGCAGGTTGCAAAGCCTCGGGAGAGGTAGCCAACTCTTCTGCACTGACATGATAACCAATACAATAGGCGGCTACCATCAGTTGGCGTTGCTCGTCGGTCATGCCGTGTTTCAGCAACTCGATAAGCATTTGGGAGCCTTGGCTGTGGCCCATCAGGAAGAAGGGACGGTCGTGGTTGTAATGCGTCATATAATATTGGAAGGCATCGTTGACATCCTTCGCTGCGATTTGTGCCAATGAATCCAACACAGGAGCAGGCTGTTGATAAGCCTCAAAAATCATCTGACGATAATAAGGCGCATAGAAATTGTATTCGTCATAAAGCATCTTGTTGAACCGTTGGTTGCCATTGGCCTCCTCGCGTACCTCGGGCAGGGTGATGTCGGCAAACCACGATGAGTCGTTATCAGCAAAAGAGATGGCCGAGACGGTAGGATAGACGTAGAATACATCGGCAGCCTTGGTCGTGTCGCCGCAGCTGTACCAATAGGTGGTGTCTGAATAGTCGATTCTGGCTTCAGCTTCATTTTGTTGTGGCTTGCAAGCAAAGGTTGTGACCATTATTAATGCCATAAAAAAGGTAAAAAAAGCCTTGTTTTTCATAGGAGGTGTCGTTTTTAGGCCGACAAAGGTAGTAAAAGTTAGATTTTTTGTCGCAGACTCAATTAATTTTCGCAACTTTGCAGCGGAATTATGGAATCATAGAATTTAAATCTTAAATACAGAATAATGAAAAGAGACGAAAAAATCTTTGATCTGATTCGCCAAGAGAAAGAGCGTCAGATGCACGGAATCGAGCTCATCGC
>CADAFC010000160.1 GCA_902787095.1 uncultured Bacteroidia bacterium
AGTGGGAGCGCAAGCACGCTGGCAAGCCATACGTGAGCATCGACTCTGTCGCCGACTTCCTCGAGCTGACAGAAATCAAAATGGCTGCTCCACAGACAGGCTTGTTCATGGTCGGTGGCGGTACTCCTAAGAACTTCGCTCAGGACACCGTCGTCTGCGCTGAGATTCTCGGTCACGAGGTGCCAATGCACAAATACGCTATCCAGATCACCGTGGCTGACGTCCGCGACGGCGCCTGCTCATCATCAACATTGCTCGAGGCAGGTTCATGGGGCAAGGTCAGCGAGAAACTCCAGCAGATGGTCTACGCCGAAGGCACAACAGTCATCCCGATGATTGCATCTTACGTATATCACAACGGACCTTGGAAGAAACGCGAGTACAAGAATTGGCAATCTATTTACAATAATAAATAGCCATTAGCCATTAGCTATTAGCCATTAGCGAATTGAGATATGCTTATTAAAAATATTAAAGAACTATGCGGCATTGTGGAGGACGGCTCTCTTTGGAAAGCCGGCTCCGCGATGTCGGATGTTAAGCGCATCAAGAACGCATACCTTTATATAAAAGGAAGCAAGATTGCCGACTATGGTGAGATGAACTCTCCGAAATACCAGGAATATCTGGCGAATGAGAGAAAAGTCGTCGATGCCAAGGGCGGCTTGGTCTTGCCTGCGTTTTGCGACTCGCACACGCATCTGGTATACGCCAACTCGCGTGAGATGGAGTTTTGCGACAAGATTCGTGGGTTGAGCTACGAGGAAATCGCAAAGAGAGGCGGCGGAATCCTCAATTCTGCGAAAGCCACGGCAGCTGCCAGCGAAGAAGAGCTCTATGAGTCGGCGATGCAGCGTCTTGACGAGATCATGCGCATGGGAACAGGCGCCGTCGAGATAAAAAGCGGCTACGGTCTAACTACTGAGAGCGAGCTGAAACTCCTGCGCGTGATACGTCGCATGAAGGAAAACTCTCCGATGACGATAAAGGCGAACTTCCTTGGCGCTCACGGCATCCCGATGGAGTACCGCGGACATCAGGAGGATTATGTCGACCTCGTCATCAACGAGATGATTCCGCTTGTGGCGGCCGAGGATTTGGCTGATTTCATCGATGTCTTCTGCGACAAAGGCTTCTTCACCGTTGAAGACACCGAGCGAATCCTGATGGCAGGCATCAAATACGGTATGCGTCCGAAGATACACGCCAACGAGATGGCGGTGTCGGGTGGCGTTCAGGTGGGCGTTAAATATGGCGCGATCTCTGTCGACCACCTCGAGCAGATGGGAAAAGAAGAGATTGAGGCGCTGAAAGGCTCCGACACCATGCCGACGGTACTTCCAGGCTGCGCCTTCTTCCTGAACCTGCCGTTGTCGCCGGTTCGTGACATGATTAACGCAGGATTGCCGGTTGCTATGGCTTCCGACTTCAACCCGGGGACGTCGCCGTCGGGCAACATGCAGTTTGTGCTTTCATGTGCGTGCATCAGATATAAATTGACGCCGGAGGAGGCCCTGAACGCTACGACATTGAACACAGCCTACGCCATGGATGTGAGCCGCGAGCTCGGTTCCATCACCAAGGGCAAGATTGCCAACGTGATGATTACCAAGCCGATGACGCAGCTGGAGTTTATGCCGTATTATTATGGCGCGAACAAAGTTCAGACAATGATTTTAAAAGGAAAAGTTATCCGTTAGCCCGTCATTTCGACCGGAGCGAAGCTTCCACCACGTCATTTCGACCGGAGCGAAGTTTCACCACGTCATTTCGACCGGAGCGAAGTTTCACCACGTCATTTCGACCGGAGCGAAGCGGAGTGGAGAAATCTCATGGTTTAGAACAGTTAACATAGTAAGGACGCCACAAAGCGTCCTTTTTTATGCTATATAAAAAGTGTTGATATAAAAATAAATTGTATCTTTGCAGTGTAAAATTGAGTATTGTAAAATTAGTAAGACATAAGAAAATAAAGATATAGAACTATACGCTCTTGTTATCCTATTGAGAAGTCTGGAAAACTAAGAAAGTGTGATGACAAGCAGGCGAGGTTCACGCTACGGGCGTGAACTGTTTTGGCTTGTTCACACTTGGGCATTTCCAGACGCCTTCAATAGGGATAAGCGACAAACAGGACACGCCTTTTTGTTGCTTGCAGGAGGGAATAATCCGGAAAGGCAGGCATTATGAGCAGACATCACCATTACCAGCAGGGACAGTTTCATATCGGAAAACTGATAAAAGCCGAGCTTACTCGACAGGGCAGGAGCATCACATGGCTTTCGTTTCAGGTGAACTGTTCGCGGGAGAACCTTTACAAATTGTTTATGAGACCTTGGATAAATACTGATTTGCTTTTTCAGATAAGCAAGGCGTTGGGTCATGATTTCTTTAGGGACTGCACGGAGTTTTATCAAAAAAACAGCTCAAAGGTTGAATGATGGAATTTTTTTGTTATTTTTGCAGT
>CADAFC010000161.1 GCA_902787095.1 uncultured Bacteroidia bacterium
CCTTTTAACTATTGCAACTATGGCAATTATCGCTACAGGTTGCCAGCATGCGCCGGAGAAACAGCTCACTTCGGGCGTGAATTTGGACAACTTAGACACGACAGTGCGTCTGCAGGACGATTTCTATCAGTATGCTTGCGGCGGCTGGATGAAAAACAACCCTCTCGACGCTGAACACTCACGCTACGGCGCCTTCGACGTACTCGCAGAGAACGCTCAGAAAGACTTGCGTGACATTATCAACACGGTGAGCGAGCAGGAGAACCCTGAAGGCTCTATAGCCGAGAAGATAGCTATGTTTTACAACATCGGCATGGACAGCGTGCGTCTGCAGGAGCAGGGTGCGGCACCATTGATGCCTTATCTTGAGAAAATCAACAGCATCAAGACTAACGACGACGTATGGAAAGCTTTGCTTGAGATGCATCATCGCGGCGGCTTCGCACTATTCGCAACATTCGGCGAGTCAGACCCTGACGAAGCCAACATGTGCATCGCATGGGTTTACCAGAGCGGACTCGGTCTCGGCGACCGCGACTACTACCTCACCGACGAAGGCAACAACGTCAACATCCGTAAGGGCTACGTCGACCTGATGACTAAAGAGTTTGGCATGGCTGGCTTCGACAAGATGACGGGCTACAAACCTGACGAGCTCGCCAAGATGGTGATGAGCTTCGAGACACGTCTCGCCAAGGCTCAGAACACCCGCCTCGAGAACCGCGACCCTCAAGCCACTTTTAACCGTTTCACCATCGAGGAAGCATCAGCGATGACTCCAAATATCGACTGGAAAGGTTATTTCGAGGCGATGGGCATTCTCGACGGCATGAAGAGCTTCAACATAGCCCAGCCTAACTATATCAAAGAAGTCAACGCTGTGCTCGGCGACACCGACATCAACGTTTTCAAGGCATATTTTGCATGGAATGCCATCAACGGAGCTGCCAGCTTCCTCAGCGACGACTTTGTTGAGGCCAACTTCGACTTCTACGGCCGTCTGCTTAGCGGTCGCGAGGTGAACCGTCCACGCTGGAAACGCGTCACAAGCACTGTTGACGGCGCCATGGGTGAGGCTCTCGGACAGCTTTACGTCGAGAAATATTTCCCGGCAGAGGCCAAGACACGTATGGAGACACTCGTTCAGAACCTTGTCACAGCCCTCGGACAGCGTATCGACATGGCTGAATGGATGACCGACGCCACCAAAGCCAACGCACACGAGAAACTCGGCACTTTGTTGGTAAAGATCGGCTACCCGAACGAATGGCGCGACTATAGCGGTCTCGAAATCAAAGACGACAGCTACTTCGCCAACGTGATGCGCAGCAACGAGTTCGACATCGCTTACATGTTCAGCAAGATCAACAAGCCTGTCGACCGCAACGAGTGGGGCATGACACCTCAGACCGTCAACGCATACTACAATCCTACGACTAACGAAATATGCTTCCCAGCAGCTATCCTCCAGCCTCCGTTCTTCAACATGAACGCCGACGAGGCAGCCAACTACGGTGCTATCGGCGTGGTCATCGGTCACGAACTCACACACGGCTTCGACGACCAAGGCCGCCAATATGACAAAGACGGTAACCTCAACGACTGGTGGACTGAGGAAGACGCAAAGAACTTCGACAACAACAAGCAGGCCCTCATCGATGCGTTCAACAACTGCATCGCCGTCGATGACCCTGAACTCGGTCTCATCCACGGAAACGGTGAGCTGACACTCGGTGAGAACATCGCCGACAACGGCGGTCTGCACGTGAGCTATCTCGCAATGCACAACGCCATGAAAGAAGGTCAGGTCAACAAGGATAAGATGGACGGCTTCACACCGGAGCAGCGTTTCTTCCTTGCTTACGCAGCAGTGTGGGCATCAAATATCCGTCCAGTGGCAGCGTTGCAACTCACACAGATGGATGTCCACTCGCTCGGCCGTAACCGCGTCAACGTGGCACTGCCGCAGGTGACAGAGTTCGTCGAGGCATTCGACATCAAGCCAGGCGACGGCATGTGGCTCGACCCTGATAAACGCGTCGTTCTGTGGTAAGACAGGATTAACAAGATTAACAGGATTTGGATTATGTAGAGACGTGCCATGGTGCGTCTCTACAATTTTTTTAATTATTTGATTGTTATTTTAAAAAAAATTATATTTTTGCAGAGAAATATAATACTATAACTATGAAAAATCTATCAACTTCAATTACTATTGTCATTTTTGCCTTGGCGATGATATTGACAAGCTGCTCAAAAGACAGCAACAATTCAACTAATAATGGCAGCGGTGGCGGCGGAACGGTTGTAGGCACACATTTGACAAGAATCACCGACATCTCCAGTCAATATTCCAATGACAATGTGTTGTACAGCACAGACATTGTAGAACATCGTTTCAGATGGACTGGCAACCTTGTCACACAATGGGATTGTTATTATAACGGTGGATTGGACACTCACGCCACAATTAGTTACAACAATAGTGGCAAAATGACAAGAGCCAATATTCTTGATTATGATGAAGGCGATAATGAAAACATCACCATCATATTCAATTATACAGGTCAAAATATCACGAGCATCGATTATACAGACAGCCACGGGCATACAACAGCAACAGTCGGTTACAGCGGCGGAAAAATGTCAAGCTTGTCATCCAATTATATGACGTTTTATTTTTCTTGGGCTGACGATGACATTTCCCGTTATGAAGTTGTGGATGAAGGATATGAAATCTGTGTTTATGACACAAAATTAAATCCTTTCGACAAACAAATCGCATTTTTAATGACAGCTTTTGATGAGGATTTCGAGATTCTTTCAAAACATAACGTCAGGCACAAACAATGGGTGTCGAATAACGGAGGAACTCATTCAACAGACTACACATACACTTACGATTCAACCAACACATATCCGGTTTCGCGCACATATTCAAAAGAATACAGCTGGGGCTATGAATCAGGCGAGACCGAGTACGAATACGGCGAATAAGACTCGAAGATCTCTTTTATCTCCGTTTCCCCGTCAATCATCTGTCGTAATTTCTCCAATCTGGCGGTGTCAAAACCGATTCAAGAGCTCGCTCCAGTGATGAGGATAACCTTCTTTTCCATACAATATTTTTTGCAAAATTAGCAAATTTTGACAAAATCGACATGTTTTTATTTGACAGGATTTACAAGATTAACAGGATTTTACCGTCAAAATTAATCTTGTAAATCCTGTTATTCCTGTCTAAAAAATTTTCCTGTCAGAAAAAAACATTATCTTTGCAGAAAAATAGAAAAATGAAAAAACTGTCTATCTTTTCAATATTTTTATG
>CADAFC010000162.1 GCA_902787095.1 uncultured Bacteroidia bacterium
ATTAAAACGGCATTATAAAACCGGTAGTAACTTTGCAATGTCCGAAAGATGAAAGCCTGGCACATAGGCTCAGTGACCAAGAGGCCTGATTCAAGAGGGCAAAAATGAGAGAGAGCCTTCTCAAATTCTTTTTAAATCCAATACAAATATGATTAACCACTCCATTTCAGACATCCTGGCATCAGATGCCAATGTCATCCTTCAAGTATCAGCAAAGGACTTGAAAGAGTTCGCTCAGAACATTCTTGTCGGCGCAAAGTCGGTAGCTATGATCGAAGCAGAAGCCGCTGCGACGAGCGACCAGTTATTAACCATCGACGAGGCATCAGAGTTGCTGTCCGTCTCCAAGATGACGCTCTACCGTTGGGACCAGAACGGCATCCTCAAGAAGGTAGAAATCGGCGGCAAGCGTCGCTACCGCAAGAGCGACATCGAACGTCTCGTCGGTTGTAAAATCTAATCTATCATGAAAAACACATCGTATTCGAAAGGCAAGTTCAGCCTCCTTGTGGAGGCTGAGTTGCCGGTCGACGAACTTTCAAAGAGATTGTAACTATGAACGACAGGGGCTTCACCATGGTTCCGAACGCCATCATCCGTTCGTCAGTACTTAGCATTGCTGAGAAAATGGTATGGAGCTACATAGCTTCCATGCCTAACGGGTATAGGTATTCGATTCATTCAGCGTGTAAGACGCTGCACATCGGTGATAAGATTTGGCGCCGTGCCATAATCAAACTTGAGAAATTAGGCTTGATATCCGTAAGGCATGAACCCGGGATGGCGACGGTTTATGAAGCCTCGAAAGATGCCCTCGAATGGGATGGGACCCCTGGTCAAATGACCAACGGTTTAGATGACACCCCTAGTCAGATAACCAGCGGTTCAAACGACACCCCTAGTCAATTAACCACACCACCCCTGGTCAATGAGCAGCAGGTTACACATATTAATAAGAAAAAACTATTAAATAACAACGTCGACGACGATACGTGTGCACACATGAGAGAAAAACTTGAACATGAAGTGATGATTGACGGCAACATTGAGCTCGCATGTAAGAGTTGCGGCATAACGCAGACACAATACATGGAACTCGCTACAGCAATTATCGCAGAATGGAAATTCAAAGATCTTCCAGACAGTGAGTGGACCAAGAACCACTTCATATCTGTGCTTAGATACAAAGTTAAAAGCTTTAAAAATCACAATTATGAAAAAGAAAATTCAAGAAATACTGCAACAACAAGTAACCCGCTTTCAAATGCAACCATCCACACCGCCAATATCGGTTGATTGGGCCAAAGAAATGGCCTTCTTCCGAGCTGCTTTCCTTAAAGTCGAACCTCGTTTTGACCCGAAACTGGCTGATAGGAACATCTTAAACTCACTCTTTGCCTGGGTATGGAAGCTCGATGAGTACAACAAGCTCAAGTTGGATTACAACAAGGGGTTTTGCTTCTATGGAGATCTCGGCTTAGGCAAGAGTATGACCCTGCAAGCTCTACGCCAATACCGGAATGGCCTAGTTTCTCGACACGAGAATAAGAGAGAAGATTTCCGTATGAAGGGAACTTGGCTGAAGGCTGCAAGTGAATTGGCGAACATATTTTCAGTTGATGGGCAGCCAGCTCTTATAAAATACACAACCGACGAAATCAACCTTATCATCGATGAGTTGGGAAGAGAGCCCAGACCTGCGAAATATTTCGGTACAGAACTGAATGTCATCCAGTTTGTACTTCAGTTGCGCTATGATCACAGGCGTGATAGTGTCACCCATATCACTACCAACCTAAAACTCGAAGACATTGCGCAGAAATATGGTGCATATATTGCTGACCGTTGCCTGGAGATGTTCAACTTTATCGAGTTCAAGGGCGCTAGTCTCCGATCAAAAATACACTAACATGTCTAACCCATTGACATCGGCACGTTTTTCTACTATTGCCAGCGATTTGGTGTGGTATGAGATAGTTTATATTGAAGCTGTTATTGTACCTTCCGCTGGCGTTTTCGGACGGCAGCGGAAGGTCGTTTTTGGTTGCGACTTTTTGTGAGTGCGTGACAAAAAACGGCCAGAAAATTAACATTTGAGGGTGGTCTCAAAAGTGGCCGTAAAACCTGTATTCATCGGGGTTCTTTCAGAAAAAAAAGTGTTAAAATGCACGTTTTTTTACGACTTGTAAAGGATTGAAAAAATCAAATGCTTGATTATCAAGCATTAAAGGGTTAAAAAGGGAAATTTTTCCCTTTGTTTCTCTCTCAGGAGCCCCCTACCGCCCTGCGGGGCGCTTCTGAAAATGGCCGTCAAAAAAGCGCTATATGCGTGGCGAATGTGCGGTAATGTCGCTTAGGTGCATAGATGAAATCGGGCGACAGTTCGGTTTCATCCATGCCCTGGGGACAAATTCGGCCTGCTGCAAAGGC
>CADAFC010000163.1 GCA_902787095.1 uncultured Bacteroidia bacterium
GATTGTTCAGGCTTTTGTTTTCAAGTAGCAAATTGCCGACTGACACCGATTCAAGCAACCAATTTCGGAATTCTCCTTTTTTGATGTCATCAGCGTTTTCAATATAATAATGGTATCCTCCCTTGCGCTCGCAATTGATAATAATCCCGAACAACTCCTCCGCCTGATTTTTCCAAGTGTTAAAAGTCTTACGAGGAATCTCCATTCCCTCACTCATATCCTCCTCGATCCAAAGCTTGTTTATTTCCTCAAGCGAGATATACTTCGCCTTGTAAATAGTCTCAACGAGCCAAACGTATTTATTTAAGAGGTTTTTTGACATATTATTCCAATAAACTTTTGATCTTATCCCATCTATTTTTAGAATTGTGCCCCAAAGGATTATTAAAAGCCTTGTGTTGAATTTTAAGATGCTTCGCCGATGCCTCTGTGTTTTCCCCTTCAAGCCATGATACCTCCACGCCAACTACAGGCTTACTTTTTAGTTGGCGATTAAAATCATGGACATACCAATCATTTCCAGCTTTTATCAGTATCTTTGCTTCTTCAGCTGTTAAAACATAGAACTCTGTATTATAATCGTCGTCAACTTTAACAAAAATCCAAGGGCATATTATCATTTCGTTAATATCTGGAATAGTACCATCAAGCTCAGATGTAAAGCCAACTAAAATATTCTTTGTAGTTCCACATTTGACTTGAACCATCGTACTTTTGCCAGTTTTGGAATTCATGACAATCAGATCAGCATTTTTATAATTTGGGAGAGAGCCATTAATGTTGATTACATCATAACCGAGTTTAATAAATTCAAGTGTCACAGCTGTTTCACCGAATAATCCGATATTTATATTGTCTTTTGCCATATTGATTTTTTTTGCAAATATAATATTTTTTTAAACATTCATTTATTCTTTCCAATTATACTCCGCTCCGATAATCTCCAACGCTGAATATTTCCATTCTTCTTTGTCGAAGTTCGGAGTAAATTTAGCCATCAAAAGTTTGCGTTGACAGAGCCTACACCATCTTCGTGCGCCCACGCTCCAACCGCATAATATTGCACATAATCAACAGATTCTTCCAATTTAATCACGTCACCCGTAAAAATTCGCTCACCATTGCTGTCGACAAATTCGGTTTCAACACCCGCAAAAATCACCCTATGAGCATAACCGCTACGATCGTGTCTGTCATTGAAGACTGCTTCAACCACATCCTGATTATGATCGTCTTTCCATTTGTCATCATCATCCCATACGTAAAAATCATCGCCAAAGAAAAAGTAATCGCCAAAATAAGCATAACCGAACTTATCTGTTTCCAAGACATAGCGAACTTTAATATCTGGAAGATAATCGCAGATTCCGAATCCGATTTCATTGAGATATTCCCGACAAAGTGATTTAAGGACTTTGTCATTTATTACCATTGATGTTTTATTATTTGCATCCATATTATCATTTTTTAACACTGCAAAAATAAAACAAACATGTGCCATTTTGAAGCACATGTTTGAGTTTTTAATAAAAACAACCAATTTTAGTTATTTTTATTTATCAAATTCACCACCACCTTTAACGGACGTCAATCTGTATTTGCCCGTCTTCAGTCTGATAAATTACAATCTTATCTTCTTTCATAAATTTAAATTTTTAGTTTTAGAAAACATGGTGCAAAGATACAACATTTTTTCCAAAATGTCAAGAGATTTCATAAAAAAACATCCAAAGTTTGTAAAAACCATGGATGTTTGATTTATTGCCGGAGATTTCTCCACTACGCCTTACGGCTTCGGTCGAAATGACGAGTGGTTGTTATTGCTTCGGTCGAAATGACGAGAGAAACTAATTCTTAAATACCAGCCCGTTGCCGTCATAATCAACCGTAATCGGCTTGTCTTTGTTGACCTTGTCGGCGATGATCATGCGCGAGAGCTCATTCAGCAACTCACGCTGCATCATACGCTTCACAGGACGTGCGCCGTACTGCGGGTCGTAGCTGATCTTCGCGATGTAACGGGTGGCTGCGTCGGTCATCTCGATGCTGATGCCGTTCTGCTTCAGCATGTCCTTGACCTTGTCGAACTGCATCTTCACCACGTTAACTATCTGTTCCTCAGTGAGTTGCTTGAACACTATGATGTCGTCGATTCTGTTCAAAAACTCTGGTCTGAAGTGGTTCCTCAACTCGCCTTCAGGCACGTTCGAAGTCATGATGATGATGGTGTTCTTGAAATCGACCAGACGGCCTTTGTTGTCGGTCAGACGTCCGTCGTCGAGCACCTGCAATAAGATGTTGAACACATCAGGATGCGCCTTCTCTATCTCGTCGAGAAGCACCACAGAATATGGCTTACGACGCACAGCCTCGGTGAGTTGGCCGCTCTCTTCGTAGCCCACATATCCTGGAGGCGCACCTATCAAACGCGACACGGTGTGACGCTCCTGATACTCAGACATGTCGATACGCACCATGTTGTTCTCGTTGTCGAACAGAAACTCCGCCAATGCCTTTGCCAGCTCGGTCTTACCGACACCTGTGGTGCCCAGGAATATGAACGAGCCTATCGGTCGTTTTGCGTCCTGCAAGCCAGCCCTGCTCCTTCTGATGGCATCGGAGACAGCAGCGATGGCGTCGTCTTGTCCGACGACACGTTTATGCAGCTCCGACTCGAGGTTCAACAGCTTCTCACGCTCGCTCTGCAGCATCTTATGCACCGGGATGCCTGTCCAACGCGACACGATTTCAGCCACATCGTTAGCATCGACTTCCTCATCGACCAACGGGTTATCGCCTTGAATCTTAACGAGTTGCTCCTTGGCTTTGGCTATCGCAGCCTCCGACTCGCGGATCTTGCCGTAACGCAGCTCAGCCACCTTGCCGTAGTTGCCTTCACGTTCGGCCACATCGGCCTGATGCTTGTAAGTCTCGATATTCTGTTTCTCTTTCTGGATCTTCTCCACGAAGCCGCGCTCGGTCTCCCAACGTCTGCGAATCTCCTTGCGTTCCTTGTCTAACTCATTGATACTGTTGGTCAACTCCTCGACTTTCTTGGTGTCGTTTTCGCGTTTGATAGCCTCGCGCTCAATCTCGAGCTGTCGAATCTTACGTTCAACGTCTTCAAGCTCTTCAGGAACAGAGTTTATCTGCAATCTAAGCCTTGAAGCAGCCTCATCAATCAAGTCGATAGCTTTATCAGGCAAGAAACGGTCTGAGATATATCTTATTGACAAATCCACAGCAGCGATGATAGCCTCATCGAGGATACGCACCTGGTGATGTGTCTCGTATTTCTCTTTCAGACCACGCAAAATAGATATTGCCGACTGTTCGTCAGGT
>CADAFC010000164.1:0-1701 GCA_902787095.1 uncultured Bacteroidia bacterium
GTTGTCGTTGTTCACGCTCCACACATAACCGTTGGCAAAAGTCGCTGTGTTTGCTGCGGGAATCTCGTCTGATGCAACAGCAACAGACCCTAAATTCTGCATGGTGAAAGTGACATATTTGTTTTCTGCCGGACTGGAAGGCAAGATGTATCCGAACCAGTTGGCGGTTGATGATGGTCCTGACTGTGCTTTTGCAAAACAGGAAATTACGAATAACAACAGAAATAAGTGTAAAAACTTTTTCATGATAATAGGGTTTAGTTTGACATTTTTACTTTAAATTTTTTTGCAAAAATAATAAAAAAAAGAGACGGACAAAAATCCGTCTCTGTCATTTTTTTGTACATCCTCAGGGATTCGAACCCTGGACCCATTGATTAAGAGTCAATTGCTCTACCAACTGAGCTAAGGATGCATCATTTTTCGAGCTGCAAAATTACTACATTTTTTAATACGCACAACAAAAATGTTAAAAATATTTTTCAACACCCCAACAAGGCCGTCATTTCGACTGGAGTGCAATGAAATGGAGCGGAATGGAGAAATCTCATGTTTTAAAAAACTTTACTAATTTTATTGACTTTAAAAACTTTTTACTACTTTTGCAAAAAATTTCGAACAACAATTTTAAATTAAAATATCATGGCATTCAACCTCAGAAACAGAAACTTCCTGAAGCTTTTGGACTTCACACCGGAAGAAATCAAGTTTTTCCTTAAACTCGCAGCTGACCTCAAGCACGCCAAATATACAGGCACCGAGCAGCCACGTCTGAAAGGCAAGAACATCGCCCTCATTTTCGAGAAGACCTCGACACGTACACGCTGCGCTTTCGAGACAGCAGCTTACGACCAGGGCGCTCACGTCACCTACCTCGGCCCGACAGGCTCACAGATCGGCGTTAAGGAATCAATGAAAGATACAGCACGCGTCCTCGGACGCATGTACGACGGCATCGAATACCGCGGCTTCGCCCAGAAGACAGTGGAAGAGCTCGCACAATATGCAGGCGTACCGGTATGGAACGGCCTCACCAACGAGTTCCACCCTACACAGATCCTCGCCGACTTCCTCACAATGCAGGAACATGTCGACAAACCTCTCAACCAGGTCACTTACGCTTACATCGGCGATGCCCGCTTCAACATGGGTAACAGCTTGATGGTCGGCGGCGCAAAGATGGGTATGGACGTCCGCATCGTGGCTCCAAAAGAGCTCCAGCCTTCAAAAGAACTCATCGACACCTGCAAGAAAATCGCTAAAGAGACAGGCGCAAAGGTCACTGTGACCGACGACGTGAAGAAAGGCGTCAAAGGCTGCGACTTCCTCTACACCGACGTGTGGGTATCAATGGGCGAGCCAGCTGAGGTATGGAAACAGCGTATCGACCTCCTCCGTCCTTACCAGGTCAACCAGGCTATGATGGACATGACCGGCAACCCGAACTGCAAATTCATGCACTGCCTCCCGGCTTACCACAACCTCGAGACACAGGTCGGCCGCGATGTCAACAAACAATTCGGCCTTGACGGCATCGAAGTCACAGAAGAAGTGTTCGAAGGCAAGAACAGCATCGTGTTCGACGAAGCCGAGAACCGTATGCACACCATCAAAGCTGTCATGGTGGCAACATTAGGTGACTAATTTATAAAAAGCAAATATGTCGGAAATTGCCCTGCATTAGTGGGGCAATTTCACTTT
>CADAFC010000164.1:1726-4806 GCA_902787095.1 uncultured Bacteroidia bacterium
AATGTATAATCTCTTCACAGGCTCAGGCGTCGGACCGACGGTGTTTTACCTCGCAGTGTCGATATTTTTAGGACTGCTCCTTGGCAGAATAAAAATCGCAAAAATCTCCTTGGGGATAACATGGGTGCTGTTTGTGGGCATCATCTTGAGCGCGCTTGGCGTGACGCTCAACAACAACATGCTTCACATCATCAGGGAGTTCGGCTTAATATTGTTCGTCACTGCCGTGGGCTTGCAGGTGGGACCGGGATTTTTCAAGTCTTTTAAAAAAGGCGGTCTGGCGATGAACCTCATGGCTTTGGTCAACGTGGGACTCGGCGTCGTGGTGACTGTCGTCATCGCCAAGCTTGCGAACGAGAGCCTCGTCGACATGACTGGCGTCTACACCGGTGCCATCACCAACACCCCTGGTCTCTCAGCAGCACAGCAGGCCGTCACCGACCTCGGCATCGCAGACGCAGCCGACCGTTTGGCAGCAGGCTACGCCGTCACCTATCCCTTGGCCGTGATAAAGAACCAACATCTTTTGAATCCGATGCAAAGACGCAATTAATCGCGTCTCAAGAAAAAAAGGCCACCCCGACATCGCAGCGTCATAAGGTCAACCTCATCCCGTTGTTCATCATCATCGCCGTCGGCATCGTCATCGGTTCCATCCCGATTCCTGTGGGCATGGACGCTCCGCTGAAACTCGGTCTGGCAGGCGGTCCTTTGGTAGCCGCCATCATAGGCAGCTGGCTTGGCGTGAAGAAAGGATGGCTCACCACCGACTTCACCGACAGCCATGGCGTGTGGATGCTCCGTGAGGTGGGCATAGCGCTGTTCCTCGCCGGCGTGGGCCTCGGGGCGGGCGGCGTGTTCGTAACCACAAGTGACAGAACATTACATCTGGGTGCTCTACGGCGTCATCATCACCATAGTGCCTCCAATAGTTGTGGCGACATTCGGTCGTCTGGTCTTAAAGATTAACTACTACACCCTCATGGGATTCATCGGGGGCTCACATACCGACCCTCCGACACTCGCCTTCGCCAACAACATCGCCCCGGAAGGCTGCAAGCTGCCAAACATGGGCTACGCCACAGTATATCCTCTGACGATGTTCTTAAGAATCTTCACCGCCCAGCTGCTCGTGCTGCTGGCGATGTAAGGGCCTTAAGGGCCTTTAGCGGCGACTTTAAGGGCTTTAATGGCTTTAATGGCCTTAAGGGCTTTAAGGTCGCCGCTTAATATTTTCTGACAAAAAATATAAAAAAATCTTCATTCTCTTTTTTTAATCCGAAAATTTATGTAAATTTGCACTTCTATTACCTTATAGTTTTTTTACAATGGCGAGGATGACAAACGAAGAGACTTATTACCAAGGACATATTGTTGACGTGATGGCACGCAAGATTATCAACGGCACGCTGACCGTGAAAAACGGGAAGGTCGTCGATATAAAAAGCTGCGAGCTTCCCAAAAGAGAAAAGCCGTATCCTTATCTGATGCCGGGCTTCATCGACAGCCACGTGCATATCGAGAGCAGCATGATGGTGCCTCACGAGTTTGCACGCATCGCCGTTAGCCACGGCACCATCGGTGTGGTCACCGACCCCCACGAGATTGCCAATGTGCTTGGCGTGAAGGGCGTTGATTTTATGATACGCTCGGGACAGATGGCACAATTCAACTTCTGCTTTGGCGCTCCCAGCTGTGTTCCAGCCATGGGAGGTGACATGGAGACCAACGGCGCCACTATCGATGCCGAAGACATCGAAAAACTGATGGCACGCGATGACATCGGCTTTCTGGCCGAGGTGATGAACTACCAAGGCGTACTGGCAGGCGACAAAAAGGTGCTGCGTAAGATAGAAGCCGCCCGACGCTACGGCAAGCCTGTGGATGGCCACGCTCCCGGACTGATGTACAACCAGCGTAACCGGTATGCAGCCGCCGGCATCACCACCGAACATGAATGCTCGACGCTGGAAGAAGGCCTCTCATGCATCAATGCAGGTATGAAAGTCATCATACGAGAGGGCAGCGCCGCCAAAGATTACGAACAGCTGTGTCCGCTCATCGGGGAAAAACCTGATATGGTGATGTTCTGCACCGACGACTGCCACACTGAAGACTTCGTACACGGACATATCAATAACATCGTGAAACGGGCACTGGCTGACGGATACGACCTTTGGGACATACTGCAGGCTGCGTGCGTCAATGCCCAACGGCACTATCACCTCGACTGGGGACTGCTGCAAAAAGGCGACCCAGCCACATTTATCATAACAGATAACATCGGACCACACTTCAGGGTTCAGAAAACCATCATCAGAGGAGAGGAGGTCTTTGATTACAACTCAACTGATCAAACCGTGTACTCTCAGCAGAAAATTTCCGAATTTTTGGATAGTTTTCCGAATTATCCCAATCACTTCAAGGCCACACCCATCACTGAAAAGGACATATTTTACCATATCAAACCCGGTGACACCGAACATATCATCTGTGCCACCGACGGCAGCCTGCTCACTGAACATGATGAGGTGAACATGACCGACAGCTGGTTTAGCGAAACATATCCTTGGCTTGAGGTGCAGAAGATAGTGGTATATAACCGTTTCCAGCCAGGAGCAAAACCTAAGGTTGGCCTGATACGAGGCTTCGGCATCACCCAAGGCGCCATCGCAGGCTCAGTGGCCCACGACTGCCACAACATCGTGGCCATAGGCTCCAACGACACATACATAGTGCGGGCCGTCAATCGTGTCATCGAGATGGGAGGAGGACTCGTGGTGGTCAGTGCCAACGAGATGAACGACATACCTCTGCCCATTGCCGGACTGATGACTCCGTTGAATGGCCATGAGATAGCCTTCCGCACGATGATGCTGCACGAAATGGTACACAAAACAGGCTGCATGATGATGTCACCATTCATCACCATGTCCTTCATGGCACTGCCTGTCATCCCAAGCCTCAAACTCACCGACCGCCATCTGGTGGATACAAAAAACATGCAGATTATCAGATAATTATATTTGCAATTTAATAAATATTGGTAACCTACAAACACCAAACACTATGAAAAGAGT
>CADAFC010000165.1 GCA_902787095.1 uncultured Bacteroidia bacterium
CACTGCATCGGATGCAACCAATGTGTGTCACACTGCCCACAACACATCAACATCCCCGAGCAACTCACGAGGATCAACACTATTGTGGAAAAACTGAAAAGTACGCTTTAGTCAGTAAGACTATTCGATTCTGAGGTCCTGGATGCCGGTCACCTCGTGTTCGCTTATGCCGTCGATGACGACACGCACCGATTTTACTGGCTTTTCAGGATGACAATAGGCACGATAGCCGTCGATGGCATCATATTCAAAACGGTTGCCGCGATGATATTCCTCGCCATCGTAAGAATACTCTATATATCCGTTCAAAACGCCATACACCGCCAAGGTGTAATAGCCGGTACACATCCCAATTGACTGACACTCAACAGGTTCATCAAACGTAAACTTAATGTAGTCACCGTCGCCAATCTCACGTGATGTGAAGCAATAAGTGTTCAAATCATAATCGACAAGCCGCTCAATATCTTCAAAAAACGGGATATTCGACTCTACCGTCGTCTTCGGCTTCAGATAATGGTGCAACTCGATGTTTTGAGCGCCTCTCGCAATGCTTGAACGGCCATTGTAAAACGTCGCAAACCTATAATTTTCAGGCGTTTGCGTCTTTATTGGGTCATAATATCTATCAGATTTCGTGGTCGGCTCACTACCGTCATTGGTGCATCTGATTTTCAGATGTTTGTTGTTGCATGTCACTACGAGTTTTCCATTCTCATAAGACACCTCAGGAGGCACTATCCTGAACTTCCATCCCATCGCGTCGAGACGTTCATATTGTGAATTGTAAAGCACCTCTTTAAACTCCAGATAATCAGGTTTATGTTGGCACCAAGCTATTTCCGACAACGCCAAAAGCTTCGGAAACACTTGATAATCAACGAAGTCTTTCACGCCGAGGCACTCAGCCCAGCAGCCGCCTTGAGGTCCTAAACAGCCCTCAATAGGCTCGAAACTGTATGCTTTCTCCAACGAGTTCACGCCTGCCCACTTCAGTCCACGCTCGCCCTCGCTCTGTTTCATGTCGAAATACATATATTGAGCAATCTGCATCACCGTCGGATGGCCTTCTTCCATCGATTTCACGCCTCTTTCAGGACTCGCCCACGCATAAACCACCGTTTCAGGCATCAGCTCGCCACCGTCAATAATCTCGTCCCAGCCAGCCATCGTCTTGCCATGTTTTGCCAAAATCTGCTCAAGTCGTCTTACAAAATAATTATGCAATTCAGCAGGTTTGGTCATGCCTTTTTCTTTCATAAGTACCTGACAATGAGGACATTCCATCCAAGAATCCATATTCACCTCATCGCCGCCAATGTGGAAAATCTTCGATGGGAACAGCTCTGCCATCTCGCCAATGATAGTATCCAACATCGCATAATTTTCCTCACGTCCGACGCACCAAACATTATTTGATTCCCACTGAACGCTATAGTGTTTACCCTTCGTCTCACACAGAATCTCGGGATATGTCACCGCCACCGCCTTACTGTGACCCGGCAAGTCAATCTCAGGAATAATATTGATATTTCTGTCGGCTGCGTATTTAACTATTGATTTTATCTCTTCTTGTGTGTAAAAACCGCCATTACGCTCCATTCCCGACGCATACGCAGGCTTCAAAACCTCGTGAGGGCCACGCCAAGCACCAAGTTCCGTGAGCTTAGGATAGCTCTTGATTTCCACTCGCCAGCCTTGGTCGTCGGTCAGGTGCCAATGGAAATTGTTGATTTTATAATACGCCAATGCGTCAATGAATCTATATATAAAATCGGTGTCCTGAAACGTTCTCGACACATCCAGATGCATGCCACGATAAGCGAATCTCGGAGCGTCGTAAATCCTCATCTTCGGCACCTTAACACGACTTATCTTCTTGTTTTTCTTATTGTTATCAACTTTATAAACATCAGAAGGCATCATCTGCATCAGGGTCTGGACGCCATAAAAAGCGCCTTCCTTCGTGCCTGCTATAATCTTGACATTGTCCTTGTCGACTATGATATTATACGCCTCTGACAATTCAATAGTATCGGTCAGTTTTATCATGATACAGTTCGAATGCCGACGCACTGTCTTCACCTCAAAATCGCCTTTTTTAAACACATTTTTCAGATGCGACTGCAGATATTCGGCGTTGAATCTATTCTCCTCATTATCAATGTAAATGATGGTTTTTTTATTGATTTTGAAACCTTGTCCCTTCTCCACCACCATCATGCTTGGTTTAGGCACAATGTCCATATTGGCCTTTTCGGTATGTCTCCAAAGGC
>CADAFC010000166.1 GCA_902787095.1 uncultured Bacteroidia bacterium
AGCTTATTAAAATTTGGATATTATTAATTTTTAATGCCATTCTCGAATTACTCTCAGTACCCTGTGGTAAGTCGTAATTCTGCGAATGGCATTAAAAATGTAGGAGTCTTCCTCTAGCGTATTTACCATAGGTGACTTGGATGCTATCTGGGTCACCTTTATAATATATGTTGCCGAGGTCGTTGATTTCCGCTTCGATTTCGCTGCTGGCGCTGATGAAACAGTCGCTTGGCGATTCGGTGGTGACATGAACGACTTCGGCATCATAATTTATTGCGTCGATGATGCCGTAACTCCTTTTAAATATTACGAAGCCATTGTTGTTGGAGCCATGTATGTTGAGATGGCTGGTGCCATGTTGGTAAACAACACGTAAGTCGTTGCAGTTGTTGATGTTAAGGTCGATATCGCCAGAGCCGCCATGGACTTCGAAGCGGTAGAAATTGGGGGCGGCAAGCTCACCAGTGTAGTTGTTTACTGTTTCAAGAGTGCCTGATGCGGCGAAGATGAAATTTGTGATATCTTTGAAATACAAGGTCGCTTCGCATTTGTAGTCGTAGGGGCGTAACCAGTTGCAAGTTGTTGTATTACAGATTGTTAAGATGCCGTTATTGACTTCTGTAGTAATGTTGTCGATTATGTTTTTGCCTGTTGTGATCTCGATGTAGCATGTGTCGGAACGCACGAGTGACAGGTTGATATAGTCGTTGACGTGCACTTCGGTGAAATCGGGGAGTTCGCGTACTTGGAAGGCTGTTGGACCTACTGTAAGTGGGGCTTTCTTGCAGGATGAGAACGCTGCAAGAAAACATAATATCAATATAATCAATAGTTTACGTGTCATTTTCAATGTATTCTGTAACCAATTCCTAAACCAATATAGTCAGCCCAGCCATAGTGTGTCGTGAGTGCTATTGTGACGAATACGCCTTTGCCGAGATGTTGCAATGCGCCAAGTTTCTGATACACACGGCCTTCGCAGAGGTCTTTGCCAGCGATATGGCAGCCGAAATTAATCATAAAAGAGGTGTTGCCGAATGCTATCTCATAGGCAGCGTTGATGCCGGGCTTAAGTATCTCAAAATCATCGAATTCGATGCCTTTATGGGCTAAAATCTCTTTGTCGGTGTTGTCGTAGACGAGGTCGAAGCCGATGCCGAATTTGCTCATCTCGGTGACGCGTTTGAGTGCGTTGAACTGAAAGTTATAAACAACCCAGGACTTGCCGTAGCCAACGTATTCTTCGATATCTTTTTTGGACAATGACAAACCAAAAATGAACGTCAGATTCTCCTTTTTCCAATTTCTATATTGTTGATTACCAGTAGATTGTTTGGGAAGACGCTGTTTGGGCTGGCTGAGGAAGTAACTTGCGCCAATGCCAGCGTGTGCAATGTTGATGCCGTTGTTCGGTGATCTATTGGCACCATTTGAAAAATGTGTTAAACCGATGAAGGCTTTGAGGCCTAAACGATTGGTAACCATGTAACTATAATCGAAAAACAGGTCGATGGCCGCGTTGACGTGTGATCCGACGAAGGTGTTTTTAGGGTTGGTGACTCTGTCGAATGTCTTGGTGACGTAGCCGACACCGATTCCGAGTTTGAAACTCAGCTGATGGCGTTGGCTTTTGAGGCAGTGGAATGTCATGTGAGGGATGACGGCAAATGCTTGACCAAGTTCGGGTCGTCCGCCTAGGTCTGTGTAGAGGAAGCTCACGCCGACGGTGGGGTAATTTGACTTCGACTGCCAGGATTTCCGGCCGAATGTGGCTTGGTCGAGGCTGAGTTCGCAAACTGGGAGATGTGAGCTTAGGGTTTTCATCTCTGGATGATGGCAGATGATGAAGCCATAGCTTGCCCGAAGCTCAACTTGGAGATTCGGAACGAAAATAGTATCATTGGTCTTTGCTGATAACGTGTTGGAAATCAGCAAGATGAATGATAAAATGATGATATTTTTAAAACGAAATTTCACGATGCAAAGATATGAAAAAGACTTTAGACTTTAGACCTTAGGCTTTAGTTTTTTTTAGAAATTTAGCTAAGCTCTAAAGTCTGATGTCTAAGGTCTAAATTTTTTGTATATTTGCAAAAATTTTTGATATGGATAAGAAATTAGAGGCTTTTAAGAGGCTTTTGGGCATCATGGAGGACTTGAGAAAAGGCTGTCCGTGGGATAAGAAGCAGACCATTGAGAGTTTGCGTCATTTGACAATTGAGGAGACATACGAATTGAGCGAGGCTATCTTGGCATCTGATTATCAAGAT
>CADAFC010000167.1 GCA_902787095.1 uncultured Bacteroidia bacterium
TCGCCATGCAGCAGACGCCACAGAACGAGATATTGATTGCGCCTTATGATGCAAAGAACATCTATATGCGTATGTACCATAACGAGGGACGTGAGTGGAATCCCGAGAAACAAGGCATTACCACCCTATTCAACGAATACTACGGCGGCGGTATGAATGGCATCGTGTTCCAGGAAATGCGTGAGGCTCGCGGACTTGCATACAACGCATACGCATACTATAATCGTCCTAACAGAATCGGTGAAACCGAGCATTTCTTCACTCATATCATCACACAGAACGATAAAATGATGGATTGTGTGAAGCAGTTCCACGAGATTCTGAACAACATGCCACAGAGCGAGGCCGCTTTCCAAGTTGCCAAGGATGCAGCTATGAAGCAGATTGCCAGTCAGCGCACCACCAAGTTCTCCGTGCTCAACGCCTATGTCAACGCACAGCGTCTCGGCCTTGACTTTGATCTCAACGAGAAGGTCTATAATCTCCTTCCAACGCTCAATCTGAAGGACATCGTAGATTTCGAGAAGCAGAACATGGCAAACAAGCCTTATCGCTACATCATCCTCGGCGATGAGAAGGAACTCGACATCAAGGCATTGGAACAGATAGCTCCTATCCGTCGCCTCACGCTCGAAGAGGTATTCGGATATTAAGTCCGTCTTTTGTTTCGGGAAATAAATTCTCATTATGATCTCACCTATCGTTGTTTTATGCAATATTTCATTCTTGATGACAGAAGTATTGAATTTGTTGTAACAGAAGATATTACAAAAGATTTCGGTCTGCATAACCATACCGATCATTATGTAATTACATTCATCACAAAGGGCGAGGCAATGCTCTTATACAACAATGTAAGCGTAATTCTAAAGAAAGGCGATACATTCATCGTGCGTCCGTATATGCCTCATTCTGTTAAGGTGGAAGCAGATTCGCAGATCCTGTCAATCTGCATAAACAAAGAATTGTTTTCTTCAGAGTCAGCCAACGAAATTAGCCAGAAAGTAAGTGCTAAGTTCGATGAAATCTCGGCAGAAAACGGTTTTGATAACAGAATTAAAACCGAACTGACCGACGCCATCGAACTGATTGCGGAAAGTATAGGCGATGAGCGTTACAAATTGTCAGAAGACATTCAGAGGGTTGCCGACAAGATAGCTGAGAAATCATCAGATATATACTTGCTCGACCAACTTTCGGAAGATGTTTACATAAGCAAATATCACTTAATCAGAAAGTTCAAGTCGAAAATCGGACTGACGCCTCATCAGTTAATGATTCAGGTAAGAGTGCGAAAAGCGCAGAAGGAACTTGGCCTTGGCGGTCGGCTGATTGATGCCGCCTTAGACAACGGCTTCTACGATTCGAGCCATTTTGACAAGTGTTTCAAAAAGATTGTGGGCATCTCTCCGTCGGAATATCAGAGAAAAATCCGCGACATCTGAAAATCAGCAATTTTATACAAGCATAATATTTTCCATTTTCGTAATTTTGCAGCGTTAAATCATTATACAGTTACACAAAATGGAAATATTTGAAAAATTTGACAAAGGGCAACTAGCCTTGCCCGAAAGAGTGGTAGATTTCAACAGTCTGAAATGGAACGAGCACCCAACATTCGAGGGTGTGGCTCTGAAACACATTGTAACAGCAAAGGATAGCGGCGGTCTTTTCAGCTATCATCTGGTAAGAATCGCGCCAAACTGCAAAATTGGGTTGCACACTCATGAAACGCAACTCGAAACGCACGAGGTTGTAGCCGGTAGCGGAATCTGTCTTAACAACGGCAAATCTATAGACTACGTACCAGGTGTAATATCAATAATGCCTGCAAAAATAAAGCACGAAGTAATCGCTGGCAACGAAGGGCTTTATCTCTTTGCCAAGTTCATACCCGCCCTCTGCTGATATTCAGAGAGAGTAGAAACATATAGAGACTGCCTCATTTTAACAAAAATGGGGCAGTTTTATTTATCCATTCATTACAAATAAGTGCAGATTATCCCCAAAACTTGCTTGATATTTATTGTTGTCCGGTAAGAAATCTTTGATTTGATAAATTTAACGTGAGTTCGACGACTTGCTTCAGCTTGTTGAGCCTTAGCGAAAATTTCATGGATGCATCTCCGATGCTTGTACTTTACGGAAAATTAATACGGTATTAACGTGATATTAATGAGATATTA
>CADAFC010000168.1 GCA_902787095.1 uncultured Bacteroidia bacterium
AATTTGCCGTCAACAAGAAAGTCTCCGGATGATTTTCCATATTTTAACTTTACCGTCACCACTTTTTTCATCCGATTCATGTTGTGTGGTGGTGCAAATCCAGAGGTCGCCTTCTGACATTGCCATACATTGAGGCTTTACGCTGGCATCTGGCTCTTCAAATGTCATAAATACCTCACCGTTTTTCCAAACGTAAGAGGTGGTAATCCATGTTACGTCGTCAAATTCAGATCCGAACACATAGATGTCGCCATCGTCAACAATGATGTTGTTTGTGTTTGAATGGGTCTCGTTGAAAAAGATTTGTTCATCGTTGTGCCATACTGTTGCATGGCTATCGTAGTTGATGTCCTTTTCGCCGCAATAATAATATTCACTACTGTTCTCGTCATCGCCAACAACTTCGATATCAAATGCGTAAGATGGCGTACTGCTGCCTGCAGTAGGCACGAAAAGCTCATTGCCTTCTCTCCAAATGACGGCATTCCAATGGCCTCCGCTGTGTTTGTATCCGGCTGAGAACAAAGCCATGGTGTGTGTGCTCGCGAATTTTTTCAATTGCATATCCCTGATACGCGGAGCGATATTTCCAACCACATTGATGTTCGAAACGACTTGATCGTTTTTATAAATACAAGCTCTTTCAAACTCATTGTTAAATGAGCGCGCTGAATACCAATAAACATCATGTGTCTCGTCGTCGATGGCCAATCCGCCTGATTCAAAGCTGTAGCCTTCGAGCGGCTCGCCGTCCTGATAGAGAATCTCGCCGTTTTTCCAAACAGTCGGCATGTAAACGGTGCTCCATTCGTAATAATAGTTTTTTGTCCCAAGGAGGTAGACATCCTGGGCCATCACTATGCCGGCCATTGCCAGCAAAACCATCGTAAACAGTAAATTTTTCTTCATAGTTCTGAATTTTTTATTTTTAAATCTTAAATTTTAAATCTTTGAATTTCTTCACGATGCAAAATTATACTCATTAAACAAAGCTGTCAACTACCCAAAACTCGCATTTTTTTCAGAAGACAGAAGGCAGAAGACAGAAGAATCACAAGAGTTAAATACTGTATAAATTGCGAGTTTTGGGTAGTTGGTTTATTGAAAACTATTTTGTTATTTTGCAAAAAAAATCAACGTATGGAGATAATTAACAAGGTGGTGTGGGAGGACTCGGAACGCAAACTGTTCTTTGAAGGCACGACTCCCAAACTGATATATAAAGGCAAAGAGTATCATTTCAGCGGTAACGGCTACGAGCCAATGACCGTCATTTGGGATAGGGACGGCGAGGTGGCATATATCCATAACTCGTTTTTGGTTGAGGAGGAGTGTAAGGAGTTTTTGAAAAACCCAAAATACCTGTGCTGCACCATAACAGGTGATGAATACAACGCGCAACAGTTCTGCATGCTGCTCACCACCGCCATCGACTGGGGTTTCGAATGGCAGATCGACGAGCTCGAGGACAAGATGGCAAGTATAATACAGTTCAACAACCGCGAGATTTTCTACAAGACCGGTGACATCGAGTTCGGGCATTACGGTGACGATATGGATGACGACAGGGAACATTTCGAATACGACGTCATGTATATCATCGTCGATGGCAAGGAATACCATCTCGAAGACGCCAATATGAAGAAGCTGGGACAGCTCGGCATCTTCGAAGCAGGCCGACGCAAGCCGAAAATCCGTATCCACGGCACCAACGGCTCTGTCATCGCCGCCTATTGCAAAGACTGGCGCAGCGGCAAGACGTTCACGCCTTTCGGAAGACCATGCAATACTGAGATGTTCTGCAAAATGATTGCCTTTGCCATACGGGACGGCAAGTCGGATTATGATATGGTGAAGTTGGAAAATATGTTTAATGTTGATAGTTAAAATGCGAGTTTTAGGTAGTGGTCAACATATTGTTATTTGTTGTATTTTTGCAAAGTCATTAATTAGGCAGCGACATGAATCCGTGTCATGTAAAGATGCGATTATCGCATCTCAATATTAAATGTGATATGAAGAAATACCTTATAATATTATGTCTCCTTGCGATGTCGGGTGTCCGGGCGCAGGATGGCGACGGGCTGCTGCAGCTTGTCGACAGCGCCTATGCTGTGGCGATGCGTGGCGAGCTACAGCAGGCGATACGCATCAACAACGACGGTCTCGCCCTCACGCCAGCC
>CADAFC010000169.1 GCA_902787095.1 uncultured Bacteroidia bacterium
CGAGAAGCTCTGCAACAACGTGTGCTCGCTGCGTCCCGATGAGGAAAAGCTGACGTTTTCGACGGTTTTCGAGATGAACGACAAAGCCGAAATAATCAACCATTGGATTGGTAAGACAGTGATAAAATCGAACCGACGTTTTGCCTACGAAGAGGTGCAGACCATGATTGAGGGCGGTGATGGTGATTTTAAAGAAGAAATATTGATACTCAACGATTTAGCTACCAAGCTTCGTGAGAAACGCATGGCGCAAGGCTCCATCAACTTCCACAGCGAAGAGGTGAAGTTTGTACTCGACGAGAAGATGCATCCCATCGACACCTACGTGAAGGTGCAAAACGAGGCGAACATGCTCATCGAGGACTTTATGTTGTTGAGTAACAAGACTATAGCCGAGTCGATTGGCAAGAAAGACTCGAAATATCACGGCTATACCTTCGTGTATCGTGTGCACGACGAGCCTAACCCCGAGAAACTGTACAATTTCATCGCTTTGGTGTCGCGTTTGGGCTTCTCGATGAACATCAGCACGCGCGAGAACCTGGTGAAGTCGTACAATGCCTTGTTCGACGCCGTGGAGGGCAGGGGAGAGAAGAATCTCGTTGAGACTGTTGCACTTAGGACGATGGCGAAGGCACTTTACAGTACCGTCAACATAGGGCATTATGGCTTGGCGTTTCCTTATTACACCCATTTCACCTCGCCAATCCGACGTTATCCCGACCTGATGGTTCATCGTCTCATCGAGCGTTATATGATTGAAAATCAGCCGAGTGTGAGTCAAAACGAATATGAGGTGTTGTGTCAGCATGCCTCCGAGATGGAGCGCAAGGCAGCTGAGATGGAACGCGAGTCGGTGAAATACAAGCAGGCTGAGTATCTGCAGGATAAGATTGGTCATGTGTTCGACGGACTCATCTCCGGCATCAGCAAATGGGGCATCTACGTGGAGCTCAAGGACAACAAATGCGAGGGCATGGTGCGCTACAACACCCTTCAGGACGATTTCTACTATCTCGACGAGGAGAATTTCCGTGTCATCGGTCAGGAACGCGGCACCATCTTACAGCTCGGCGACCCCGTGAAAGTGCGCGTTGAAGCCGTCGATTTGATTAAAAAACAGATGGATTTTACGCTGGTGAGCAGACCGAATAAGATAGCACACAAGAAAAAAAATTAAAAATTATTTCAACTACGTTTATTTTTTTTGTATTTTTGTGGCCGTTTATGAACATTGGCAACTTTATTATAGTATCTGAAAATTGGGATGCCACCTATAAATTGGGGGGGGCAACACGTTGGCATTCAATTAGTTACAAGCGTTTTTTGTTTTTACACATGATAGCTGCAATTTTCATTGCGGTCTGTTTTTGCTTTGTCGTAAATTATTTTTTTATTACATAATAACTAATAATATGAAAAAAAACACAATCTTGAAAGCCTTCGCGCTTTCTTTGGCAACGGCTTTCGTTATGCTGTTGCCGACAACCATGAACGCCCAAAAGAGCGACGGTTTTTTCCTCAACAATGAGGATATCAATGCGAGTCGCAATAGCACTGGCTTCAACATCACGACCGGACAGTTCGGCGACAACGGCGGCCAAACAGGCGGCAACTACGGGATTAGCATCGGAACGTTTGGACAAGATCCTCCTCAGCCTGCACCGCTCGGCAGCGGACTCTTCATCATGGCTGCGGCTGGCGCGGCCTACGCATTTTCAAAAAAACGTAAAAAACAGGAAAACAACTAAAAACACATCAATCTACAATGAAAAGACTTAGTACAATCATCATGGCTTTGGCTCTCGTGCTTGGTATGAGCCAATGCAAGAAACAAGAAATTCCCACCAATGGCAATGGCGGAGAAAAGGTCCACATCACTTTGAACGTGAACAACGGCGAAAATATCTCAGTGAACGTCGACAACGGGAGCAGGCACGCAGTGGCCCCGAACCTCGGCGTGATCCAATTCCGCAACGGCGATGTCCTCTATGTGGGTAACAACGGCAAATACATCGGCCAACTGACCTACACTAGCGGTGCTTTCAGCGGCGAGCTTGAGCCCCCTACAGGTAACGACTTTCTGCACTTCTACTTCTTGGGCGGCAAGGCTCCCGAAACCGAAATCACTGCGGGAACCACAACCGACTTCACCATCAACATTGCCGACCAAAGCCAGAA
>CADAFC010000170.1 GCA_902787095.1 uncultured Bacteroidia bacterium
CAGCGAGTAGTCAAACAGCCCGTTGTTCGTCTGATACTCCGTACTCACGTTGGCTCTCATCTCGCCTTGGGGCAGGGTAGGGGCACTGTGCAGAATCACGACGCCTGCCATCGCGTCGCTACCGTACATCAGACTCGCAGGACCTTTCAGGATTTCCACCGAGTTGACAATCTGAGGATCGACCTCAATGCCGTGTTCGTCGCCCCATTGCTGACCTTCCTGGCGCACCCCCTCGTTCATCACGATGATGCGGTTGTAGCCAAGTCCTCGGATAATGGGTTTCGAGATGCCGCCTCCAGTCGTAATCTGCGCCATACCGGGCTGATGGGCAATGGCGTCGATGATATTCGTCGATGTCGTCTGTCGCAGATCCTTGTTTGATATGATTGAGATAGGCGCTGTCGAGTTTTTCAGTTTCGTGTCGCCTGTAACGCCTGTCACCACCAATTCATTCAGGTTCAAGTGACGGAAGAAAACGTCGCTCGAATCGTTAGGGTGGGCATGGTTGCCATGATGATGATGGCTTTCTTGTGCTGCCATTGTCATGCCCATACACTGATGGCTTTCTTGTGCTGCCATTGTCATGCTCATCGGCACAAACACCGATAGCAATACCCACGCCGCTATGTTCCTTTTTCTTTGTCTTTTCATTTTCGGGGAGCAAAAGTACACAAAAAAGCCAAATATTCCAAATTATTGACTGTCGAATATATGAAAATGCCTACTTTTTGCTATCTTTGCAGCCAAAAATACAAGGAAATGATGAAAGATAATCAAGAGGAACGTTTCCCATTGGTAGATGAGGAAGGACGTGTTATCGGTTCAGCAACGAGAGGCGAGTGCCATAATGGATCGAAGTTGCTGCACCCTGTGGTTCATCTGCATGTGTTTAATTCGCGTGGCGAGGTTTATCTGCAGAAACGACCTGAATGGAAGGACATTCAGCCAGGCAAGTGGGATACCAGCGTAGGAGGCCATATCGACTATGGCGAGACACCCGAGCTGGCCCTTACAAGAGAGGTAAGCGAAGAGCTTGGCATTGCAGAATTCACACCAGAGCGGGTAGGGATGTACGTCTTTGAAAGCCGTCGTGAGCGCGAGCTGGTCTATGTGCATCGCACGGTCTATGACGGAGAAATCAATCCATCAAAAGACGAACTTGATGGTGGACGCTTTTGGACACTCGAAGAAATCCGCGCCGCCATCGGCCAACAAACCCTCACCCCCAATTTTGAAAGTGAGTTCCAGCGCTTCTTCCTCTAGGGCGCAAAGGTTCAGAAAGGGGCGCAAAGGTTCCCCATTGCGCCCACAAAAAATGATCCACTTTTTGGCATGTTGAGAAGAAAATTGCACCTTCTTTCACACAATTCTGACGATTTTTGCCTTGAAGTCGATAAAATTGATTATATTTGCAGCGTTGAACAAATAAAAGCATGAAGATGACTGAACAAAACACTTTCAAACGCTACGACAGCCCTGAGCAGTATGCCGAGGCTTTCCAGCAGATGATTGATGCCCGCGAGAGGTGGCGTGAGCAGGTTCGTGAACAAGAAGCACAGATAGCACGATGACGCTTTCTGCCGGTATACTCAACCAAAGTTCGCCCTACGTTCTGAAGCAACTGGGCGACCTCACTTTCCGCTTCGTGACCGACCAGCAGATACACTACACCGTCGGTTTCTACAAAGACACTATCTTCATGGATGATGGTGCCTATTACTTTTTCATCGATAACACTGAGCATGAACATGGCTCCTACGACCCAAAGATTCTTGAAGTGGTGACCACTATCCTTGAAGAGTTCTTCAGCCAGGAACCAACTGTCATGCTTTATATATGTGACTCCACCGACAAACGACAGGCTGCGCGTGACCGCCTCTACCACCTTTGGTTCTATGATTACGCCCGCAGTCACGAAATGACACTTTATAGTGATTCCGTCAAATTCAAGAATGTCAACTATTATGCAGGCATCCTCATGCGGCACGACCATCCTCTCCACGACATGATACTCTCGTACTATCAAGACTTCTTGAAGCACGTGCCGCAATTGTACGTCCCGCGAGATAAATAAAGAAAAGGTGGCCAATGGCTTCTAGATATGAGATTATAGAATCAGGCTCTAGGATGGAGCCCCAGTTTTGTCATGCATCAATAGTGTCTGCCATTCTCACCGTCCCTCGGCACAAACAGACGACATAATAATAAGTATATACCGAAAATTCTAAAACTAATGACATATGACATAAATATGTTGTATTTAGTTTAATATCAATTAATTGTAAAATCTGTAAACGACATAGAAACGACATAAAAACGACATACTAATGACATAAAAGTGGCATAAAAGGCCTGTTCTTGGTTTGTGGTAGGCCAAACAAATGCTCATCAGGAGGTAGCGGATTGGAGATTCCCATGCTGGGAACGCGATGTTCCCACGTTGGGAACGTGACATTCCCACGTTGGGAATATAGTGTTCCCACGTTGG
>CADAFC010000171.1 GCA_902787095.1 uncultured Bacteroidia bacterium
CGTTCTTGATGTAAATTCCCTTCTGTGGAAAAGAGACTTTGCGGCCTTGCAGGTCGTATATAACATTGTCGTTTGCCGTTTTTTCATAATCATAGCGCACAGCGTCGTTGATACCATCTGTCACATAACTGTTGACGGTCAGTGTAAGCAGGCCGATGATGCAGTCGCTCCATCCCGAGGGGGCAGAATAGAAGGCAAGAACATAGTCACCCTGCTCTGTAACGTCGAACTCGAAGGCCTGCTGCTTAGGAGAGGCGAAGTTGTTCGAAGCCACATTGCCGATGTTGATGTCGGGAGTGTAAGTCTGACTGGCAATATTTGTGCTACCCGTGCGACGCTCGACACTCAGTTCAACAGGGCCGAAGTTGGGCATGTTCCAGTTGCAGATTTTGTATTTCAGCGTGTAATGGCCGGGAGATAGACTGAGCGTTGTGCCGCCATCACTGAGACCGTACTTTGCCCAACCCTGATGGGCATTTCCATTGATGTTACGGAAATAAAGACCGTAATTGAACCCTCGTGTCGAGCCTGTGAACTGCAGCACGCGACAGCCAGACGAGTAACCGCTGCTATAACCCGTGCGACGCTCGCTGCTGTCGTAAGTGGTCCATCCTGCCGGCAGAGCGCCACCCTCGGTGAAAGCCGACGAGAGGGAGAGCGACGATGAGGGAGCCTGAAGTGTCACCTCGACGGTGCAAGTGCTTGTCTCGCCGTCGTTGTCGGTGGCCACCGCTTTCAGCGTGTGCTTGCCTGTGGTGGGAGCATGCAGCGTGGCCTTGTAAGGTTGGGACGTGCAGGTGGCGAGTAGCGTCGTACCGTCATAGAATTCCACTTTCTCAACGGTTCCGTTAGGGTCATCGGCTGTGGCGGTGATGTCAATGTCGGGGAACGCAGCCTCGCCCTTGGGGGCAAAGCTGATGTACTTGCCGCCAGTAGCAGGCGCGGTGATTTTGACGTTTGGTGTAGTTTTGTTCAACGAGTAGTTCTTGCAGAAGTTCCAAATCTCCTTACCCGTATAAACTTGTGGTTCTTTGCAGATCCAGTGGCCTTTGTCCTTGAGTTCCAGGAGCCGCACTTCGACACCGTCGTTCCCTGGCCCCCAGATATGCATCTTCGCGCCGCTGAAGCCGTTGTAGTTGTTGATGACTATGTCCGTCATAGAACAACCGTTATGTCTAATCCAGGGGTTCAATGCCGGTTGTACGCCTTCCCAATTGTCGGCTGTTCCTTGAATGTGAAGCAGGGGGATAGGGCGCAGGCCGGCTTTGGGCGTGACGACAGACGGGCCACTACATGAAACAAAGGCGGCAATGATATCCGACATCTTGTTGATGGCGTTGTACGTCAGCATACCACCCATGGAAAATCCGCCAAGATAAATACGATTACGGTCAATTTTGTGCTGCGTCACCATCTTCTCGATAATGGCCTTGATGAAGTTGATATCGCGGTCGCCACCTGTGTCCCACGCCCTATCAATGCCATTGGGGAAGACGCAAACAAACTTGGCGGTGTCGCAAACGGCTTCCATGCTCACGTTATCATTCTTGAACTCGTTGAACTGCATCCAGTTGGCATCTTGATTGTATCCGTGACAGAAAATGAGCAACGGACGGTTCTCGCCTAAATTCTTAGGCACAATGACATTATACGTGCGGGTGGTGCCGCCAACGGTAATGTTGTCTGCCTTCGAAGGCAGCAGACCTACTACGAGCAGGAGGAGTAAAAGTAGAGAATGTTTCATTTTATTATGTTTCATTTGTTATTATTTGGATGATAATCAATGACGATGTCTCGTTTGGTTTCACCATAACTAATCTTTTGGATGATTTGTCCTGGCTAAGCCATGATTATGCTGAGCGAATCATGCTTCTTGTTGTATTTGTTGACAAAGGAGGCGGTGAAGTCGCGACGGTTCTCCAGCACCTGTACCATGTGCCTCACCAAAGGCATGCCCTTCTGATTACACGTTATTCATAACACTTGACAAAGATAATCATTTTGAATGAGATGGAGCATGATTTCACAGAATTTCCGATTAGAATCGCAATCATACTTCGTTTTGGCCGCTTCTTCTTCGATTTGGGATTTCTGCTGTAAAGGTGATGAATCACCTTCATTCATGAAC
>CADAFC010000172.1 GCA_902787095.1 uncultured Bacteroidia bacterium
CGCGACAAACAGGTGAAGACCTGGACGGAACAGCGTGATAAAGTTTACAACAAAAAGCTCCAGGAAATAGAGGAAGCTCATTCTAAATGGCTGTTAGAGCAGTCCGAACAGCGGCTGAAGAATCTGATGGACATGAAGAAATGACAACCACTTATTGGATGCAAAGACCATGACCAGGTTGTACTTCCAACCCATCCGCGGCAAGTCACTCGATATTATCCGAGCGATACTCCAGACAGAGGAAATTGCTTCGGCAGGAAACGTTTTTGGCGACATTCATTTGGCAACTGAGGAACTGGTGGTGAATATCGTTGACAATGCCTATCCTGACGGTGGGAATGACTATCTCGGTGTTGAAATCATGCGCAGCGAAGATGGCATTACCCTGCGCTTCCGAGACGGCGGCATTCCGTTCAACCCACTTAAAAAAGACAGCCCCGACACTTCTTTGCCGATTAATCAACGAAAGATAGGCGGACTGGGCATCTATTTCGTCATGAGGAAGATGGACGGTGTCGAATATGAGTACACTAACGGCGAGAATATGCTCACGATAAGAAAGAACCTACAAAAGTAGACTGACGATGGCAGCAATAAAGATACTATGCGTCGATGATGAGGCGGCTGTGGAGCTGCTGATGAGACAATACTTCAGGCGGAAAATCCGCAGCGGAGAGTATGAGTTCTTCTTCGCCAGCAACGGCATAGAGGCACTCGAGGTGATGTACAACAACCCAGATATAGAGATCATTCTCAGCGACATCAATATGCCCGATATGGACGGACTGACACTCTTGGCCAAGGTGGACGAGATGCGCAACCCTGCACTTCACGTTATCATGGTGAGTGCCTATGGTAACATGGCGAATATCCGACAGGCGATGAACAACGGTGCCTTTGACTTTGCTGTCAAACCCATCGACATGGATGACCTGAGCCTGACCATCGAGAAAGCCATCGAAAGGATCAACTTTGTACATAAGACCGAACAGGAACACACACAACTAGAATCGTTGAAAAAGGAGCTTACTACGGCCAGGGATATCCAGCAATTTATCCTGCCACAAACATTCCCCCCTTTCCCGGAGGAGAGCGACAAGATAGACATCTATGCCTCGATGGAGGCTGCAAAGGACATTGGCGGCGATTTCTACGATTTCTTTCGTATCGACGACGACCGCGTAGCTCTCGTCATTGCCGATGTCTGCGGCAAAGGGATTCCTGCAGCTCTGCTCATGGCCATCAGCCGAACCGTCATACGCTCGAAGGGCATGTTGTATTCTGATACTGGCAAGTGCATGACGGAATCGAACCTGCCGCTGGTGGCCTATTCGGCTGACTACATGTTTGTCACCGTGTTCTATGCTGTCTATAATATGAAGACTGGTCTTCTTGCCTATTGCAATGCAGGCCATAACCGGCCTGTGCTGTTGCATTCCGACGGAACGACAGAGGTACTCCCGAAGCCAGGAAATCCGTTCGTCGGTGTTTACAACAATGTCGTATATAAGGAGGACACCCTGCAAATGGAGAGCGGCGACACGCTGGTGATGTACACCGACGGAGTGACCGAGGCCTGCAACCCCGAAAAGCAGATGTTCGGACAGGATCGATTCTGCTCTACTCTCAGCAGCCTTGCCGATAAGAACTGCCGACAAATCATCGAAGTAGTGAAAGCCGACATCAGCGACTTCACGACAGGTGCTGAACAGAACGACGACATCACGATACTTGCGCTCAAAAGAAAGTGACGGATCCTGTGTACCCGTAGTGTAGTCACATGTTCATGATGCATTGCACATTGGCTATAATATCTGACACCATTTTTTACAAAAAACTATGCGAGCAGGTTTGAAACGAGGATTTTCACACCAATCAAGATGAGAATGACACCTCCTAGAAGCTCTGGTTTCAGACGACGGGCGATGGACTTGCCGAAAGGTTTGTCCCCTTTTCTGTCGACTCAGCTCAATTTTTTATCGGACACCAATAATTTTATATTAAACATGCTGCAAAAATACTCAAACTTTGCCACATAACCAAACAATTTGTATTAAATAAAGTGTCCTGACTTCGTCAATGATTCACCCACGCTCACTCAAGCCCTAAGTTTGATAGTTTGAA
>CADAFC010000173.1 GCA_902787095.1 uncultured Bacteroidia bacterium
CAATAAAATCCAAATATAGTTCCAGGGCTTCTTCCGGATCGTTCTCAAGTGCTTCCTCTAGTTTATCTAAAGCCTTGTCTATTTGACTACTGTTAGATGAGGAGCACGCGATTAACACCGTCCCAAATAAAGCAATCGCAATCACTGAAAAAAGTTTATTTTTCATTTTTCAATCCCTAAATCCGTGTCGGGCGCAACTTCTATAGTTATATAATAAGTTAGTTTCTCAAGACAACAAAAAAAACAGCGTGGAACTTATTCCTTGCTTGAAGTCCGGGTTACCACGCCCACTCATCTAACAAGTCATTCCACGCCGTAACAAAACGACGTTAAAAATGAACTATTCCTTGATGAGTGATGCTCTCTTTCGAGGACGAAGGTGGTAAATTGGACTTCAAGGATAGCCACAAACGCTATCTAATTATGTCAATGTTTTATCCTATTTCTATTTCGTATTTGTATTTATTAAACAATCTTTCCAAAACTACACTGCAAAGATACAACAATTTTTCAAATTTGTCAATGTTTTGAAATAAAAAATGTAGAGACGTGCCATGGCGCGTCTCTACAAATCATTTGTTCGGTTGGAATATCCCTTACACCATCAAAGCGCCAACCAGACCCAAAATCGCGTAGAATTCTGGAAGAGCGGCATAGATCAATGTGTTGGTGAACACATCGTGTCCCTGGCTCACACCGACGATACCGTTGGCGCAGACCTGACCCTGACGGATGGCTGAAATCATACAGACCAAACCCACGCAGAGACCGATACCAAAGATCACGAGACCCATCTCAGGGTTTTCCCTGAATTTGCTGAGAAGCATGAAGAACGCCACGAATCCGTAGATACCCTGTGTTGCCGGAAGTGCCGACAAAACCATGAAGTTACCTGATGCCTCAGGACGTTTCTTAAGACCACCCTCTGCAGCGTTGCCAGCTGTAGATGTTCCAATTGAACTTCCGATACCCGCTAAGGCCAAAACCAAGCCTAAACCGAGATAACCTAAAATTGTTGCTAACATATCATTTAAAATTTAAAATTTATAATTCAATATTCATTTATTCATTATTATATGAGATTTCTCCACTCCGCTTCGCTCCGGTCGAAATGACGGTCTGTGTGTTTTCGCTCCGGTCGAAATGACGGTCTGTTTGTTTTCATGACGATCAATTTTTCAACGGATTGTATTTCCTGCCCGTTCCCTCATAACCTGAATTCTTGAAGAACTCAAGGAAATTGAGTCGCAAAGGATGTACGAAAGCTCCCAGCACGCACATCGCGACGTTCAGGACATGACCTATCACCACGATAAGGATAAACCATATCCAGTTCACTCCGCCATCGCCAAGAGCCTGAACACCAATGGCATTAAACGCCTCGCCGAGCTTGGCGCCTGCCAAACCGAGAGCATACAGACGCAGGTAACTCAGCACGTCACCGAGCAATCCCGTGACCATCTGGTAGGTATCCCAAAGCCCAACACCCATGTTCACCAAAGGATTACGATGTATGTTGTTCAAGAAGAAGATACCCAGTGCCGACAGGATTCCAATAATTATTATGACCCATGTCGCCACTGTGGACTCCATCACTCCGATGAGAGCGAGACCGCCAACTATGACTCCGCCGACAATAAGCAGCGTCCAGCCCCAGGCCCCGAGCGAATTTGCAAAGCCGTTGACTTTTGTCGCCTGATACGTCTTGACAATCATCGCCAAACAGATATGTACTATACCGACCAAGATTGCCAGCACCATTGTGCCGTCAAATCCTGCAATCTCTGTAGGGACCATACATTTTTTCACAGCATCCGGAATGATACTCCATGTGAGCATGTCAGTCGAGAAGAACGTATGGAAAAAGAATCCGATGACCGTCGTCGCGATGCCCAGCACCACGCCGAGTTTCGCGATATCAGGCATCATCTTCTTCAAGGCAATGCTGGCGCCGATGAGTACCAAACCGTAGCCGGCGTCGCCCATACAGAAAGCAAAGAACAGCATGAAGAATATCGAGATGAACACCGTCGGGTCGAACTCGTTGTACTTCGGACGGCCATACATGTCGGTCAACATCTCGAACATCGACACGTACTTGTTGTTTTTCAACTT
>CADAFC010000174.1 GCA_902787095.1 uncultured Bacteroidia bacterium
CAACACGTTGCTTCTCCGAAACGACAGAGAAGAAGTTACAGTAAGCGCATTTTGACTTACAAAACGGAATATGGAGATAAATGCCCGCCATGGTGCAAAGATACTAATTTTTCACTCACAGATTTTAAAAACCAAATAAAAATCAGGCCATTGTTTCCGTCATTTCGAGCGAAGTCGAGAAATCACAGCCATTTGAATCCTTAAGAAATTTTATGCCGGAGATTTCTCCATTACACTCCATTTTATTTCGTTTCAGTCGAAATGACGATTTTTTCTTGTTTTTTTCAAAAATATCATTTAATTTTGCAGGTGATAATCGTTAAACAACTTTATTATGAAAGACAACAAGCTTATCATCACCATCAACCGCGAGTTCGGTTCAGGCGGCAGGGAAATAGCCTATCTGGGCGTCGCCAATGAGCTGCCCGAAAAAATCTACGACATCCAGAAGGATATCCTGCTGAATATCGCCTCGAAGGAGTCATGTATCATAGTGGGCCGTACCGGCTTCCACATTTTCCGCAACCATCCTAATGTGGTGAGAGTGCTGCTCATCGCCGATTACAACGCCCGTGTTAACCACGTCAGCGAGAAACACGGCATCACCAAGATGAACGCCCGCAAACGCATCGACAACGTTGACCGTGCACGCGAAGAATACACAATGAAATACACGGGGGTGTCGCGCTACGACGCCCGCAACTACGACTTTGTGCTCAACGTCACCAACATCCCGGGCTACCACGTGGCTGCGTTCCTGGCACAAAATGTGCGAATGAAATTTATGAATAAATAAACACACCACTTCATTTCGAGCGCAACGAAGTGGTGTCGAGACCAGAGCGAATGTTTCCGTTTCGGTCGAAATGACGAATTATTTTCTTGTCATTTTAAAATTTTTTGTAATTTTGTAGCTTGAATTAATTTGTATAATTATGGCTACACGTTTACAAAATTTGAAGAAAATGGCCGCTCTTACAGTGGCTTTACTGGCAATTTCATTGGGCGTCAACGCTCAGACATGGTACATCATGGGCGAATACATCTGGAGCCCGCCACATCCTCAGGGAACTTACGAAGAGACTCATTATCAGGCAGAAGACACCGAAATCAACGGGATGGAATATCATACCATCTATGTTCAGGAACAAGGTGTGCTGCTCGGAGCTTACCGCAATGAGGACAACCAGGTTTATTATTGCAAATGGAACGGCTCGAAATACGAAGAGGAGAGAATGCTTTACGACTATGACCTTGAAGAAGGCGATTTCTTCGATGAAGGCGAATTCCCGATGCAAGTCACCGAAGTGTCAACAATCGTTGACAATAACGGCGTTTCAAGAAAGAAATTGACATTCCTGTTTATCGGTCATGAAAGCGAGTCGGAATATTGGATTGAAGGCATAGGCAGCAACAAAGGCTTTGTCAACTCAGGCCACTGCAGCCCTACCGACGACGGCGCCATTTTCCACCTGCTCTGCTACCACATCGGCGACGACCTCATATTCACCAATCCTTTGTACCACACCTGCGACATCGATGAGATTGATGAAAACATCGCCAACAACAGCGTCAGCATCTATCCTAATCCAGCGAAAGACATTATCAAGATATTGAACGACAACAACTTAGCCATCACCAATATCGAAATCGTCGACCTTACAGGCCGTGTCGTCCTGAGCACCGAAAAAGCTGACAACATCAACATATCTGAGCTTTCGGAAGGCCAGTATTTCGTTAAGATTTATAGCGAAACGACTGTCGTCAAAAAGCTGTTTATTACAAAATAAATAATTACAACTATATGAGAATCAGACATTTAGCCATGACATTAGCACTCGCGACAGCTCTTGTAAGCTGCGGAGAAAAGCAGGAAAACAAATCTTGCTGCGAACAGAACTGCAAGGAAGACTACGCCGCCCTCGCCAACCAGTATGCGAAGGTGACATTGACAACCGACATTAGCCATCTTTCCCAAAATGAGGTGAAGATGCTCGACCTCCTTTTCAGGGCAGGAACATACATGGATGACATCTATTGGCATGAGAATCTCGGCGGATGCAAAAACGAGTTTTTGAATAAAATCGAAGACACCAACGCCCGTAAATACGCTGAAATCAACTATGGTCCGTGGGATCAGCTCGACAACCGCCGTGTCTTCATCCCGGGTTACGGCCCTAAACCGGAAGGCGCAGGCTTCTATCCCACCGACATGACAAAAGAAGAGTTTGAGGCATGGGATAACCCTGACAAGACCAGCCAATACACCATCGTTTACCGTGACGACAACGGTCAACTTCAGACCATGTGGTATCATGAGGCTTTCGCAAACAAAATCAACAAGACAGC
>CADAFC010000175.1 GCA_902787095.1 uncultured Bacteroidia bacterium
CAACATCGAAGGGTCGGCGAGCGGATTGCGGAACAGCGTCTGCATCAGGAGACCGGCCACCGCTAACGCGGCGCCAGCCAACAGAGCTGTCAAAGCCTGCGGTAAACGATAATTGAAAATAATGACATTCAATGTGTTATCAGTGTTTTCTTTAAGTAACACTTTAAATATTTCATCGAGCGGAACAGTGACCGATCCGACGAACAAATTGAGAATGAAAAGGATGATTCCGACGATGATTATCCCTAAAATTCCGAATGCTATCTTCTTATTTTTCATTTGTCAGCTTGTAAAAATAATGTGGTTGATAATCTGCCTCGACCAGCTCAGGATGGAAGGCGAAGACGAAGTCTTTCAACAGCAAATCAGGCTCATATTCCGACTTCTCGAAGTAGCCACTACGACGGATGTCGCAGACCAGAATGTTTCGGTTTTGATATGCTTTGAAATATGTATATAATTCATTTTCAACGGCTAAGCGGTTATATGAATACTCAGTGTTGGTCGAATTCATGATGCGCCAGAAATCGGCGTCACGCGCCTTGGAGAGCACCGTTTCGGCATCGACAGGCAGACTCGCCGTGGAGTTGTTGTCTTTCCAGATGTAATCTGCGCCTGAGTCATGGAAAATCTGAGCGATATAGCTTGCACCGCCCGGCAGATACCACTGTCCCTCAAACGGTAAATCGGAAAACACGGTAGGACGATGCTCGACGTTTTGACAGATGTATTTCAATGAGTCATAACGAGTTACGATGTCGTTAAACCACTGGTCTGTGTCTTTTTCACGACAAGTGAGATAACCTATCAGCTTGAGCCATTCAGCACGTCCAAGTGGATGATTTTCAAGGTAGTCGGCAAACGGAAACATCACTGCACCGGTAAGATCGCCGATTTCGGTCTTCGGAACCGTCGAATATGGCGTGTAAAGTATCACGTCGGGGTGGAGATTGATGGCTATTTCAGTCTTTAAACTCGTCTCAATGCCCACATCCTCAATCTTTTTCTCAGCCAAAAGTCGCTTGATTTCAGGATTGTCGGTATAGTTGCTCTCCAAGATGCCTTTCACCCTCGAAATCTCGCCAAGTTCAAGAAACACTGACCATTGCGTCGATGAATATGCTATCACGTTTTTCACCGGGGTGCGAATTACCGGCATGTTTTCGAGCTCGTCTGGGAGCTGCAAAGTGTCCGGATAGAGATAAAACTCACCAAGCGACTTGTCGTTCCAAGGACAAGAAACATTGATGTAATATCCTGATTTATAATTTGTTATGTCGATATAACTCGTATATTCCATCAGATTCTCGTTTTCGGAAATCGGGGCGTTTTCATTTTTATTTGACGAACCGCCGCAAGAAAACAATATACAAGTCATTGATAAACAAATGAATAACCAATTTTTCATAAAATGTCATTTTTCAAATTTATAACTTGCAAAGATAGTAAAATAAATGAATCAAATTGTTAATATTTATTTAATAAAAATGGCTGTAATCTCAAAAATTTTGTTTAATTTTGCAGTTTAAAATAACGAATTATGGGAATTTTCATGTTTCACAGGCCAGAAATGCCTAAGTTTAAATATGTTCCAAGGTATTACGACCCTGAAAAAGAGGAGTGGGAGAAGAAGAAAGCGGCGAGAGGTTTGGATGCGAATCTCTCTGATAGTGAGAAACTTAGGGCTAAGATGCGCAACAAATGGGGAAGAGTTGACGATGACAGCTATGCCAAGAAAAGAGCGGCGGCAAACAAGCTGAGATATGTGATAATCTTCGGTTTTGCGGCATTGGCGATATACTTCATTTTCTTCACGCCATTGGTGGAGAATTTCATCAATATGTTTTTGAAGCTGGGAGAGAAGTAGGCTATGTCGTTGGATATCATCAAGTTACTGCCAGATTCGGTCGCCAATCAGATTGCTGCAGGTGAGGTCATCCAGCGGCCTGCTTCCGTCGTTAAGGAGCTGATAGAGAACGCGATAGATGCCGGTGCCACACAGATCGACATGATTGTGAAGGATGCCGGACGCACCTTTATCACCGTCATCGACAACGGCTGTGGCATGTCGGAGACCGATGCAAGGCTTTGTTTCGAGC
>CADAFC010000176.1 GCA_902787095.1 uncultured Bacteroidia bacterium
CGCCAATCGAAGCTTATGTTATACTTATAACAATAGCACATAATTCCACGCTTTTTGTGTTATTATAAAAAAAACATTCTCAAATTTGCGAATATTTTGAAAATTATTTGTATCTTTGCAAGCGATATGGTAGTAGTTTTTGAAAAGGAGTATTTGAAAGAGCTATATATTGATGGCAAAACATCTGACAAACGACATCGGTTTCAGCCTGATATTGTTTCAAGATATAATAAGGTCATCAATATGATGGTTAACGCTATCGACATCAATGATTTGATGCGAATTGGCAGCCTTCATTATGAGCATCTTGGTGGGGATAAAAAAGGGGTATCATCCGTGCGAGTAAATGACAAATATCGTGTAGAATTTGTTGAACAGATTGAAGGCGACCAAAAAATAGCCACTGTATGTAACATCGTTGAATTAACAAACCACTATAAATAACCATGACACACATTGAAGGAAAACCGGACAACATGATTGCCAATAATCTCACGCCTTTCATCCCGACACATCCTGGGGAGGTGATAAAAGACGAGATTGAATATCGTGGCATATCACAACGCAAACTGGCGGAAACGACAGGAATTGCATACTCTGTATTGAACGAGGTGCTCAACGGCAAACGCGCCATGACCACAGACTATGCTCTCCTTATAGGCAAAGCGTTGGATATAGATGCAGAATTTCTGATAAGGATGCAGGCAAAATATGAAATGGATTTGGCAAAGAAAAACCCCAAAATGTCACTGCGCCTGAAAAACATCAGAAAAATTGCTACTGTGTTATAAAAATTAAGAGACGGACGACCGTCCGTCTCTACATCTTTTAACTTTTATCTATTATCTTTCAACCAATTCTTGACGTTTGTCTCAATCCTCGCCTTCACATCTTCTGTCTCAGCGGCCTTCTCAAACTTCTTGCCTGTCACCTTCTCATACAATTCGATGTATCTGTCGGAAATGCCGGCCACGATTGATGGTGTCATCTCTGGGACCTTCTGTCCTTCCTTACCCTGGAAGCCGTTTGCCATCAGCCATTCGCGGACAAACTCCTTCGAGAGCTGCTTCACCGGCTCGCCTTTCTTGAAGCACTCCTCGTACTGGTCAGCGATAAAATAACGCGATGAGTCTGGAGTGTGAATCTCGTCCATGAGGTAGATCTGGTCGCCAATCTTGCCGAACTCGTACTTGGTGTCAACCAAAATCAGGCCGTGTTTTGCAGCGACTTCAGTGCCTCTTTGGAACAGCTTACGTGTGATGACCTCTATCTTCTCATAGTCTTCCTTGCTGATAAGTCCTTGACGGATAATCTCTTCCTTCGAGATGTCCTCGTCGTGGCCTTCCTCCGCCTTCGTTGTCGGGGTGATGATAGGCTCGGCGAACTTCTGGTGTTCCTTCATGCCGTCAGGGATGTTCACGCCGCAGATGGTATGCTGACCGCTCTTGTAGGTGCGCCATGAGCTTCCTGTGAGGTAGCCACGGATAATCATCTCCACCGGGAACGGCTTACAGAGCTTGCCCACTGTGACCATCGGGTCGGGTGTTGCAATCTTCCAGTTCGGCACGATGTCGGTGGTCATATCCAAAAACTCAGCAGCTATCTGATTGAGAATCTGGCCTTTATAAGGGATGCCTTCCGGCAAAATGACGTCAAATGCCGAGATGCGGTCGGTGGCAACCATCACCAGGTATTTGTTGTCGATGAAATAAACGTCACGGACCTTGCCGTGATACACTTTTGTCTGACCTTCGAAATTGAAATCAGTTCTTGTTAATGCTTTCATATAATCATTTTTAATATTTTCATTTTAGTCGTCATTTCGAGCGAAACGTAGTGAAGTCGAGAAATCACCGCCATTTGAATAGTTTCGGATCAATCATCTGTCGAAGATTTCTCCATTCCGCTCCGCTTCAGTCGAAATGACGGTGTCGTTATCATCATTATCATGATAAAACTTCTTGTACGCATTGACGATGTCCGTCACGAGTTTATGGCGAACCACGTCTTTCTCGTCCAGGAATATGAACTCTATGCCTTTCACGTCGCCTAAGACATCCACTGCCTGTGGCAGTCCCGACGGTGTGTTC
>CADAFC010000177.1 GCA_902787095.1 uncultured Bacteroidia bacterium
GGCAATCATCGCCAACGTCCAGACGTCGAAGCCGATTCGTGTCCAGCCTGTCGCAACGGATGCTGTATAGTCACGAGCGAAATATGTGAGTGTCAAGCCAGCCTGTTGGAACGCCATCCAGAAGAAGATGACGACAGCAAACACCAAAAACAGTGCCACTACACGGTCTTTGGTCTGCTTCGGAGTGAGTTCGACGACCTTTTCCTCAGTCGCAGACTGTTTGTCCTTGCGTACGTCGACGTGTTTGAATGTCCTGCGGAAGCCGAAATAAATGGCTATCGAGAGTATCAACGAGATGCAAGCCACGCCGAAGCCGTAGCTGTAAGCCACTGATAATGAATCGATATAGTTCTGACAAAAAGCAGTCATGTCGCCGCCAAAGCCTGTCTGACAGCCAGCCAAAGTCTCCAGTCGAGCCATGCCATCTGCGTTTATCGTGCCATCGAGGAACTGATGTGCCAACGAAGGGATGTTGGCGTCGTAGGTGTAGCCACTCTTTCCAAGGAAGAGGTTAGTGACAGCCGTTGCCGTGGTAGGCGCGAACATCGAGCCTATGTTTATCGCCATGTAAAACAGGCTGAAACCGCCGTCACGTTTGGCGGCGTATTTGGCGTCGTCGTAGAGGTTGCCCACCATCACCATGATCATCATTGTGAACGCCATGCCGCCGGAGGCGTCTTTCTGTGTAAACAGCAGCAGATAGCCTGTGAACATCACCAAGATGCCAGTAACAACAGTCTTTCCGAAGCCCCAGAACTTGTCGGCGATGTATCCGCCTATGATTGGCATGAAATAAACCGCGGCAAGGAAGATGCCGTAATATTGTCCAGCCGCCTGAGCTGTGAGACCGAATTTTGCCTGCAAAAACAACACGAAGATTGCAAGCATGGTGTAATAGCCGAAACGCTCGCCAGTGTTGGCAAGAGCGAGGGCGTACAAACCTTTTGGATGACCTTTAAACATATTCTAAAGATTTAATAATTCAAAAATTTAAAGATTTAAAATTTATTTTTTAAAGGGCTGATGGTGAATGAGTATTCATATATCTCATTCTTTATCAGATATTTGTCGAGTGCACCCGGACCACAAGTGGCAGTTCCCAACGGTGCCTGCCTATAGTCGATGTTCACCGTCCAAAAGTCGGCTGGCGTTATCTGGTTTATCCTCTCCGCCTTCGTCAGAGCCTCGTCGGAATACTGGTAGATGCTGAAGTTCAGGTGTTCCTCACCACAACTCACGCGGATGCCGTTGTTTTGGGCGTCTGTGATTTCAAACCAACGAACCCCGGTACGGTTGCCGCTCTCCTGAGGCTCCTCATGCATCTCGAAGAAGTCGCCGGCGTTGCGTTCATACACTCCCACCCTGCCCGAGGCGTCCCTATCAGGGTAGTTTTCGGTGTCTTTACCGAAATATCTCACTTTGTCGAAGCCAAGCGGTATACGCAATTGTGTGCCTATCTTCGGGAATGTCGTGACCAATGCTGTCGGCATCACTGTCATCATGACATCAACTTTGCCATTGCCGTTTACAAGATATAACTGATTGGTTTTCAATACCAATTCACCTTCTTTATTTAAAAACTCAAGGTCGACACAAACCTCAACGGTTCCTTTGTCAATTCGGTTGACTTCAAAGAACTTGTTGCCTAACTCAAGGCTGTCCAAGCCTGCCTGCTCCCATTTGCGGCGACCGTTCCAGTCGACATCGTCATTCAATGTCGGCGCACGCCAGAAGTTAGGTCTCATTGCGCCGGCAAGCATCTCCACACCTTTGTATATATATGAAGTCGGGACGCCTTCTTTTTTATCGATAGTAAAACTGACATCATTGTTACTCAACAGGATAACGTTTTTATTCTGCGTCAGATTGAGTTTTTCTATTTTATCAAAATCAACTTCATCCTTCATAGGCACTTTGAACTGCAGTTGCTCGTAAGCAATCTCATATCCTTCAGGAAGAAGGTCGTTGCCGTGTCTTGTCTTAAACGAGAAATTCACAAAAAACTCCACATTCGGATTGTCGGT
>CADAFC010000178.1 GCA_902787095.1 uncultured Bacteroidia bacterium
CCGAGGGTCACGCCGGCATGTGAGGCGCATATCTTGACGTTTTTGTTGGAATAAGCCACCACCATGCGGATCTGGTCATAGATACGAGCTGATGAGAAGTTGGCGAAGGTGCCTGTGAATGGGATGTAGCCGCCTATAGCCAATCCAGCTGCGATTCCGACCATGTTTGCCTCTGCTATTCCCACTTGGAAGAATCTTTCAGGGAATGCCTTGGCGAAGTCGCCCATCTTGAGTGAGCCTGTGAGGTCGGCAGTGAGGCCGACGACCTTAGGGTTGCGTTTGCCGGCTTCGAGCAGACCGTCACCGAAGCCGCTTCTTGTATCTTTATAATTTTGAACTTCTATTTTCATGATAATATATCTTTTCCCGTCATTTCGAGCAGAACGAAGCGGAATGGAGAAATCACCGGCATTGTTTTTTTAGTAATTCTGAATGATTCAGATGGCTGTGATTCCTCGACTACGCTCGGAATGACGATGGGTTAATCAATAATCTCCAAGTGTTTCTTTAAGCTGTGAAAGAGCGTTGGCGGCTTGTTCGTCGTTAGGCGGTGTGCCGTGCCATTTGTGTGTTCCCATCATAAAGTCGACACCCATACCCATCTCGGTGTGAGCGAGGATGATCTGGGCCTGGCCTTTATGAGCGTTCTTACGAGTAATATTAAGAGTATCAACGATTTGTTGCATATCGTTACCGTTGCATTCGTACACTTTCCATCCGAACGACTCGTATTTAGCCTTGAGGTCGCCGAGGTTCATCACATCATCGGTGCTGCCGTCAATTTGTTTTTTATTGTAATCGATGATAGCCACAAGGTTGTCGACGTTTTTTGCCGGGACGTACATCGCCGCTTCCCAGATCTGACCTTCCTCCTGCTCACCGTCACCCATGAGACAGAACACGAGGCTGTTGTCGCCATTGAGTTTCTTGGCTTGTGCCACGCCTGCCGCCACTGACAGTCCCTGGCCGAGTGAGCCGCTTGCAACACGGATGCCCGGGAGACCTTCAACAGGGGTCGGGTGACCCTGGAGGCGTGTGCCGAGACGACGGAAAGTGGCCAGCTCCTTCACCGGAAAGTAGCCGCGGCGAGCCAGGATGCTATACAGCATCGGGCTGATGTGACCATTGGAAAGAAAGAACATGTCCTCTCCCGCCCCATCCATCGTGAAATGCTTCGGGTCGATGTGCATCTGGTCGAAATACAAGGCCGTCACAATGTCGGTGGCGCCGAGTGAGCCGCCCGGATGTCCCGACTGACAACCATGAACCATTCGGATAATATCACGTCTGACTTGCGACGCGACATCTTTTAATTCGTTGATAGTCATAGTATTATCAAAGTAAAGTAGTTAATTCGTTTTCTTCTGCAAATTTACTGCAAATTTAGACATTTTTGTTTTTTAAATCAAAAAAAATTATTATTTTTGTGAAAATTAATTTGTTTATGCAAAATCAAAATGACAATAAATCTAAGACATTGATTTTCAAAGTATTGGAAGCTGACGAGCTTTTGACGTTCATCATGAAGAAGATGGACGGCATAAGTCGGACCAAGGCGAAGAACATCCTGACAGGCGGTTCGGTGGCGGTCAACGGAAAGACGATGACGCAGCATAATTTCCAACTTGTTCCAGGCATGGAGGTGAGAATTGGGAAGAACCATAAGCTCAACAGCATTGACAGTCAATGGATTAAGATTGTTTATGAAGACCAGTACCTGTTTGTTGTCGATAAAAAACCGGGGATAATCTGTCATTCGCCGAATCCGGAAGACGAGACGGTGCAAAGCATACTGAATCAATATCTTGAAAAAACGCATCAAAAATGTCATGCGCACACTGTTCATCGTCTCGACAGGGACACTTCAGGCCTTCTGATTTTTGCAAAAGACAAAAAAATAGCCTTGAAATTCGAGGAGAATTGGAAAGAGACGGTGTATGACCGGCGTTATGTGGCACTTGTGCATGGCGAGATGAAGAAAAAAGAAGGTACGATAAGCTCGTATTTAAAGGACAACGCTCAGTTTGTGACCTATTCGAGCAAATCGGACAACGGAGGCAAGTTCGCAGTGACACATTATAAATTAATAAAGGTGTCGGATGGATATTCTCTTGTCGAACTCAGATTGGAAACAGGCCGCAAGAACCAGATTCGTGTTCATCTGCAGGACATCGGTTTTCCTGTTGTCGGTGACCCGAAATATGGCGATGGAGATGACAAGATCGGGAGACTAGGACTTCATGCATTCAAGCTGTGTTTCATTCATCCTATAACAAAACAGGATTTGAAATTTGAAACAATTTTTCCGAAATCGTTCAATATTTGAAAAAAAACAGTAAATTTGCAGAAACATTAAAACTTAAGAATTATGACTATTTGGCAGATTTGGTTATTGGTTGCGGCTGTGTTCGTGGTGATTGAGATATTCACCAGCGGTTTCGCAGTGGCTTGTTTCTCTGTGGGTTGCGTGTTCGGCGCGATATTGGCGGCATGTGACCTGTCA
>CADAFC010000179.1 GCA_902787095.1 uncultured Bacteroidia bacterium
TGACGACGGTCGACGACAGCCTTTTCAATCATGTCGAGCATGGCATATCCGCCACCGAGGGTGAACGCCCCGATGTTGAAAAACGTGATGAAAAGCTGCCATACTGTTTTCATGTGGAAAATTTTTGCAAAAATACGGATTTTTCCAATCTTTAGTCGTTAGTTTTTACACTTTAGTCATTTTATTCATAAAAACTAATTACTAATGACTAAAAACTAAAGACTTTTCACTATCTTTGCATCATGAATTACTTGTCAGTCGATAATATCTCAAAGGCGTTCAGCGACAAACTGCTGTTCGAGAACATCTCTTTCGGTATCGAGAAAGGGGACGGCGGAAAGGTTACGTTTAACGAGAATGTACGCATCGGTTACCTTGAACAGCTGCCGAAGTTTGACCCGAATCTCACCATAGAAGACGTCATCGCGACTGGTCATACCGACGTGATGCGAGTTATAAAACGTTATGAGGAAGCCCTTGTAAATCAAGTTAATTTGGATAAGGCTACGGCGGAGATGGACACCATGCAGGCGTGGTCGTATGAGCTGAGGCTGAAACAGCTGCTTTCTACCTTCGAAATCAACGACTTGACGCAGAAAGTCGGCACTCTGTCGGGTGGTCAGGTGAAGCGTCTGGCACTCGCTTTGGTGCTTCTCGACGACCCTGACATGCTGTTTTTGGACGAGCCTACCAACCACCTCGACATGCAGATGGTGGAGTGGCTCGAGGACTACCTCACCCAGTCGAATGTGACCCTTTTTATGGTCACTCACGACCGTTATTTCCTTGACCGTGTGTGCAATAAGATTCTGGAGATGTATCACGGAACTATCTACACACACAAGGGCAACTTCGACTATTACGTCAAGAAAAGCCGTGAACGTGAGGAAAATAAGCGCATCGCGGCGGAGAAGGCAGGCCAGATGATGAAACATGAGCTTGAGTGGATTCGCAGCACTCCGCAGGCGCGAACAGGCAAAGCAAAGGCGAGAATCGACGCTTTCTACGACCTGAAAGAGAAAGCACGCATGATTCGCGACAATACCGAGATTCAGTTCGGACTCGATATGCAGCGTCTCGGCGGCAAGATCCTCGAGATGAAAGGCGTCACCAAGAAATGGGATAACCTGTATCTGCTCAAAGACTTCGACTATATCTTCAAGAAAGGTGAGCGCATCGGCATCATCGGCAAAAACGGCGTCGGTAAATCCACCTTTTTAAATATGATAACCGGTCATGAGGCACCTGATTCAGGCACCATCGTGGTGGGCGAGACCGTTGTTTACGGCTATTACACACAGGGCGGTATCAAATTCGATGAAAACAAGACCGTTCTTGACACCATCCGCGACATAGCCGAGGTGGTATATTACGGCAAGGACATGGTCTACACCGCCGACAAGCTGCTGGCGCATTTCATGTTTCCGTATTCGATGCACCGCCAGCCAGTGGCGTTGCTGAGCGGCGGTGAGAAACGCAGACTTTATCTGCTCACGATTTTGATAAAAAATCCGAACTTCCTGATTCTCGACGAGCCTACAAACGACTTGGATATCTTGACGTTACAGAATGGTCTCGCACGACCGTTATTTCCTCGACCAGACCGTCGACCAGCTGTTTGTTTTCGAAGGAGAAGGGGCGGTGAAAGGCTTCATGGGCAACTATTCGCAATATCACGAATGGCTTGAGGAGCGTAACAAGGAACAGCACAAGATTCAGGTGGCTGAGCGTGTCAATACCCGCGAAAACAGGCCGAAAGCGACTGAAAGAAGCAAGAAACGCTCGTTTAAAGAGCAAAAAGAATACGAACAACTGGCCATTGACATCGAGAATTTGGAAAATGAGAAAAAATCGTTGACTTCGCAGCTTGAGAATCAGACTGATTATCAGGAGATTGACAAGATAGGGAAGAGGCTGGCGGAAATCAACGATTTGTTGGATGAGAAAGAGATGCGGTGGCTTGAACTTGATGAAATTTAGTTTAAAATATATCATTATGAAAAAGCAAAATCA